>NZ_JBEVLO010000182.1:0-4413 GCF_040509115.1 Mycobacterium sp. | reverse complement strand
CCCGCCACGATCAGCGGCTTCTTCGCCGATCGGACGACCTCGGCGGCGCGGGCGATGACCGAGCGTTCCGGCAGCGGCCTGGCGACGTGCCAGGTCCGTTCGGCGAACAGGGATTCCGGCCAGTCGTGGGCCTCGGCCTGTACGTCCTGGGGGATCGCGACCGTCGCGGCGCCGGTCTCGACCGGATCGGTAAGCACCCGCATCGCGCCGAGCAGCGCGGCGGGCAACTGCTCCGGGCGCCAGACCCGGTCGAAGTAGCGCGACAGCGGCTTGAATGCGTCGTTGACGGTGACGTCGCCGGAGGACGGTAGTTCCAGTTCCTGCAGCACGGGGGAACTGGCTCTGGTGGCGAACGTGTCGGCGGGTAGCAGGAGCACGGGCAGCCGGTTGATGGTGGCGAGTGCGGCTCCGGTCAGCATGTTGGTCGAGCCGGGCCCGACGCTGGCGGTGACGGCCCAGGTCTGCAGGCGGTCCTTCTGGCGCGCGTAGGCGACGGCGCTGTGCACCATGGCCTGCTCGTTGCGGCCAAGCACGTAACGCAGCGACGGCTCGGTTCCTGCTTCGAATGCGGTGATCTCGTCCTGGAGCAGCGCCTGGCCGAGGCCTGCCACGTTGCCGTGTCCGAAGATGCCGAAGGCGCCCGCGAAGAACTTGGTGCGCTTGCCGTCGTGCTCGACGTACTGGTTGCCGAGGAATCGAATGGTGGCCTGTGCCACGGTGAGTCGTACGGTGCCTTCTGAGTCGGCGACCTTCTCGGCCCGCTTCGGTGCGGTCGAAACCATGGTCAGGCTCCTGTCTGGTGTAGAGGAAGGCGAGGGTCTACTGGCTGGTCGTCCCAGGTGCCCCGCAGCCATGCGTGTTCGGGGTCGTCGACGATCTTCCACGCGCGTTCGGCGCCCGGTCCGGCCATCACGTTGAGGTAGTACATGTGGTAGCCGGGAGCGGCGACGGACGGGCCGTGGTAACCGTGCGGCACCAGGACGACGTCGCCGGTGCGGACCTCTTCGAGGACCTCGATCGGACGATCCGGGGTGCCGTACACGCGGTGGTAGCCGAAACCGCGGGAAGCCGTGCCGGATTCGGAAGGCCCTGGCGCGATCTCGAAGTAGTAGATCTCCTCGAGTTCGGACTCGGTGGCGGTGTTCTCGTCGTGCTTGTGCGCGGGATAGCTGGACCAGTTGCCGCCCGGCGTGATGACCTCGCACGCGATCAGCGAGTCGGCCTCGAAGACGCCTGCGGTGCCGAAGTTGTGGACCTGGCGGCTGCAGTTGCCCGCACCGCGCAGTTCCACCGACACGTCGGCGGCGGCCACCCGACGGTTGGGGAAGGACCGCTTGGCCTTGGCACCGCAGACCGCGAAGCGGCCCTCACCGGAGAGGGTGTAGGTCTGGTCGATGCCGAGGTAGACCATGTCGGATGGACCGTCGAACACCGACGCGCGCTGGGCCAACTCGAAGGTCTCCCCATCGCACTCGATGGTCCCGCCGCCGGCCAACGGCAGGATCATCACCTCGGTGTCGCCGGTGCTGAGCTCGGCGCGCTGCGAGTCGTCCAGCTCGAGCACCTGGAGCGAGGACTCGGACCAGCCGGCAGATTGCGGGGTGACGTCGACGGTGAACGGCGGTTCGGCACTGCGCGCTGGAATGTAGAGTTTGCTGTGCATGTCAGCGCACCATCGAAACCGCTGTCGCGACAGCGGAGCTCACGTCGTCGTCGGCGGGGTAGAGCAGCGTGCGTCCGACGATGAGGCCGCGCACCGACGGTAGCCCGAGGGCCTTCTCCCAGCTGGCAAAGGCCTCGTCTGGGTCGGGCGGATCGCCACCGAGCAGCAGGGTGGGCAGGGTGGTGGACTCCATCACGCGGTCCATCTCGTCGACGACGGGAAGTTTCATCCACGTGTACGCCGACGTCGAGCCGAGGCCCTGACCGATGTGCACCGACTTGATCACCGCGTCGGGGCTCAGGTCGTTGCGCACCTTGCCGTTCACCCGGCTCGACATGAACGGCTCGAGCATGGCGATCAGGCCGTGCGCTGCCAGTTCGTCGACCGCCTTCGCACATGCCGCCATGGTGGCGACGGTGCCCGGGTCTTCGAGGGCGATGCGGCACAACATCTTTCCGCCGTTCATGTTCGCCGCAGCGGTCGAGTCCGCGGTCGCGCCGGTCATCTGGTCGTCGAACTCGAAGGCTGCGCCCGCGAGACCGCCACGGTTGAACGACGAGAACACGACCTTGTTCTCCAGCGCCCCGAGCAGCAGCAGATCGTCAAGGATGTCCGCCGTCGCGAGGACACCGTCGACCCCGGGATCGGCCAGCGCCGCGCGCAGTCGGTCGAGCAGGTCGGTGCGGCTGTTCATGGCGGTCGGCCGATTGCCGACGGCGAGCGCACCCCGGGCCGGGTGGTCGGCGGCGACGATCATCAAGCGGCCGTCGCCCTGAATGGTCGGGCGGGTGGTCCGGTTCTGCCACGCTCTGGCCACGGCACCCGGATCGGCGGCGCGTAGGTCGGTGACCTGGGTGTAGCCGGAGCAAGCCGGGGCGAGCGAAGCGACGGGGGAGTGCTCTGGGGCGAGCGAAGCGACGGGGGAATGATCTGCGTTAGACATTGACGGCCTCCACTGCGGTTTGTTCGGCCAACTCGGCAACCTCTGCGGCCGTCGGCATTGCGGTCGAGCATTCGAGCCGGGATGCGACGATCGCACCGGCGGCGTTGGCGTAACGAAGGGTCTTCTCCAGCGACCAGCCGCGCAGGAGACCGTGAATCAGGCTGCCGCCGAAGCTGTCTCCGGCACCGAGCCCGTTGACGACGTCCACGTCGTTCGGTGGAACGGTGACCGAGCTGTGCTTGGTCTTGCCGAGCACGCCGCGCGGACCCTGTTTGACGATCGCCAGTTCGACGCCGAGGTCGAGGAGGGCATCGGCCGCCTTGTGCGGATTGGTCTCGCCGACGGCGATCGCGCACTCCTCGCGGTTGCCGACGGCCACGGTGACGTACTGGAGCGCGCGCTGCACCTGCTCGGTCGCCGCGGCGGGCGTCTCCCAGAACATCGGTCGGTAGTCGAGGTCCAGGACCGTGAGCGGGGCGCGCCCTCCGTCCCTGCCCGCCGCGTCGGTGGCCCCACGTGCTGCCCAGGCTGCGAAGTGCGCGCTCCGGCTTGGCTCTTCGGATAGCCCCGTCACCGTCGACCAGTAGAGCTTGGCCGCCCGAACGGCGTCCGCGTCGATCTCGTCGGGGGTGATCTGCAGATCGGGGGCGCTGGGCTTGCGGTAGAAGTACAGCGGGAAGTCGTCGGGCGGGAAGATCTCGCAGAACGTCACCGGCGTGGGGTATTCGTCGTGTTTCCTCACGAACTCGTTCTCGACGCCGAGGCGCGCGAGTTCGGCTCGTACGAAACGGCCGAACGGGTCGTCGCCGACACCGGAGATCAGGCCCGTGCGGTTGCCGAGCCGCGCGGCGGCGACCGCGACGTTGGCAGCGCTACCGCCGAGGAACTTGCCGAATGACTCCACCTCTTCGAGGCCGACGCCGATCTGCAATGGGTAGATGTCGACGCCGCTCCGGCCGATGGCCAGCACGTCGAACGGCTCTGAGGTGGACACGTCTGCTCCCGGGCGATAGATGATGGGCTCGCCTAAGACTGTGCCCCTGGTCACTCCGCTCTGTCAATAGTTTGTCCTGACATTCAGACTTGCGGTCATGCGGGTGTTACCCTGAGGGCCATTCTTCCTGGTCACCAAGATCGGAGGCGACGTGCCGCTGGACGTTGAGCTCGACCGGTCGAGCCCCGTGCCGCTGTATTACCAACTCGCGCAAGCGATCGAAGCTGCCATTCGGGACGGCGACCTCGTCCCGGGGGACAGATTCGAGAACGAACTCGACCTCGCCAAGCGGCTCACGCTGTCGCGCCCGACCACCCGGCGAGCCATCCAGGAAGTCGTCGACAAGGGCCTCCTGGTGCGCAAGAGGGGCGTAGGCACCCAGGTGGTGCAGAACCCCGTTCATCGCCGCGTCGAGCTCACCAGCCTGTTCGACGATCTCGCCCGCGCGGGCCAGGGTCCGACGACGCAGCTTCTCGACTACCAGCTCGGCAAGGCGAGTGACGAGGTCGCCGCTGAGCTCAACCTGTCCAGCGGCCACGAGATCGTCACCATCCAGCGGCTTCGGAGCGCCAACGGCGAGCCGCTCGCGGTGATGACGAACTATCTGCCCGTCGAATTGGCTCCCGCGCCGGAGGATCTCGAGACCAGTGGCCTCTACCAGGCCTTGCGGGCCAAGGGCGTGCACATCCGGCTGGCCAGGCAACGGATCGGCGCACGGCCCGCCACCAGGGCTGAGGCCCGTCTGTTGACCGAGAAGGCCGGGGCGCCGCTGCTGTCCATGAGTCGCACGGCCTACGACGATTCTGGCAAGGC
>NZ_JBEVLO010000181.1:0-7481 GCF_040509115.1 Mycobacterium sp. | reverse complement strand
TTGGCCATCGATTTCGGGTCCTCGAATACCGCGGCGGCCTATCGGGACGGGGCCGGGGTGATCCGGGAGGTGCGGTTGTCCTCGGCGGGGGCGTTGATGCCCTCGGCGGTGCTGTACACCGCGGATCGGGTGTTGGTGGGTCGCGCGGCGGTGCAGGCGGCGTTGACCCGTCCCGATGGGTTCGAGCCGGCTCCCAAGCGGCGGCTGGCCGAACAGGAGATCCTGCTGGGCTCGGATCTGGTGGCCACCACCGATCTGGTGGCCGCGGTCGTGGCGGAGGTGTACTCCCGGGCGGTCCGGGTGATGGGGACCGACCCGGTCGAGGTGGTGATGACCCATCCCGACCGGTGGGGTCCGGGCCTGCGGCAGCTGCTGCGCGACGCCGCGATCAAGGCCGGGTTGGCTCAGGACCGGATCCGGCTGGTCTCCGAGGCCACCGCGGCGGCCTGGTACTACACCGCCACCGGGGTGGACCTGCCGGTCGGGGCGCGGTTGGCGGTCTTCGACTTCGGGGCGGGCACCTGCGACGTGGCCGTGTTGGACAAGCAGGCCGACGGCAGCGTCGCGGTGATCGCCGCCGACGGTGTCGAGGGTTTGGGCGGTCAAGACCTCGATGCCCGCATTCACACCTGGGTGGCCCGCCAGCTCGCGCTCACCGATCCGACGCTGGCCGCCGAACTGTCCGACCCCGGCAACATCGCCGGGCAGTTGACGTTGGCCGACCGGATCCGCGATGCCAAGGAAGCGCTCTCCGAGGCGTCCTCGGCGTCGATCGTCACCTCCGGAGCGGCGGGCACTCACGTGTTGCAGCTGACTCGCGAGGAGTTCGAGGCACTCATCGCCGCTGATGTCGACCGTGCCGTGGCACTCACCGAACGGGTCCTCGGCCAAGCCGACGGCGTGCGTCACCTCACCGAACCGATCACCCTCTACTTGACCGGCGGCTCCTCGACCATTCCCCTGGTTCACACCCGCCTGGGCGCACTGGGCGCCATCGGCATCCTCGGCGACCCCAAAACCGTTGTCTCCCAAGGCGCACTCCACACTCCCACCCACACCCCACCACCCACCCCACCCACACCCAACCCACCACCCACACCCAACCCGCCACCCAAACCCGACCCGCCACCGGTCACCGACCTGGTTCTGGCCGGCGACGCTCTCCGTCGCAAGATCCCATCCCGCGCCGAGCCGCCGCCCAAACCATCGCCCCCGCCCACGGCGCGACCCACACCGCGATGGCGGCGCAAGAAGATCGTCATCCCCGCCGCAGTACTCCTCACCATCGCCACCATCGTCATCGCCGTGATCACCGCCACCTACGATGACGGTCCTGCCCAAGTCGAGTTGCCGTTCACCGGACTCAGCGGCCCCCAGAGTGTGGCGGTCGACGACGCAGGCACCGTGTACATCACCGACACCTTGAATCGCCGCGTGCTCGCACTCGCCCGTGGATCCAGCACGCAACGGGAACTACCCTTCACCGACCTCAGCGGCCCCCAGGGGGTGGCAGTCGATGACGCAGGCACCGTGTACGTCACCGACATCGGCGTAGTCGCGCTGGCCCGCGGATCGAATGCGCAGCAGGAGCTGCCGTTCACCGGACGCGGCGGCCACCAGGGGGTAGCCATCGACGACGCAGGCACCGTGTACGTCACCGACATTTCGGACAACAACGTGTCCTCGCTGACGCGGGGATCCAGGACGCAGCAAGAGCTGCCCTTCACCGGCATCAAGTTCCCCACCGGTGTGGCGGTCGACGGCGGGGGCACCGTATACGTCACCGACAGAACGAATAACCGCGTGCTCGCGCTCAGTACGACGACCGAAACGACTCCAAGGACCACCGGCACGCTTCCCCCGCCCGAACCAGCGCCGGTGCCGACGGCAACGTCGAGTGAGACAAGCCTCAGCCCAACGTCGGGGCTCCTCGAGATTCCCGGCTTGCCGCCCATCACGCTGCCCGGATATGTCCCGCCGGAGCCTGCACCTTCTACGGCGCCCAACTGACGACATCTCCCGGCCGAGGCGTTCGCACCATCACAATGCTCGCGCACGCCTATGTTGGCGGGCAGCGAACTTTCGCGTTCGCCGTCACCGGATCATCGGTAGTGATCCGAACAGGAGGGGACCATGCCTACCGGCCACCGATCACGGCGCCGAACAGCGATGCGAGTCGCCGCGCTCATAGATGAGGTCGAGCCACATCTGAGGACCGCGGATGCGCTGCGCCTCTCCGCTCTTCGCGATGACCTCGACAGCACTCTGCGCGTGGCTCTGGTAGGCCGAGTGAACTCCGGCAAATCCACGCTGCTCAATGCGCTTGTCGGCCAGCGGGTGGCACCCACCAACGAAACCGAATGCACGAGAGTCGTGACGTGGTATCGATTCGGGGCGCCTGCCCGGATCGAGGTCGTCGGATTGGATGGATCGTCGTCGACGATCGGGTTGCATCGGGGCCTGCCCGACGATCTGGGGCGCCCCCCCGATGAGATTGATCATGCCGTCGCCTATCTCCCATCAGCTACGTTGCGCGACTACGAGCTGATCGACACGCCTGGATTGGCTGGAACCAATTCGACGAGTTCGGTAGCCACCCGTCGTGCGTTGGGCGATAGCAGTGCGGCTAGGACGATGGTTGCCGCCGACGTGAAGGTCTTTCTCAGTGACGGGGCTCCTCGGAGCGACGAGCTCACGTTCCTGAAGGAGATCGGCGCGGGGCGCGTAGACACCTTGGCGCTTCTGTCGCACGCCGACGCCTTCGGACAAGGTGCCTTGTTCAGCTCCGCGGATCCGATCGAGCTGGCCGGACGTCACGCTGTCACACTGCACCGTCGGCTGGCACACGTCGCGGGGGCCGTCGTCCCCGTGTCCGGCCTGCTGGCCGAGACCGTGCTCACCGGGCGCCTCACCGAGGATGATGCCCGCGCACTGCATCGTCTGGCCTCCGTCGATGACGAGGAACTGATCGGCCTGTTGAGCGGAGACGACCCGTCCGATGACAACGGCGCCAATGTCGGGCGACTGCTCGAGCGTGTCGGCGAGTACGGAATCATGTACGGCCGGAGGCATTCTCACTCCGGCGCTGCGAAACTTGGCCAGTGGCTGACCGAGAGATCAGGACTGGCCGCAGTGCGCACCGAGATATTGAGTCGCTTTCTGCATCGCAGTGACGTGCTCAAGGCCCGACGGGTGTTCGCCGAGCTGCGACGGCTCGCATCCGATTCGCCGAACCGAGCGGAGATCCATTCGATCCTTGAGGCTGCACAGATGGAGCCGGAGTTGCATGGGCTCAGGGAGCTGCAAGCCTTGGAGTTGATGTTGCAGTGGGATCCTGAACATCGATTGGTGACGACCCTCGACCGTCTGACCTTGGCCGCAGACGACGCCTCGAAATTGGAGCTCGGCGCGGACACGGACCAACCAACGGTCGCCGAAGCCGCCAAGGTCGCCTGCGTGCGTGCGCACCAAGAGCGGATGACGGCGGTGTCAGCGGCCGAACGTGAGGCATGGACGGTTTTGGAGCGCAGCTACCAACTCATCTTCACCGCCGCCCTGAGATCGTCAGTTGGCGGGTGACGCATAACGAGACAGCTGTCGGTCGATGGCCGCCAGCGCCTGCAGGCGACCTGCTTCGATGGCTTGAATCTCGGCGACCGCGTCCTCGCGTTCGGAGCGCGTCCTTCGAGCGGCGAGGTTGGCGTCCTTGATCAAGGCTTGAAGCTGTTCGATCGACAAGGCGAGGTAGCGCCGATACTCGTCGAAGATGATGGGGCGGATAGTGTTCGTACGCTCCTGCAGCTCGCGGACGACGTCGTTTCGAACCGCTCCAACCGTTGTGTTGAGCCATTGCTGGAGATTCTGCCGCCCAGCCTTCACGGCGCGGAAGCCGAGATTCACCGCGATCCACGCGCCACCGAGAGCCAGGCTCACAGGCCACGCCACCGCTGCGGCCGCGCCAATTCCCATGGCCGCCAACACACCGTGCCCCAACGTGTTCGAACCGATGACGCCCAAGGTGAGCACCTGCGGATCCAGCACACCGGCCCGGCGAGGCTTGTCGTCCGGAACCCGAATGGAGTTCAATTTGTCCAAGGACAATTCGATGTCGGCACCCAGCGTGCGCACCAGCGTTGTGACTGAAGCGATGTAGTCATCGGAGATCTCCGCCACCAAGACCTCGAGATCGGCCGTTACCTCGGCGATCAACAACTGCGGAGAGCGCCGGATCGCCTCCCATTTGGTCGTGTCAATCCTGTTGCGCCACTTCGTCTTGAGTTCGTCGAGTTTCTCGTCGAGCAATCGTGTCGTGGCGTACAGCAGCGAGGTGAGGTCACTGCCGAGAAAATCCCTCCACCCGCTCTTCTCTTCCTCCTGCAGCTTTTGAAGACGTTGCTTCTCCGCGGCGAGCCCCTGAATCAATTCATCGCCGCCTTGGTTCGCCGACTGCTGCAGGGCCAGCTGGTCACCCAAGCGGTCGAGACCGGTTCGCAGCATGCGCATCGCGTTGACTCTGACGAGCCGATCCTCCTCATCGCAGACGCGCCGCAGATGGTCAGCCAGATCGGGGACGCCCGAGTGCCGTAACGCCGTGTCGCGGCGTTCGCCAGCTTCCGTTTCAAAGGCCGCGGTGGCGCGCGCGCTGGAGACGCCCACGATCGGCACGTGGGAGAACCGCGGTGCGTGTTCTTGGAGTAGACGACGGTTCTCGTCGACGATCGCGCGCCAGTGGCGCAGGTTCTTGTCAGTCTTCGTCACGGCGATGACGACGGATTCCACCTCGGCGCTGACCGACTGCAGGAACTCGATCTCGACATTGGTGATCGGGGTCGTCGAGTCACACACCATCAGCAGCGCGCTGGCCCGAGTCGCGGCATCGGTCGTCAAGCGGATGTGGGCGGGGTTGAGTCCACCGACACCAGGCGTGTCCACGATCGCCACATTCGGCAGGAACGCGCTGTCCATGACCACCTCGGCACCGATTGGCAATTCGTCGACCTGGTCGTCGAGCACCTGTGTTCCCTCTGCGGTGACCCAATTCGGCAGATCGCGGCAATCGATCCTGCGCTGCCGACCGCCGGCGAAGAGCAGCGTCGTTTCGCCTTCACCATGCGCGTCGCTTCCCGGAACGAATCGGATGAACGCCGAGGTGGCGATGTCGACGCCGACGGGGCTGGCGTCTCGCTTGCCGAGCAAAGCGTTTACTAGTGAGCTCTTTCCACGCTTTACCTCTCCGATGACGACCAGCGTCGGCTTCCGGGACGGCGCGGCCATCACTAGCTTGGCACGATCGGCGACCTCGGGCATGCCGTGCGTTCGCAATACTCGACTTGCCTCGGCAATCGCCTTGTCCACGTTGGGGTCTGGCTGTGTCCGTGGTGACGTGTTGGATGTCACGACAACGTCTCAGCCATGCATTTCACGGCACGTGGAGCGTCGGATCCGTCGTCGGCGGCGGGGATCGTCGACCAGTCGGCTGCCTCCACCGGTCATGTGCGAGGCCCCCCAACACTGCCGGAGCCGTCCTCGCCACCGAGACCCGGCAGCGTGTGCTGCTCGCTTACCGGCTGGACGTCCTCACCCGCGGGGGGGATGGTCAGTGTCTGGCCCGGGTAGATCAGTTCGGGATCGCTGATTCCGCTCGCCTCGGCGATGCGCCCGTATTGCGACCCGTCGCCGTAGACGGCCTGAGCGATGTCCCACAACGTGTCACCACTCTTGACGGTGTGAAACTGAACGGGGGAACCGCCATCGGATTCGGACTTGCCGACCGGGTGCCCGACACCCTCGCCCTTACCGTCGTCGAGTAGCTCGGCGGCTCCCGGGATCAGGTCGTTGAGCTGGGCTTCGCTCACGACGACAGTCTGTGCGTTGTCGAAATCGCCGTCGCCGTCTCGATCAACGGCCACCACGTACGAATCATCCTCCCGCGTGACGAGCACATCCGGTTGTCCGTCTCCGTCGACGTCGTACGCAATGGTGTCGGCGGCCCGGTCGCCGCCGGTGTCGTGAATCAGCTCGAGCTCTCCTGTGCTCAGGGCTTCCTTGATCGTCTCGATGACGCCGTCGTCATCGAAATCCTGCAGCGGGGTGTTGGTTTGGGTGGGGTCGACGAAATCGAGTTGAGCGTCGTCGTCCGTCGGTCCGTCGTGCTCGACGCCCGACGTCGACCCGTGGTCATCGAAATTGGTCGAGTCACTCATGGGATGTGCCTTTCATTGAGTGTCGATTGATTCTTCGACGACTTGGCGCCGTGAAGTGTTCCCGAAGGATCGATGCGGCCAGCAGGATTCGACCACCGGGGATTCGGGAGGATTCGCGCACTACGGGTTCCGCGCACTCTCGGTCACGGCCATCCAGCCTTGTCCTTGGGTTCTGCCGATGTTGCACGACACCTGCTTGCTGCCCGCCGACCAACTCGCTTGGGACACGGTCTTGAGGTCGAGGACCCGTCCAGAGGTCGCCAGCTTCGCGGGCGCCAAGTATGCGTCGGCTGCTTGCGTACAGGCGTCGGTAATGAATGCACGCTGGTCAGCGTCGGACGGCAGCCCGCCGGGAAATCGTGCTGCCAGGTCGACTGCTCCGGTGACCTCGAGTGCGTGGGCCGTCTTGCAGTCCACCGGGATATCCGTTGAACGGTTGGACGAGTCGATGCCGAGGCAGGTTCCGACGGGCCAAACCTTGGATTGGTCGAGGTCGGCGACGCGGCCCTCGAACGGGATCGGTTTGCCGTCGGCGCCGAGCAATTGCAGACCGCACAGCAGCTTCCGTCCGGTGGTGCCGTCGGCAGCTCCCGCCCACAGCACACTGATGGTGAACCTACTGTTCGGGTCGTAATGCGGGCCGAGGTAGTCGCGTACGGCGGCCTGACATGGTTCGCCGAAGCTGTCCATGTCGACGGGACTGGCAACCTCGAACATATGGTTGAACCCACACTGAACTGGCGACGGCTTGTCGGGATTGTCGGGCGGCCAGTAAAGGCACGTACCGCTCTGCGCGTCGGCGAATTCGACGCTCGCGCGGCTGGCCGAGGTTGGATCGTCGCCTCGTGCAGGGGTGGGAGCAGGGGCGACGGTGGGGACGTCGGTGGTGAGGACGTTGTCGGTCGTGAGCACCGCGGTGACGATCGCGGCCGTGATGGTGGCGATGGTGAGGAGTGCTGCGGCGGGGATGACGATCTTCTTGCGCCGCCATCGCGGTGTGGGTCGCGCCTTGGGCGGGGACGACGACTCTGTCTGCGGCGGAGCGGATTCGGGTGCCGTGTCGTTCCGATCGGCGTTGCTCGGTACCGGGCTGGCCGGTGCGGGTGGGGCTGGACGCGGTCGGGGTGTGGGGGGGTTGGGTGTGGGTGGGGTGGGTGGCGGGTCGGGGTGGGGTGTGGGTGTGGGTGGGGGTGGTGGGGTGTGGGTGGGAGGGTGGAGTGCGCCTTGGGAGACTACGGTTGTGGGGTCGCCGAGGCTGCCGATGGCGCCCAGGGCGCC
>NZ_JBEVLO010000180.1:0-22827 GCF_040509115.1 Mycobacterium sp. | reverse complement strand
CTGCCCAACTGAAAACCCAAGTAGGGCGCGTCGGTGACCGGCAGCGTGATGACGATGGCCTGCTCGGGTGTCAGGTCGTAATGCCCGACCGACGAGTACTGCGTGGCCAGGCCGCCTGGGGTGAGCCGCGGCGCGGTGAGGGTGTTGACCGGCAGATCGTCGTAGAACCATTTGGGGAACTGCAGCCAGGTCTTCACGCGTTGGACGAGCTGCTTTCCCGCCACCGCATAGCGCTTCTCGATGAGCTCCCTGGTCAATGCGGGCGGCGCGGTGCCGTCGGTGTCGGTGCGAGCGATCGCGAAGGTGCCGCGCTGTGCGGACCAGTCGTTGTAGACCTCGCGAATGACGAGCTGAGACGGACTGGCGGGGGTGAACCGCCACTCGAAGGTGCCGTCCTCGGCGATGTCGAGCCTGCGATCGTCGAAGGCCGTCTCGCTGTCGGGCACGTTGTCGTCGGTGTACTCACCGCCGAGCAGCTGGAAGCTCACGTCGGTAGTGGTGCCGCGGCGGCCGGTCACCACGTACTCGTGACCGGGCTGGACGCGGGTGCCGAAGTACATCGTGTCGGGGTTGTCGAGGCCCATCTTGGTGAACGGCCCCGTGCCACTGTGCAGGAACGGGTGCTCGCGGTCGTAGTCGAACGCAACGTGCGTGCAGGCCGCGACGCAGCCTGCGAGGTACTGCAACCCCTCGAGTAGATCGGCCTCTGTTTCGATGAACGGCGCTGCGGCGACCAGACTTTCGGCCTCGGCGATGGCGTCGATCAACGTCTGGGAGTACACGCGGTCGGCCGCCTTCCCTTGGAGAGCTCGGTCCAATATTGGACCGAGCTGGTAGAGTTACGTTCTGAGACTAGAACGCGTTCTAGTTTCAGTCAACGTGCCGGGAGGTGCCGCATGGCGGAGAGGGCGTCGCCCCCGACCGAACGCGTGGTCGCCATCCTCGACTTCCTGGCCCGCCACCCGCACGATCGCTTCGGGCTTTCCGAACTGGCCCGCCGCGTCGACCTCAGCAAGCCGACCTGCCTTGGCATCCTGACGACCCTCACGGACTGCCGCTACCTGGTGCGCGACGGCCAGAACAAGACCTATCGCCTAGGGCCAGGGCTGATCTCGCTCGGCCACGTCGCGCAGGAGTCGATGCGGGTCGATCCCGCCGCGCGCGAGGAGTTGCATCGCTTGTCGGAGGCCTACGACACGACGGTCGCGTTGTCCGGGGTGATCGACGATCGCATCACCCTGCTCGAACTCGTCGGCCCACCGGGCACGGACGTGGGAGTGCGGGTGGGCCAGAGTTATCCGTTCGCGCCACCCGTCGGGCTCATGTTCGTGCTGTGGGACGACGCCGCGTTGCGCGCCTGGCTTGCGAAGGAGCCGACGATCCCGCTGCGCACCGGCACCGACCGCCTCGATCGCGTGATCGCCGAATGCCGAGCCTCGGGATACCTCGTCGAACGGCTGACCCCGGGAGGCCGTCGGCTCTACGCCCTGATGGCAGGCATGTCGAGCACGCTTCCGCAGGAGCTGCGGGCCCTGCTCGGCGAAATGATCGCCGACGTCGGCGAACGGGTCTACCTCAGAAGCGAGAGAACGACCGAGGGTCGGCGCCGCGGTGCCAAGTCGGAGATCAGCGTCATCTCCGCCCCCGTGTTCGATCACCACCGACGCCAGGCGATGGTGGTGTCCCTACAGGTCGGCCGGTCGCTCACCGACTCCGAAATCGACCGACGGGCAAGGGATCTACTGGCGACGGCCGCGGCCATCACCGCACGGCTTGGCGGGACGGCAGGCTAGCCCCCGTCACGGCGCGGCCGTCGAGGCCCGAACCACCAGGTCGGGGTCGAACACCACGTGCCGCCGCCGCAGTGGGTCACCGGACACGGCCGCGAGCAGGAGTTCGGCGGCCATCGCGCCCATCTCGTAGTGCGGACGGCGCACCGACGTCAGCGGTACCGAGAGCTGTTTGGCGAAGGGCACGTCGTCGTAACCGACCAGCGAGATGTCGTCGGGGACCCGGACACCGAACTGCAGCAGCGCCTGCAGTACGCCGAAGGCGATGAGGTCGATGGCCGCGACCACCGCGGTGGGACGCTCCGACGCGGGCAGGTGCGCCAGCCGGGTTCCGACGACGCGTCCGCCGTCGACGCTCAACTCCGTCGGCATCACCTCGAAGTCGCCGCCCGCTGCCGTCACCGCCGAGCGCAGTCCGGTCATGCGGTCGTGCACGGGTGTGGCGGTCGAATCGTCACCGACGAACGCGATGCGCCGGTGTCCGAGATCGACGAGGTGCTGCCCGGCCAAACGCCCTCCCGCGACGTCGTCGACCCCCACGGAGATGTTGCCGTGCCCGGTCTCCAGCCGGTCGATGACGACCGCGGGCATGCCGCCAGCCCGGATGTCGTGCGCGCCCTCGTCGAACTCGTCGTGCGGCACGACGATCACCCCTGCCACTCGGGCCTCGGCGTAGACCCGCAGGTAGGACCGTTCCCGTTCGAGGTCACGCGCGCTGTTCGCGATCAGCACGTTCCACCCGCGCTCGATGGCGTAGTCCTCGACGCCGCGGGCGAGGTGGATGAATCCGGGATTGTCGGTGTCGAGCAGAAGCATTCCGATGGTTTGCGAGTGGCCCGTGCGAAGGTGCCGGGCGGCCTCGTGCCGGACGTAGCCGAGGTCGGCGATGGCCCGCTCCACCGCCTCGCGCTTGGGTGGACTGACCCATTCCGGATGGTTCAAGAAGTTCGACACCGTCCCCTGCGACACCCCGGCGCGAGTGGCGACGTCCTTCGTCGTCGCCCGCCTCGGCTTGTCGCGATTCACTGTGTTCACCTCTCAACACGCTGGAATATGTGACCCTTGACACGATTCAACGGCGGATCCTACTCTCGCCAACTAGCAGTTGACACGATTCAAAATCGTCGAGACACCATCGGTCGCAAGACGCAAAGGAGCGGGCCCATGACTTCGATACCAATGACTTCCAGCCGAGCAAGAATCTCCAGCCGAGCGCGCGTGGGTGCCATCGCCGCAAGCCTGTTGATCGCAGCGTCGATGACGGCCTGCAGCAGCGACTCCGGCTCGGGCGGTTCCGGGGGCTCGGGCGGCGGAGGCGGTGGCACCGTCGCCTTCCTGATGCCGGACACCGGCTCGACCCGCTACGAGCTTCACGACCGGCCCGGCTTCGAGAAGCGCCTCGCGGAGCTGTGCGCCGACTGCAAGCCGCTCTACAACAATGCCGACGGCAGCGCCGACAAGCAGCAGCAGCAGTTCAACTCGGCCGTCGCGCAGGGCGCAAAGGTCATCGTGCTCGACCCCGTCGACTCGGCGGCCGCCGCGTCGCTGGTCAACTCCGCCAAGGGCCAGGGCGTCAAGGTCATCGCCTATGACCGACCGATCCCCGACACCAAGGTGGACTACTACGTGTCATTCGACAACGAGGACATCGGCAAGCAGATCGGGCAGTCACTGATCGACAAGGTCAAGAGCGCCCCAGTGCCCCCTGACGCCGGCATCCTGATCGTCAACGGCTCGCCAACCGACGCCGCTGCCGGGCTGATCAAGAAGGGCGTGCACTCGGCCGTCGACAACAGCGGCGTCCCGGTGCTCGGCGAGTACGACACCATCGAATGGAAGCCCGAGAACGCCCAGAAGTGGGTGGCTGGACAGATCGCCCAGTTCGGACCGCGCATCGTCGGCATCGTGGCCGCCAACGACGGCACCGCAGGCGGCGCGATCGCCGCGCTCAAGGCCGCAGGCATCAACCCGGTGCCGCCGGTCAGCGGCAACGACGCAACGGTCGCCGGACTGCAGCTGATCATCGCGGGCGACCAGTACAACACGATCAGCAAGCCCAGCGAGATCGTCGGCGGCGCCGCGGCCGACGTGGCGAGCCAGCTGCTGAAGGGCGAGACACCCGAGGCCAAGACCACCATCTTCGACTCCCCTGCCGAGCTCTTCACGCCGACGCTGGTGACCCAGGAGAACCTCAAGGCCGAGATCATCGACAAGAACATCACGCCGGCCTCCGAACTGTGCACGGCCGAGTACGCGGCGGCGTGCGCGCGGCTGGGTCTCACGTGACGGTGACGGACACCGCCACCAGTACGAGCCTGCTGAGCCTGCGGGGCGTCAACAAGTCCTTCGGTGCGGTGAACGCCCTCACCGACATCGAACTCGACGTCGCCGCTGGGGAAGTCGTCGCACTCGTCGGCGACAACGGTGCGGGCAAGTCCACGCTCGTCAAGGTCCTGGCGGGGGTGCACCAGCCCGACTCGGGCATGGTCACCTTCGCCGGTGAACCCGTCGCCATCACCGACCCGAGCGCGGCGATCCAACTCGGCATCGCCACCGTCTTTCAGGACCTCGCACTGTGCGAAAACCTCGACGTCGTCGACAACCTCTTCCTCGGCCGCGAACTGACGCCGTGGCGGCTGGATGAGACGGCGATGGAGGTGCAGGCCTGGAAACTGTTGCAGCAGTTGTCGGCTCGCATTCCCACGGTGCGAATTCCGGTGGCCTCGCTGTCGGGCGGGCAGCGCCAGACCGTGGCCATCGCGCGGTCGCTGCTCGGCCAGCCGAAGGTGATCGTGCTCGACGAGCCGACTGCGGCACTGGGGGTGGCCCAGACCGCGGAGGTGCTCGACCTGATCGAGCGGCTCAAGGACCGTGGGCTCGGTGTCGTGATGATCAGCCACAACATGGAGGACGTCCGTGCGGTGGCCGACCGCATCGTCGTGCTCCGCCTCGGTCGCAACAACGGCGAGTTCGACGCCAAGACCGTCACCACGCAAGACCTGGTTGCCGCCATCACCGGCGCATCCGACAACGCGGTCACGCGTCGCCGGGACCGCGCGGGCGCCGAGGGTGACGGCGGAACGGAGGCCCCGTGACCGTCACCCAACCGCCGACCCCACCCCCGTCCGCGCTCGACCGCGCCGACGAAAGACTCAGTCAGGACGATGGTTTCGCCGGCGCGCTGCGCTCGTTCTGGCGCAGCGTCAAGGCTGGCGACGTCGGCGTGCTGCCGGTGGTCATCGGACTACTCGTCATCTGCACGATCTTCCAGTCGCTCAACCCGATCTTCCTGTCGAGCGCGAATCTGGTGAACCTGACCCTGGATTCGTGCGCGGTGGGGATCATCTCGCTTGGCATCGTGTGCGTGTTGCTGGTCGGTGAGATCGATCTGTCGGTCGGATCGGTCAGCGGGCTGTCGGGGGCGATCGTCGGCGTGCTGTCCGTCAGACACGGCTGGAACTGGATGCTGGCGGTGGTCCTCGCCTGCGCCGTCGCGCTCCTGATCGGCTTGATCTACGGCATCGCGCTGACGAGATTCGGCATGCCGAGCTTCGTGGCGTCGCTGTCCGGCCTGCTCGCGTTCCTCGGCCTTCAGCTCGCGATCCTCGGTGACCAGGGCTCGGTCAACCTCCCGTTCGACTCGGCGCTGGTGCAGTTCGCCCAGGTGGCTTTCGTGCCTGCCTGGCTGTCCTACACGCTGGCCGTCATCGCCGGGGCGGGGCTCTTCGTCAGTGGCTTCGAGCGACGCCAACGTCGCAAGAAGGCCAATCTGTCCGTGGGGTCGTTGAACTTCCTGGTGCTGCGGTCGGTGGCGCTCGTCGCGGGACTCGGCATCTTCGCCTGGTACCTCAACCAGGAGCGCGGTGTGGGCTGGATGGTCGTGCTGTTCGTCGCGCTGGTGCTGGTGCTCAACTACGCCTTCACCCGGACCAAGTGGGGCCGCAGCCTGCGTGCGGTCGGCGGCAACGAGGAGGCCACCCGCCGGTCCGGCATCAACGTGGGCAGGATCTACCTCACGGCGTTCGCGGTCTGCTCGTTTCTGGCCTGTGTCGGCGGCATCCTGGCTGCGGCCCGGTTGGCGTCGGCGAACCTGTCCAGCGGTACCGGCGACGTGAACCTCAACGCGATCGCCGCGGCGGTGATCGGCGGCACCAGCCTGTTCGGCGGTCGAGGCAGTGCGTTCTCGGCGCTGCTCGGCACACTGGTCATCGCGGCGATCGCGAGCGGGCTGACGCTGCTGAACCTGGACTCGTCGTACCGCTTCATCATCACCGGGCTCGTCCTCGCGGTGGCCGTCGCCATCGACTCGGTGGCCCGCAAGTCGCGTGCAAGCCACGGGCGGGCTTGATTACCAACACATCTCGACCCTAGGAGACCAACCGTGTCCAACCGTGCAGCGGTGATGACCGAGCTCGAACACATTGAGATCCAACAACTCCCGGAACCCGAGCCGGGCCCCAAGGAGGCGGTGGTCCGCGTCCACGCCGTCGGCGTCTGCGGCTCCGACACCGCCTACTTCAAGATCGGACGCATCGGCGACTACATCGTCGACGGCCCGATCGTGCTGGGCCACGAGGTCTCCGGCGAGGTGGCGAAGGTCGGCAGCGAGGTGACCAACGTGTCCGTCGGGGACCGCGTCGCGATCGAACCGGGCACCCCGTGCCGCGACTGCAAGGAATGCAAGGCCGGGCGCTATCACCTGTGTCCCGATCTGGTATTCCTCGCGACTCCGCCGTATGACGGGGCGCTGATGGAACTGATGGCGATCGACGCCCGCAACCTGTACCCCATTCCACCGGAGATGTCGTACGAGGAAGGCGCACTGCTGGAGCCGCTGTCCGTCGGCATCTGGGGTTGCAAGCGGGCCAATCTGACCGCCGGTGACGACGTCCTCGTCACCGGCGCCGGGCCCGTCGGGCTGCTCGCGGCCGCCACTGCCCGCGCCTTCGGGGCGGGGTCCGTCACCGTCAGCGATCCTTCCGACTTCCGCCGTGGGCTCGCGGCGAAGATGGGCTTCGCGACGGAAGCGCCCGACGATGCCGCCGATCGCACGTTCAACGTGCTGCTCGAGTGCTCGGGCGCGCCCGGCGCACTGGCCTCCGGCATGGCCAGACTGGCACCAGCCGGACGCGCGGCGATGATCGGGATGCCCAAGCAGGAGGTTGCCCTGCCCTTGGCGGCGCTCAACCCCAACGAGGTCACGCTGAGCCTGGTCAATCGCTACAACGACACCTGGCCGCTGGCGATCGAGCTGGTGTCATCGGGCCGGATCGACGTCAGTGAGCTTGTCACGCACCACTTTCCGCTCGCCGAATCCGCTGATGCGCTGACCCTGGCCAGCCGTGTGCAGGATTCGATCAAGGCGGTGATCCACCCACAGCAGTGACCGCGGTCAGACGTCGGCGAGCACCGCGAGCGCGTCGGTGGGCGCGACCTGCAGTCCGCACCGATCCTTGAACGCGGTCAGCGGCGCCTGGATCGCGCGAAGCTCGTCGGCCTGGTCCGGGTGATCGCTGAAGTAGCCGTCGAACTGTCCGACGGCGACGAACGCCGGTTGGCGTGCGGCATCGATCAACGCCTGGTTCACGTCGGGGTGGGCGGCGAAGTACACGTTCAGGTCGGCGGTCACCGAGCTGATGGTGCTCGCCAGGCCCGCCGCGTTGCAGTCGTCGGCAGCGGCAGCCGCCGGGGTGGGCTCGACGGACGCGGTGGGATCGGTGGGCTCCGTGGGTTCGGCGGCGGCCACCGGCAGGCTGACCACGGCACCCGCCGCTGCAGCGACCATCAGGCCGAAGACGCTCCGCCGAAGAGTCCGGTTCATGTATCCACTCCTAGCCTCTGGCCGCACCCGGTGGTGCAAGCCACTGCCCGGAATGTCGCCCACGACGAGCGACGTGTTACCGGTGGGACCGATCAGCTGGTTCCCGCCAGGGCGAATGGGAGCACGTCGGGCGCGCCCGCCTGCCGCACGACGCGGGCGGCCATCGTCAGGGTCCATCCGGTGTCGGTCATGTCATCGACGAGCAACACCGGTCCGCCCGCCGCCGCGATGGCATCGGGATCCGGCGGCAACCAGGAACCGTTCAACGCGGCCACGCGATACGCGGAGTTCGCGGCCGTCACGGGTCGGCGCCCCGGGGCGTACTGGAGCGTGCCAAGGTCGGTCAGCCGACCGAGCCGGGCGAGTGCGCGAGCCAATGAGGAGATCAACTGGGGGTGGCCGTCGGAGTCCAACGCCATGACCGCGGTGGGCCGCTGCACCCAGTCCCAGGAGGCCAGCACCTTCACCGCAGCCTGGACGACGTCGTCGGACACCTCGCCGTCGGGCTCGTCGAGCAGGCGGCGCAACCGGGCGCCCCAACCCAGATCGGTCAGCCTGCCGATCACCCGTCCCGGCGCAGGTCCGTCGCCAATCTTTCCGCTGAGCTGCACGCCGAGCTTGGCCAGGCCAGATGGCCACTGCTTGCGCGCGGTGATCTCCACCCCTGGGCGCATCAGCCGCTGACGGGTGTCCTCCGCCGAGGACGCGTCGACGTCGGCGTCGTAGCGTGAGCCAGTGCAGTTGTCGCAGCGGCCGCAGCGCTCGTCGTCGGCGAGTTCGGGATCGTCGAGTTGGCCACGCAGGAAGGCCATCCGGCACCCATCGGTCACCAGGTAGTCGAGCATGGCCTGCTGTTCGCGCTTGCGGGCCTCGTCGAGCTTGCGGTAGCGCGCCTCGTCGTACTCCCATGGCTCCCCGGTGGCCACCCAACCGCCCTTGACCCGGCGCACGGCGCCGTCCACGTCGAGAACCTTGAGCACCATCTCGAGCCGGGTCCTGCCGAGGTCGACGAGTGGCTCCAACGCAGGGGTGGACTGCGGACGGTCCCGCTCGAGCGCGTCGATGACGTTGCGCACCATGACCTCCGACGGGAAGGCCACCGACGAGAAGTACCGCCAGACGTCCTGGTCCTCGCGGCCGGGCAGCAAGACGACCTCGGCGCTGGCCGTCGATCGGCCCGCACGTCCGACCTGCTGGTAGTACGCGATGGGCGAGGACGGCGCACCGAGATGCACGACGAAGCCGAGGTCGGGCTTGTCGAACCCCATGCCCAGCGCCGAGGTGGCGATCAGGGCCTTGACCCGGTTGGCCAGCAGGTCCGCCTCGAGAGTCTCTCGCTCCGTGGTCTCGGTAGCGCCGGTGTAGGCGGCGACGGCGTGTCCCCGCTCGCGCAGCAGCGCTGCGACGTCGTGCGCCTGAGCGACGGTCAGGGTGTACACGATGCCCGACCCGGGTAACGAATCGATGTGTGCCGCAAGCCAGGCCGCGCGCTGTGCGGGGTTGCCCGCCTGCACCACCGACAGCCGCAACGACTCGCGGTCCAGACCGCCGCGCAGCACCAACGTGTCCTTGCCTCCCACGCCCAGCTGGCTGGCGACGTCGGCCACCACCCGGTCGTTGGCCGTGGCCGTTGTCGCCAGCACCGGGACGTCGGAGCCCAGCTCGGCGATCAACGTACGAATGCGCCGGTAGTCCGGCCGGAAGTCGTGCCCCCAGTCCGACACGCAATGTGCCTCGTCGACCACCACCAACCCGGCGTCCTGCGCCAGCGCGGGCAGGACCTGATCGCGAAAGTCGGGATTGTTCAGCCGTTCCGGGCTGACCAGGAGGACGTCGAGGTCACCGCGGCGGACCCGGTCGTGGACTTCGGCCCAGTCGGCCACGTTGCTCGAGTTGATGGTGGCCGCGTGCACACCCGCCCTGTCGGCCGCCTGCACCTGATTGCGCATCAACGCCAACAGCGGCGAGACGATGACGGTGGGTCCGTGCCCGCCGGCCCTGAGCAGCTTGGCCGCGATGAAGTACACCGCCGACTTGCCCCAGCCGGTGCGCTGCACCACCAGCGCCCGACGGCGCTGAACCACCAATGCCTCGATGGCCGTCCACTGATCGTCACGCAGGACCGCCTCGGAGCCTGCCAGCTGTTCGAGGATGGTCTGGGCCTGGTCGCGGGTCGCGATCATGGGCGAGCGAAGCGACGGGGGGATGTCATGGGCGAGCGAAGCGACGGGGGGATGTCATTACTCCATCGTGCCCGTACGGTCCGACGGCGCGAACGCTGCGTCCGGTCAGAGACTCAGGCAGCTCCGCAATGCCGCGGTCAGGTCGTTGGCCCGGTGATCGCGCACCCCACCAATCAGATTGTTCACGTATCCGAAGCCGGTGCCGCTCTCGGCGTCGGCGAACCCGAGGCTGCCGCTGGCGCCGTCGTGGCCGAACGACGTGTCCGACAGCAACGGCCGGTACGGGATGCCATTGACCAGGAACCCGCTGGAGAACCGAACCCCCGGCGGCGTGAGCGCGACGCGCCAGCCCTCCCCGGCCGATCGCAGTTTGGCCGCGTCGGCCATCGACGCGTCGGTCAGCAGCGGCGCGCCCTTCACCGGCGACACCGCGGCGGCGTAGATGGTCGCCAGCGCTCGAGCGTCGACGATGGCATTGGCGGCTGGGATCTGGGCGGCGCGAACCGCGGGAGTATTGAAATCGCCTGCGCAACCGTCGATCATCGAGAACGGAAACGCCGAGCCCATCGTGACGGCGCGCACTGCGGCAGACTTGCCGCTGGCCCGGAGGACCTTGGGCATGGCGCGAAAGCCGATGCGCATCAACCGCGAGCGAGATGCGTGCATCCTGGCTACCCGGTGTTCCTGCTCTGCGGGAAGCCCGATCCAAGCGTTCACCCCGAGGCCGTCGACCAGGTAGTCGGCCACCACCTCGCCGGGCATCATCCCGGTGGCGCGGTGCAGGATCTCACCGGCGAGCCATCCGAAAGTCAAAGCATGATAGGCAAATTCGGTGCCGGGTTGCCAGAGTGGTCGCTGCCGTTCGATGGCACGAATTACCGGACCCCAGGCCAACACGTCGTCGAGGGACAGGTCGGCGTCCAGCGCCATCAGGCCCGCGCGGTGGGCAAGCACGTCGCGAATCACGATGTCCTGCTTGCCGTTCGCGGCAAACTCCGGCCATATCGTCGCGACGGGAGCGTCGAAGTCGAGCAGACCACGTTGTTGAGCCACGTAGCAGCAGAGTGCCATCAGCCCCTTCGAGATCGAGAACCCGAGCGTGATGGTGTCGTCGGTCCACGGCCTGCCGGTCGTGGCGTCGGCGAGGCCGCCGCGGAGGTCGACGACCAGTCGTCCGCCGTGATAGACGGCGCACGCCGCACCGATCTCGGTTCCTCGGCGGAAGTTCTGGACGAAGGCGTCGGCAACTGGCCCGAAGCCTTCGTCGGCGAATCCCGGGAAGGCGTCGGTGGACGAGGTCATGCCCCCATCCTGCCTTTCGAGCACGACCCCATCAGCCTCGGCGCAGGCGCTGGTGGAGTCGAGCGGCGCAGCGGGTCAGGTGGTCGCGTTCGGCGAGGTTGGTTGCGACCGCGGCGGCCTCGACGTAAAGCCTTGCCGCGGTATCGAAGTCGCCGCTCTGCTCCTTGAGGAAGGCCGCTGTCGCGGCGTAGCGGGGCAACCCGGGGTCGACGTCGGCGAGCGCGGCGAGCCCGGCCCGGGCACCGTCGGCCTGACCGATCGCGACGGCGCGGTTGAGTCGGACGATCGGGCTGTCGGTGAGCGCCAGCAATTCGTCGTACCACTCGACGATCTGCACCCAATCCGTCTCCTCGACGGTGTGGGCGTCCGCGTGCAGAGCCGCGATCGCGGCCTGGGCCTGATAGGTGCCGAGCGTGTCGCGGGCCAACGCTTCCTGCAGGACGTCGACCCCCTCGGCGATCATGACGCTGTTCCATCGGCTGCGGTCCTGCTCGGCGAGCGGGACCAGGCTGCCGTCCGCGCGGATGCGGGCATCGCGTCGGGAGTGATGCAGCAGCATCAGCGCGAGTAGCCCGCTGACCTCGGTGTCGTCGGTGACGGCGGCCAGTTGCCTGGTGAGCCGAATCGCCTCGGCGGCGAGGTCGACGTCGCCGGAGTAGCCCTCGTTGAAGACCAGGTACAGCGTGGTGAGGACCGGGGCGAGCGAAGCGACGGGAAATGACCCCGGGGCGAGCGAAGCGACGGGAAATGACCCCGGGGCGAGCGAAGCGACGGGACATGACCCCGGGGCGAGCGCGCCGTGCCGATCGAGGCGGACGCCTGAGATGGTCTTCTTGGCCCGACTGATGCGCTGGGCCATGGTCGGTTCGGGAATGAGGTAGGCCGCGGCGATCTGTCGGGTGGTCAGCCCACCCACCGCGCGCAGGGTGAGGGCGACGGCCGATGCAGGCGACAGCGAGGGGTGGGCGCACAGGAAGTACAGCTGCAGCGTGTCGTCGGCGCTCTCGGACGGGCCTGGCTCCGGGGTGGCGAGCAGTCGATCCTCGCGGCCACGCCGGGCCGCGTCCGACCGGGCGAAGTCGATGAACTTGCGCCACGCCACGGTGACGAGCCAGCCCAATGGATCGTTCGGCGGATCGCCATCCCAACTTTCGAGCGCTGCCATCAGCGCCTCCTGGACGGCGTCCTCGGCCGTCGCGAAGTCAGCTCCGCGACGGACGAGGACGCCCAAGACGGCCGGGATCAGCTCCCGCAGCTCGGGGTGCACGGCTCACTCGGTCACGGTCGGTGGCGCCGAGAAGAACGGCCGCAGCTCCAACCACTCGTAGATCGGCTGACCGCCCTTGCCGGGGGCGGCCGACAGCTCACCGGCGAGTTCGACGGCTCGCTCGTAGGTGTCCACGTCGATGATCATCCACCCTGCGATCAGGTCCTTGGTCTCCGCGAACGGTCCGTCGGTGACCGGCGGGCGACCGGGACCGTCGTATCGGACGAACGTGCCGTCGGGGGACAGCGCCTGCTCGCCGACGAACTCGCCGGACTCTTCGAGTTTCGCCGCGAAGTCGCGCATGTACTTCACGTGGGCGTCGATCTCGTCGGGCGTCCACTGATCCATCGGGATACCTGCGGCGTTCCAGTCTGCGCCGGGTGCGTCGACGTCCGCGGGGCCGCCCGAGCGGCGGTAGTGCTTGAGCATCAGGTACTTGGCCATGGTGTCTCCCTCGGGGTGGTGCGGCCCATTCTGGCCGCGCTCACCCCTGGGACGGAGCCGAGGGCCGATTCTCGACACGCAGGCGTCGGGGAACCCAGGGATCTGAAAACAGCTCATCGCGGTCTGCGAATCGTCCCCAATTTCGCGCAGGGGCGGAGTACCGTCAATTTTCCAGACGAACGGCTCGGTGCAGTTTTGGCAAATCCGAGCTCATTTGATCAGTCCCATTCAAATGGGACGTGATGCCCGGGGGGGAATCTTGGCTACTGCACTCACTTCTCAAGGCCGCGTCATCGACGAGCGCCCGACTCGGTTCGGACGCCTCCGCGAATCGACTGAGCACGCGCACGACGGCGCCGTGTTGCGCGAGCGCCTGAAGGAGGATGGATATGTCCTCCTTCGCGACGTTCTCGACAAGGAAATCCTGTTGTCCGTTCAGCAGGTGGTCGCCGAGGAATTGCACCGGCTCGACGCGATCGATCCCGACGGGGACCGTTCCGCATGTCTCTTTCCAGCTCGACGCGGACTTTCCCTGTACCGGGTGGCCAGCGACGTCAGCCAGGCAGAACGCCACACGTTGACGCACCAGCCCGCTCTCTGCGCGATCTTCGGCAGCATCTTCGGGGAGGAGGCGAGGCCCCTCGATTACACCTGGCCGCGCATCGCAGGCCCTGGTTGCGGCGAACAACCGCATTCCGATTGGGTTTACATGTGCCGCGGAACGTCGCGCTTGTACACGGCTTGGATCCCCTTGATGGATCTCCCACTCTCCTACGGGCCGCTGATGGTCCTCGAGGATTCACACCGCGACAACCCACACACTCGCCGTTATCTTCAGATGGACGCCGACAAGCTCGGCTATTTCGACGCCCCGCGCCTGAAGCACGGCGCTCTCGTACACGGCGGGCGCTACAGCCGTCGCCCCGACCGTGTCTGCCTAGAGTTCGGAACACGCTGGCTCAGCACCGATTACAGGCTCGGCGACGTGATGATCTTCGATCCGCGGAACGTGCACGCGACGCTCGACAACCACAGCAGCGGATTCCGATTGTCGATCGACGTGCGCTACCAGCCGGCGAACGACCCGGTCGATCCGCGCTTCGTGGGCCAACATCCGATCGGCCACGGCGCGCGCGGAGCGACGATCTTCGACCACGCTAAACGTGCGGTCAACGCGGTACGGCGGCAGATTTCTCGACAACCGGCCCCGGGCACCGGCTAAGCGGGCGCCGCGGCGTCCTGCTCGCGCTTGATCTCCAGGGCGATGTCGATGAGTTGATCCTCCTGGCCACCGATCAGCTTGCGCTGCCCGGCCCGGTGCAGCAGCTGGTGGGCGGGCACGCCGTAGCGCTCGGACTGGCGGATGGCGTGCTTGAGGAAGCTGGAGTACACCCCGGAGTAGCCCATGATCAGCGCGTTGCGATCCAGCAGGCACTCCTGCGGCATCGCGGGGGCAACGACTTCTTCGGCAGCGTCGGCGATGTCGAAGAAGTCGATGCCGGTCTTGACCCCGATCTTGTCGAACACGCCGATCAGCGCCTCGACCGGAGCGTTGCCCGCGCCTGCGCCGAACCGACGGCAGGACCCGTCGATCTGCTTGGCGCCGGCGCGCACCGCCTCCACCGAGTTGGCGACACCGAGGCCGAGGTTCTCGTGGCCGTGGAACCCCACCTGCGCATCCGACCCCAATTCGGCCACCAGCGCGGCAACCCGGTCGGCCACCCCGTCCAGGACCAGGGCACCAGCCGAATCCACGACGTACACGCACTGACATCCGGCGTCGGCCATGATGCGGGCCTGGGCGGCCAGCTTCTCCGGGCTGATGGTGTGGCTCATCATCAGGAAGCCCACGGTCTCCAACCCGAGCTCGCGAGCCAGCCCGAAGTGCTGGATCGACACGTCGGCCTCGGTGCAGTGGGTGGCGATCCGGCAGATCGAGCCGCCGTTGTTCTGCGCCTCCTTGATGTCCTCCTTGGTGCCCACTCCGGGCAGCATGAGGAAGGCGATCTTGGCGTCCTTCGCCGTCTCGGCCGCGAGCTTGATCAGTTCCTGCTCAGGAGTTTTCGAGAACCCGTAGTTGAACGACGACCCACCCAGGCCGTCGCCGTGGGTGACTTCGATGACCGGCACGCCCGCGGCGTCGAGCGCCGCGACGATCGAGCCGACCTCGTCGAGGGTGAACTGGTGCCGCTTGTGATGGCTCCCGTCGCGCAGCGACGTGTCCGTCATGCGGACGTCCCAGATCGGGTTGAAGTAGATGCCGTCGGTGCTCATGCGTGGCCTCCGGTTGTCGCGGCGAGGACTTCCTTGGCGATCTCTTCGCCGACCTTGGTGGCCGCCGCGGTCATGATGTCCAGGTTTCCCGCGTAGGGCGGCAGGTAATCGCCCGCGCCCTCCACTTCCACGAAGGTGGTGACGAGGTGGTGGCCGCCGTTGTACACCGTCGGCTCGTCGAACTGCGGCTCGTTGAGCAGTCGGTAGCCGGGCACGTAGGTCTGCACCTCGGCCACGACGTCCTTGATCGACTGCGTGATCGCGGCGTGGTCGGCGTCCTCCGGGATCGCGCAGAAGATGGTGTCGCGCATGATCATCGGCGGATCGGCCGGGTTGAGGATGATGATCGCCTTGCCCCGCTTGGCGCCGCCGATCACCTCCACCCCGGCGCTCGTGGTCTTGGTGAACTCGTCGATGTTGGCCCGCGTGCCCGGCCCCGCCGACGCCGACGACACCGACGCCACGATCTCCGCGTACGGCACGTCGACGACACGGGACACGGCGTACACCATCGGGATCGTGGCCTGCCCACCACAGGTCACCATGTTCACGTTCGGCGCATCCAGATGCTCGCGCAGATTGGCAGGCGGGATCACCCCAGGACCGACCGCCGCAGGCGTCAGGTCCACAGCACGAATCCCCGCCTCGGCGTAGCGCGGCGCAGCGTCACGGTGCACGTAGGCACTCGTCGCCTCGAACACCAGATCCGGCTTCTCATCCAAGCCGAGCAGCCAATCCACCCCCTCGTGGCTGGTCTCCAGCCCCAGCTTGCGGGCACGGGCCAGACCCTCACTCTCCGGATCGATGCCGATCATCCACCGCGGCTCCAACCACTCCGAGCGCAGCAACTTGTACAACAAATCCGTACTGATGTTCCCGGACCCGACGATGGCCACGGATGCCTTGAAAGACAAAACAACTCCTCCTACTCGAACGACAGGTGGACCGATCCCAGCCCAGCGAAGTCGGCGACGAAGTCGTCACCGGGACGTGCGTCGATGGCCCGGGTGCAGGACCCTGGCAGGACGATGTCGCCTGCCTTCAACCGCACCCCGAAGTCGTCGACCTTGCGAGCCAGCCAGGCGACAGCCGTCACGGGGTTGCCGAGAACGGCATCGCTACGCCCCTCCGCGACGACCTCGCCATTGCGGGTGAGCACCGCGTCGATGTTGCGGATGTCGACGTCCTTCGGTGAAACGCGGGCCTTGCCCAGAACCCAGCCCGCCGACGACGCATTGTCGGCGATCGTGTCGCACAACTTGATCTTCCAGTCGGTGATTCTGGTGTCGATCAGCTCGATCGAGGGAGCGAACGCGGCCGTCGCCGCGAGCACGTCGTCCTCGGTGCAGCCCGCGCCCGGCAGGTCGTCGGCGAGGACGAAGCCCACCTCGACCTCGACGCGGGGATACAGGAAACGGCCCGCCTTGACCGGAACGTCCTCGAAGACCTCCATGTCGTCGAGGAGATGCCCGTAGTCGGGCTCGCCGACGTTCATCATCTTCTGCATGGCCTCCGACGACAGGCCGACCTTGTGGCCGATGACGCGGGCTCCCTCGGCCACGCGCTGCCGGATGTTGATCAGCTGGATCTCGTAGGCATCGACGACGTCCATGCCTGGCACGCCGTCCGTCAACGGCTTCATCGGCACCTTGCTGCGCTCTGCCTGGGCCAGTTCGGCGGCGAGCTCGTCGCGCACTTCTTCGGACAACATCGGTGAAGTCCCCTCGTTTCGTCGACCGGCGCAGTTGTGGGCTCGCCGGGCAATTCTATAACGTGTTCTACATGACTCAACAGGAGTACGACGTCGTCGTGGTCGGAAGCGGCGCCGCCGGCATGGTGGCCGCACTCACCGCTGCCCACCAGGGACTCTCGACAGTAGTCGTTGAGAAGGCTCCGCACTATGGAGGTTCGACCGCACGTTCGGGCGGTGGCGTCTGGATTCCGAACAACGAGATCCTCAAGCGCGACGGGGTCAAGGACACCCCCGAGGCCGCGCGCACCTATCTCCACACGATCATCGGTGACGCCGTTCCAGCGGAGAAGATCGACACCTATCTCGACCGCGGACCCGAGATGCTGTCGTTCGTGTTGAAGAACTCGCCGCTCAAGCTCTGCTGGGTCCCCGGCTACTCCGACTACTACCCGGAGGCCGCGGGCGGCAAGCCGACCGGACGATCCGTCGAACCCAAGCCGTTCGACGCCCGCAAGCTCGGCACCGACGAGAAGGGGCTCGAACCCCCGTACGGCAAGGTGCCGCTGAACGTCGTCGTGATGCAGCAGGACTACGTCCGACTCAACATGCTCAAGCGCCATCCCCGGGGGGTGCTGCGCAGCCTCAAGATCGGCGCGCGCACCATGCTGGCCAAGGCGACGGGGAAGAACCTCGTCGGCATGGGTCGCGCGCTGATCGCCCCGCTGCGGATCGGGCTTCAGAAGGCAGGCGTTCCAGTCCAATTGAACACCGCACTCACCGACCTGTTCGTCGAGGACGGCGTGGTCCGCGGGATCTACGTCCGAGACACCAACCAGCCGGAGAGTGCCGAGCCCACGCTGATCCGGGCCCGCCGTGGCGTCATTCTCGGTAGTGGTGGATTCGAGCGCAACGAACAAATGCGGGTCAAGTACCAGCGCGCCCCAATCAGCACCGAGTGGACCGTTGGTGCCGTGGCAAACACTGGCGACGGCATCTTGGCGGCCGAGAAGCTGGGCGCAGCACTGGAACTGATGGAGGACGCGTGGTGGGGACCGACGGTGCCGCTGGTCGGCGCACCGTGGTTCGCGTTGTCCGAGCGCAATTCTCCCGGTTCGATCATCGTCAACACCAGCGGCAAGCGGTTCATGAACGAGTCGATGCCGTACGTCGAAGCGTGCCACCGGATGTACGGCGGTGAGCACGGCCAGGGCGCAGGCCCCGGCGAGAACGTGCCCGCCTGGTTGGTGTTCGACCAGCAGTACCGCGACCGCTACATCTTCGCCGGTCTGCAACCGGGGCAACGGATTCCGAAGAAGTGGCTGGAATCCGGCGTGGTGATCAAGGCCGACTCGCTCGCCGAACTCGCCGAGAGGACGGGCCTGCCACTCGACGAGTTCACGGCGACCGTCGAACGATTCAACGGCTTCGCCCGTTCGGGTGTCGACGAGGACTTCAAGCGCGGCGAGAGCGCGTACGACCGCTACTACGGCGATCCGACCAACAAGCCCAATCCGAACCTCGGCGAGATCAGCCACGGTCCGTACTACGCCGCCAAGATGGTGCCGGGCGATCTGGGCACCAAGGGTGGCGTGCGCACCGACGTGCACGGCAGGGCGCTGCGCGACGACGGCTCGATCATCGACGGTCTGTACGCGGCGGGCAATGCCAGTTCGCCGGTGATGGGGCACACCTACCCGGGCCCTGGCGGGACGATTGGCCCGGCGATGACCTTCGGCTACCTGGCGGCACTGCACCTCGCCAGCGAGACCGGGACTGCCTGACGTGCCGATCGATGTCGAAGCGGCGCTCGGCGCCGAGCTCGATCCAGTCGAGTTCTCTTGGGGCAGTAGCGATGTGCAGCTCTATCACCTAGCCCTCGGCGCGGGGTCCGACCCGATGGATGAGCGCGAGCTGCGCTACCTGATCGACGAGACTCCCCAGGTGCTTCCCACGTTCGGCAGCGTGGCGCAGAGCTTCCACATGACCGAGGCGCCGTCGGTGAAGTTCCCCGGCATCGATATCGAACTCTCCAGAGTGTTGCATGCGAGCGAGTCCGTCTCGGTGCCCGCGCCGATCCCGCCGTCGGGCACCGGCCTGGCGGTCACGCGGTTCACCGACATCTGGGACAAGGGCAAGGCGGCAGTCATCTGGTCGGAGACGACGGTCACCACGCCAGAGGGCGGACCGTTGTGGACCCAGAAGCGGTCGATCTTCGCCCGTGGCGAGGGTGGGTTCGGTGGCGAGCGAGGACCCTCGACGGCCAACGAACCACCGGATCGTGCACCGGATTTCGAGCTGTCGATCAGCACGCTGCCACAGCAGGCCCTGCTGTATCGACTGTGCGGCGACCGCAACCCTCTGCACTCGGACCCCGAATTCGCCGCTGCGGCGGGATTTCCCAAGCCGATCCTGCACGGACTATGCACGTACGGCATCGGCTGCAAGGCGCTCGTCGATGCGTTCTTCGACGGTGATGTAGCGCGCGTCGGCTCCTACGGCGTACGTTTCGCGGGCGTGCTGTATCCCGGCGAGACGTTGAAGGCGAACGTGTGGAAGAACGACGGCAAGCTAGTGGCCGTCCTCACCGCTCCAAGTCGGGACGACGCCGTCGTGCTTTCCGGCGTGGAGCTGACCCCGGCCTGAACCAGGCGACTGGCCGGTGAAGCCGAGCGGGCAGCGTCGTACTCGCTACATCCTGCGGGACAGGTCGTCGTCCCGAGGGGGGCGCTGCGGAGGTTCAACGGGAATCGGGCCTGCCGCGCTGCCCTGTCCCTGCCCGGGCCCGGCGACGTCGATCGGCGGCCGTTCGTGGCGCGCATCCCTGGCGTCCCGCTCGTCACGCTCGGCCTCCTCGGTCCCCCGAGCGTCAGTGGCGTCGTCACGCTGGGGTGGCGGGGATTGCGGAACACTCCCGCCGGGCTGCCCCTGGGCACCCTGACCTGAGCCGCCCTGGGTGCCCGCGGGCGACGCACCCGCATTCGACGAGCCGCCACTCTGGGATCCCGACCCCTGAGCCGCCTGCATCGCCTGCTGGATCATCTGGCCGAACGTGCCGGACCCGCCGCCTGCACCACCCGCAGCGCTGCCCGCCTGCTGGGCCATCTGGCCAACCTGCCCCAGCATGCTCGACATCTGTCCCACGGATTGCTGGCCGGAATCGTCGGCGTTCTGGTAAGCCGACTCCGCGGCGCCGAGCTTCCCGGAGAACATGGTCTCCTTCGCCTGCAGCGCAGCAACACTGGCCGTGAGCGGCGCGGTCAACGTGGGGAGCACCGCCGAGATCGTCATGCTCATCGCGTCCTCACCGGGGGGCAGCATGGGAATCTCCGGCAGCTCCACCGACGCGGCGTTCCAGTTCAGGTTCGACGGCTTGTCCAGCGGAAGCGGGTTACCCATTCTCGTCACCAGTCGTCATCGAGGTCGTCCTCACCAAGGTCGTACTCCAGCGGCGCGGGCGCCGCCAACGACGACGTCGTGCCACCGCTGTCCCCGCGGCCACCCATCATGCCCATGCCGCCCATGCCTGCTCCGCCCGCGTTCACCGGCGCGACCCCGCCGACGGCGGTGCCGGCCGCCCCTACCGGCTCGACCGCGACATTGGTGCCGACCAGGTTGGCCATCAAGGGCGACTGCGCGGAGATGCCGCCAGAGCCAGGCAGGGACGCGGCCCGGACCATCCCGCCCCCGCCGCCTGCACCGGCACCACCTGCCAACGGATGGTTGGAAAAGGACGAGAACGGCGACAGGGACGAAGCGCCGTCGGAGCCGCCCTTGCCGCCCATGGACATCAGCTGCTGCAGCGGCTGGGCGAGCTGTTGCACCTGCTGCATCAGCTGTTGCGGCGCCTGGGTCACCATCCCGCCGATCTGCTGGGGTAGCTGCATCGCCATCTGGCCCATCTGACTGAGCATCTGCATGGCTTGATCGGATCCCTTGCCTGCGGCCTGGCCCGCCTCCGACGTCCCGGGAGGTGCACCCGGATTCGGGATGCTGGGCGGCACTCCAAGCCCACCAGCCAGCTCGGCCGAGTTGGCGTTCACGTAGGCGATGTTCTGTGAGAGCCCCATCTTGACGCGGCTCTGAACGAGCTCCTGAGTATTGCTGAACGGCATGGCCGCGATGGCCTGGCACTCCTGCTGCGTCTCGACGGCAGTGGCGTTGACCAGCGCCTTCGTCTTGGCGACCGTCACCTCCATGGCGCGCAGCTTGAGGGCGATCGCAGCGGCCTGTGCCGCATGGGCCTCGTGTCCGGCGATGATGGTGGTGGCCTCCCCCGTGGCGGCCAGCGACCCGCCGCCCTGCCAGTTCTCCGACAGGGCCATCAGCTGGCTCTGCTGCAGCGGCACCACCGAACCGGTCAGCTTCGCCGCTAGGGCCTCGTACTGGGCGGCGGACGCAGCAAGCTGCTCCTCGTCGACGTTCGGCCAGCCGGGACCCGTGACGGTCTGTGAACCGAACGGGCTGCTGTCGGGCGGCACACCCATGACACGGCTCCCCTTCCGCGCGCTTTTGCTACGTGGATCGAGATTACCGCCGCGCGCAGGGGCGTCAGTGCACTAGCTGAGGAACGGCTTGACGCTGCCATGGGTTGGGCCATGGGTTGGGGCATGGGGTCGGGGCGTGGGGTCGGGGCGTGGGTTGGGGCTGGTTCAGCCCCCCTACTCCGCGCCGCCCTCGCTGCTGCCGCCGCCTGGGGAGTCTTCCCCTCCACCGCCGGTCTCGCCGCCCCCTTCGGCAGGGTCGGGAGCGGACGTCGATGGCGGTGCAGGTTCGGTCGCGGAGGGGCTGGTCGGCGGCGACGGGTCAGTGCTCTGTTGCGCCGCCGTCTCCCCCGGCTCGAACTTGTTCCCCGAGTTGATGTCGTCGAGCGACGTCTGGGGAGTGCCGGTCGGCTCATCCGGTGTGACCGACGGCGGTGGCGGAGGAGGTGGAGGGGGCGGCGGCGGTGGAGGCGGTGGTGGTGGCGGTGGAGGCGGCAGTTCCTCGATGCTCGGTGCCAGCACGAAGGTGGGGACGAACATCCGCGCCTGCGGTGGCGGCGGCGGCGGCGGCGGTGGAGGAAGTAGTTCTTCAATGCTCGGCACCAACGCGAAGGTGGTCACGAACATGCGGGACAGTGCGCGGAACTCGGACACCAGATTCACTGGCCCACCCGCGGGCATCGGCGATGCCGCAGGGTTCCCGATTCGCTCGTCGCCGACGGGCGTCGTCACCGCGTACGCCGGCTTTCCGCTCACATTGACCACGTGGACCCGATCAGACGTGCCGGGCACCGTGGTCACTTCGACCTTGTCGAGCTCGGTCTCGACGCCGGACACATCGGACTTTCCGACGAAGACATCGTCGAGAAGCTTGCTCAACTCCGCGAGATCGGGGTGCTGCATCAGTTGCCACAAGGCAAAGTCCGGTAATTCTAGCAACGTTTCGATCTTGGCCCTCAGCGCTGGCTGATCCACCACGTCGGACCGGTTCAGCAGCAACAACAACGCTTGCAGCTTCGACCTGAGCGGTACCTCGCTCGCGGCAACCGATCGGCCCGAATCCCATACCGCTCCATGCCCATTGGCCGTCGGACTGTTGGTAGTCGGTGCCGACATCGAGATGGCTTCGACGTCGGCGTAGACAATGCGCGGCCCGTCGGCCACGTGGCCGCCCTGCTCGATCAGGTTGGCGGCCGAGGGCGCCGACGCCTGAGGCAGTGGAACGTAGACGTCAGAATCGACGAGTGACGGAAACCCGGCCCAAGCAGCCATGACCACGCAGGAGGCTGAACCGAGAGCCAGGAGCCCTCGACCGTCGGTGATGCGCACGCGGTCATACATCGGCCGTCCTCCTCGGTTCCGAGGCGGTGTGTCGAACGGACTCAAGAGGCCAGCACCCTCGACCCCGAGTCGTGCCTTTCACAGCAACGGCGTTGAACGACCTCATTGCACTTCGACTGCACATTGGCATCACCCCCAGCATCCCCCTAGATGCTCCCTCACGACAGGCTACGACTTTGCTAACACGGTAGTCAATAACCTGCTCTTCTGTTTTAGCGAAGACACGCAACG
>NZ_JBEVLO010000179.1:0-8170 GCF_040509115.1 Mycobacterium sp. | reverse complement strand
TCCCGCGCATTGCACAAACAGAGCATCCAGTAGTGCACCACCCACCCCGCTGCCACGCATATCAGGCACCACGGCAATGCAGAGTTCCGGCAACGGAACTCCGGCAGAGCCGACGCGCAAAGGAGGTTCAATGTGAAGTGTCCACACCGCGCCAACTCGCCAGCCCCCGGCTTTCACCGCGACTATCGACACCTCACCGGCGGCAGGCAGCAGACTGTGCACGTCTTCAGATTCCGCATCAGGAAGGGGCCAGTCCTCGATGACGCTGGCGTGACGGGCCATCTCGACGATGAACGCGTCATCCTCGGGGATCGCCAAACGCAGCTGCACTGCCGGATCAAGGGACATTCGGCCAGTGTGGCAGTGTGGCCGCCGGCTGTCGGTCAACATTTCCGCCTCGCCCATCAGACTTCGACGGCTCAGGCGGCCATCCTCCCCGGCAATCCATACCGAGCCTACGAGAGACAGCAAACAATCACCGGTCGAATGCAACTTCGACCGGGCCGCAACCTGACGAGAACTCCCACGTGCTGAGCCAGCAGTCAGCCCACCGTCGCGAGTTCTCTCGAATACATTGCTACACAACGCCGGAATACGATCAAGTGGAATATGGAGACCTACCGGTAAACCGCGGGTGGGCTGTGTCTCGACCCGCCGCCACCCACTTCTTCGGCCGCGCGACTGCCTACACCTACCTCGACGACGCCGTCATCCTCTCTGGCACTGAAGTGGACCGCCTCGTAACCGGTGAGCCGCAACGTATTCCATCAGGGACATTCACGGCTTTGCGCGACATATTCCTCTGTACACCTACTCACCGTCTCGAGCGTACGTCGAACGCAAGCAGCGGCATCAGGTAGACGCACCCAGGCACGCGAACTAGGAGTACCACCCAATTAAGGGACTTCCACCGACGCGAATGTGGCCTCCGCGCTGCGAAGCTGACGGCACGGAAAGCCGATTCCGCCGACTCGATCCGCAGCACACATACATCCAGCGAACGAAACAGCAGGAGAAACCATGAGCAACGTCAGCATCATCGGCCTCGGCCACATGGCCAGCGCCCTGGCCGGCCGCGCGCTCGCGGGCGGCAACACCGTTGAGGTCATCGGTCGCAACCCGGCCAAGGCGCAGGAGTTGGCGAGCAGGTTGGACGGCGCCACGGTCGGGACGGTCGGCGAGCCCCCGGCGGGAGACATCGTCGTGCTCGCCGTGCCCTACGCCAGCGCCGGGGCGGCGGTCGCCCAGTTCGGAGATGCGCTGAACGGCAAGGTCCTCATCGACATCACGAACCCCCAGGCCCCCGATCTCAAGGGCCTCGTCACCCCCGAGGGCAGTTCCGGCGCCCAGGAGATCGCGAAAGCCGCCCCCGCCGACACACGCGTCGTCAAGGCGTTCAACACCCTGTTCGCCGAAGTCCTCGCGACCCGCCCGGACGAGGACCGCCCGCTGAACGTCTTTCTCGCCGGGGACGACGCCCAGGCGAAGGCCGACGTGTCGGCGTTCGCCGAGGGCTTGGGACTGCGACCGCTGGACGCCGGGCCGCTGCCGATGGCGCGTGCCCTGGAGTACGCCGGCCTGCGGGAGATCAGCCTGAAGACCCACGGGCTCGAGCAGACCGACTTCGCTCTGGGCATCACCGTATTGCGTTGAGCCGATGTACTAACGCGCGAGACGAGTTGCGCACCAGCAGGATTTACGGATCGCGCGTAGCAGGACCCCAATGACGCAGGAGTTGCTTCCAGTGGACGTGACCAGTGAAGGTCCACATCTACCCTCACTCGTTCCGACTTGATGACCTGCATGCAGCGCACCCTCATCCTCACGACGTCGGCTGGAGCAGTCCTCGTGGCAACGACCGTTGGCCAGGCTCCGCTGGCCGCCGCCAAGGGGAAATCGCCACCGGTCATCGTGTGTATGGGCCCCGAAATATACCTGGGCCAATGTGATTCGGAGTTGCCACAAATCAATTCGGTCAAGATCCTCGCACCCAAATGGAAGGTCCGCACCTATCCAGACACGGCATGCGTACGGTCGGTCATCCCGCCGAAGCAACCGGAACTACCCGAGTGCCGACTACCGTGACCTCCCGAAAGGATCCCTCGAGCTGCTGAGAATGAACAAACCGGCAATACCGAAGCCTCCGAACGCCTTACGATGAGAGACAGGGAACATGACGGCGCACCCCGACAAGAAACGCCGCCTGACTGCGTGGCAGCCGTTCCTAATCATCCACGAGAACTCTCGCGCTTACCTCGTGACGAATGCGTCCGTGTACGGCCTATTCCTCCTCGGTTTCGGTGTCGGCCTCGTCGTCCCGCAACTCAGCGACGCACAGCAGGCACGGTTGGAAGACGACGGCACCGCGAGCACCGTTGCTTCTCTCATCACCAGTCCCTGGCTTTTCGCGCTGGCGATCCTCGGGGTCAACGTGGTGAAGATGGGCGTGCTGACGATCGTCCTGCCCTCGATGATCGTGCCCTTCGCCGGCGTCGCACTCTTCGCATATTGGGCGGTCCAGACGGGAGTGACCCTCGTCCCCGCGAGTGACATCGGCTGGGTGGCTCTAATCCCGCATTCCCTCACGTTGGTCATCGAATTTCAGGCCTACATCCTCTTCATATTGGGTGTGTATCTGCTGGGCAGGTGCTGGATCTGGCCTCGAACCGTTGGTGCCGACAACCGGCGAGGAGGCTACATCACAGGCCTACGCCAACTTGGGTGGCTATCTTTGCCTGCGGTCGTCCTACTCGTAATCGGCGCGGTGTACGAGGCGTTCTCCTTGCGATACTTCGTGCACCCACTGGCTCAGTGGATGTTGTAAATCAGCGCCCAATATTCGGTTCATCGCTTCCTCGGGGGCGGCGTGCCGAATCTGCACCACCCTGCTAACCCACAACCGCGCGAATGGAAGATCAAGGAAGATGGTCGCGTTCACCGCGCGTGTCAGCTAGAGGCCATCATTACGGGGGCCCATATCCGAACTGCCGACCAGCTGAGCCTCCGGCGGCGAGCTTGCGATCGGCCCCGGCGGGCTTGTTAGTGCAGTCACCGGGGCTTTACACGAATGCTTACCGCAGAATGATCAAGCTCGCGCCTGTACGTCTGCATCGAACTGGCGTCAGCGCCTCTTGCAGTACGCTTGGCGGCCAACGTCTTTCACTACAGACGGGCCTGCTTCTGCGGTTCGCCTCCACCCCAGTACAACCAGGCCCACTCATCCCCGCTGCGCTCGAAGATGCCAGTCACTACATACGGCACGGTGACCTGCATTCCCTCTTCGACCGTATGGCCGTCGATGCGAATCTGCGCCCAGGCGATCCGGTCACGCATCCATGACACGACGATTCGCGGCTCCCACCGCACATTCGAGGCGGTCACCCCGGTGATCCCGCTTCGTGCCGCGTCAGGACCCATGAAGTACCCGTCTAACCCCGATCCTGACATCGCCACATCTGGGCAGGCTTAACTCCTCGGTGAGTGGCGGATGCGTCCTGCAGGCGCTTGTGATTTTGACGCGGTGACTGATCGCTGACGTGCGGCTGTGACACGCTGATGTCCAATGACGATGAGGGCGTCAGCCGGTTCGCAGACGACGGGGCGCTGTGCGGCGGCCGTTCCGATCGGCTTGCGCTCAGGGCAGGTGCAGCTCCTTCAATTGACGGCGGGAGGTGATGCCGAGTTTCCGGAAGATGTTTCGCAGGTGGGCCTCGATCGTGCGTGGGCTCAGGAAGAGCTGTTCACCGACCTCACGGGAGGTCGCTCCGGTCGCGACGAGTCGCGCGATGGTCAGTTCTTGGGCGGTGAGCGCGTCGGCGGGCTGGGCGGTGCGTTTTCGTGGATGCTCGCCGGTGGCGCGTAGCTCGCGGGCGGCGCGAGCGGCGAACTGCTCTGCGCCCATGTCGGACAGGAGTGCGTGAGCGGTGCGGAGTTGTTCGCGTGCGTCGGTGCGGCGGCCTTCGCGGCGTAGCCACTCGCCGAACACGAGGTGGGTACGGGCGAGGAAGGCACCCATTCGGCAATTCTGCAGCCGCGCGATCGCTTCGCGGTAGTGCTCTTCTGCTTCCGCTCCGGTGCTGGTCAGCGCTCGTGAGCGCGCAGCAACACCGAGTGCCCATTCGGTACCGCTGGCCTGTGCCCTTCTGCTCAGCTCTTCCATTGCGCAGGAAGCCGATTCAGGATCGCCGGCGCGGCTGGCCGCCTCGACGAGCTCGTAAAGCGCCAGCCCCCTGATCCCCGGTTCGTACGAATCACTTGCATAGGCAGCGGCCTTCTGTGCCGCCGGGTAATTACCGCGGCCGTTGTGTAACACCGCCATTGCACACAGGGACAACGTCGCTTCGATACCCCGCGAGCGTTCTGTTGTCGTGCAGCTACGGGTGTCATGCCCAGCGATGGCCTCCGAACCAGTTCCGCGCCAGGCCTGCAGGTACGTGTGCGCGTAATCCATGGGCTTCGCGCCCGACACCTCGGATATCTCAGCAGCCTCGTCCGCGAGCTCTGCCGCGCGCGAGAGCTCACCGGTGTAGATCCGCGCGAACGCCGCGACGATCAGCGCGGTGGGTAGCGTTGCGAGGGCACCGGCTTCGCGCGCTTGTCGCACGTTGCGGTCGGCCAACACGATGGTCAGTTCGTCCTCGAACAACGCTATCGAGGTCCGTGCAGCCAGCGACAGCCAGTTGCCTGCGTCGCCGGCTCGGACGGTCTCGACCGGGAACACGTGATCGCGGAACGCCTCCAGGGCCCGTTTGAGGATGGGCGCACCGGATTCAAATCCATCGGTGTGTGCGGCCACCAACCCGCCGAGCAGCACGTCTGCCGGGCCTGGTGCCGCAGGCGGCGCCGGGGCGGCACTGACAGCTTCGGCAATCTCCGACAGGCCGGTTTCGACGCTCGAACCCCCGGTGATGGTCGCCGCGTCGAAGGCCTGCAGGTAGGTTTCCCGAGCGAGTGCGGGATCCAGGGGGGCCAACATCCGAGCCGCGCCCAGCAGCATCCCCGGCACCTGGCTGCCTTGCGTCAGGTGAAAGGTGATTTGGGCGCGCAGCAGTTCCAGACGGGCGAGTTGCAGCGCGTCCAGTCGCCCCGCGTCCACACTGTCCAACAGCTCCAGAGCGGCTTCGGGGGCACCGGCACAGTGCTTGGCGTTGGCAGCATCCAGTGCGCGTCTCGCCCGATGAGCAGGCTCCGGCGTCAAGTCGGTTGCGCGCTCGAGAAACGCGGCCGCGGCACAGAAGCCACCGCGGGCCAACGCGCGATCGGCCGAACGCTCCAGCTCCGCGGCGGCGTCTTCGTCGGTGCCCAGCACCGACTGCGCGCGGTGCCACGCGCGGCGGTCCGGATCGGCCTGCGGGTCGGTGGCGGCGGCCAGGACGTAATGGGCCCGACGGTGCTCCGGTGCAGTGGCGGCACGGTAGACCGCGGAGCGCACCAGTGGATGACGAAACCGGACTCGGGTGTCGATCTCGAACAGCCCTGCGGCTTCTGCGGGTGCGGCTGCCTCGCGGTCAATCCCCAGGTAAGTGGCCGCACGCCACAGCAACGCCGCGTCGCCGGTCGGCTCGGAAGCAGCCACCAACAACAGCTGCTGCGTCTGCGCCGGAAGGCTGCTCGAGCGCCGCGCAAAGTTGTCCTCAATCCGGCGCGGGACGCTCATGGCGTCGGGGAGTCCGAAGCCACCAGCCAACTGCAAGCTGCTTGGCAGCTCCAGCAGCGCCAACGGGTTACCGCGCGCCTCGGCGACGATGCGCTCGCGGACCCCTCCATCGAGCGGTGCCCAAACAGCAGCGGTCAGCAACGCCCGAGCATCGGCCTCCCCCAGCCCGTCCAGGGGCAACTCGGGCAACCCGGCCAGCGGATCTCCGCCGCTCTCGCAAGGGTCTCGCACCGCGAACATCAGCACGAGCCGTTCGGCCCCCACCCGCCGCGCCACGAACGCAAGAACCTGCGCGGACGCCTGGTCCAGCCACTGTGCGTCGTCGACGAGGCACAGCATCGGGCCCTCCTCTGCGAGGAGGTTGAGGACGGCCAGCCCGACCAAGAACCGGTCTGGCACTGCTCCGGCCTTCCGGCCCAGCGCGACGTCGAGGGCGTTCTGCTGCGGGTCGGGCAGCGTCTCTACGCGGTCGAGAAGCGGCGCGCACAGCTGGTGCAAGCCGGCGAACGCGAACTGCGTCTCGGATTCGACGCCAACCGCGGATTCCACCCGGATCCCCCGTGACACAGCGGTATCGCGGGCGTGTTGCAGCAGCGCAGTCTTTCCGATGCCCGCTTCCCCGCGCACCACGAGCACCCCGCTGCGCCCCGCCGATGCATCGGCCAGGAGTTGGCCGATCGCCTCACGTTCTGCGCGTCGACCTAGTAGGTCCGCGGCGTACTGCTCAGTCCGGGCTCGGCCGAGTCCGTCCTCTCCCCGTATCGGCGGCCACTCCAACAGCGTCACCGCGGGACCCCCAGCGCGATCGGGCAATCCTCCCGGGGCGTCCGTGACCGGCCAGGGAACGCGCCGGCCCCAATGAACAGCTGTGGATCGGGCGCAGTCTCTTCGTCTGCATCGATCAGTTCGACGGCCACGGCTGGATTCCTTCCCGAGGTGGCGCAATCCGTACTGAGCGGAGTGATCTAAGCCTTGGCCGGAGCGCCACACCGGCTTACCGACAACATATGAGGCGGCTCGCCTCACGTCAATACGGACCGCACCGTATTACGTCTCGGCGGGCCTCCGCTCGGCTACGGTTTGCGGTGTGCCTGCTAACCGCAACGAACAATCGCGTCGTGCCATCCTCGACGCGTCCATCTCGATGGTCGGCGAGCTTGGGTACGACGACATCTCGATCGAGGCGATCGCCAGGCAGGCAGGGGTGAGCAAGCAGACGATCTACCGTTGGTGGCCGTCCAAGGGTGCGGTGATACTCGAGGCAGCGACCGAGAGCCTCGGCGCCGTCGTTGCCATCCCCGACACCGGTGACTTCGTCGCCGACATCCGGACCCAGCTGGCAGCGATCCTGGAGTTGATTACCACCACCGGGTTCGGACCGGCGTATCGGTGTCTGATCGCCGCTGGCCAGTCCGACCCCGACCTCCTGCGCGCCCTCTTCGATCAGATCATCGAACCCAACATTCAGGACTTCGGGGCCCGCGCGGCCCGGGCACAACAACGCGGTGAGATGCGCGCCGACACCGACTGGCAGACCCTGCGAGACCTGCTCTACGGCGTCGTCGAGTACCGGCTGTTTCATTCGATGCCCCTCGCACCCGAATACATCGACGGCGTTCTGAAGATCGTGTTCCAGGGAGTGCGCTAACCGACGGTCGCCTCGGGGATCGGACGACGTGATCCGGTCAGTCTCCGAGGCTAGTTCGGCGGTTACGTCGTCGTGCACGCCAAATCGAGCCGCCGCGACGGTGGCGGCGGCCTGTGACTACGTACGTAACTTTCACCGACGCGAAGGTGCCGCCGACGCTGCGAACCTTGTGGCACGGAAAGAGCCGGTCCGCCGACCCTATTCGCAGTACACACGCACCCAGCGAGGCCCTGAAAACAAACGGAAGTCGATGACCGTGGATGAAATCCCCGCAGGACTATCAGCGTTCTTGGCGGGTCTGCAAGCTCGCGATGCCACGCGTGCAGCAGCCCAACTCGCCGAGTATGTGATCCTCGAGAGTCCGATCGCCGCTGAGCCGATCGTGGGTCGCGGACAGGTCGCGAATGTCGTGGCCCGGCTGTTCGATGTCATCGATGAGTTCACAGTCGTCGAAATCATTTCGGGTGACGGACATTTCGCGGTCGTGGCCAACATCAAGATGGGTACCATCGAGATCGACGGCATAGACTTGATCGGGATCAACGCCCAGGGCAAGGTCGCCTCGCTGTCCATTCACCTGCGGCCGATGCGAGCCGTTGTCGCACTACAGAATCGCCTCGCACCCGCCCTCGCAATGCCGGTGCTCACATTGACCGAGGAGCACTAGGAGATCGTCATGATCAACCGCGATGGCGCCGCACCTCCGGACATCAAGAGCAACCTCGGCCCGGTCGCGGACGAGACCGACGCCGAACTGGCAGCGCGTTTCGAGCGTGACGTGATCCCGTTCCTGAACGCGCTTTTCGGTGGGGCCATGCGGATGACCCTGCAGCACGCCGACGCCGAGGACCTGGTTCAGGAGACCA
>NZ_JBEVLO010000178.1:0-8417 GCF_040509115.1 Mycobacterium sp. | reverse complement strand
AGCTGTGAGTTTTCACGAACAACGCGACAAACCACCTACGAGCTCTTTACGCCCAGTAATTCCGGACAACGCTCGGACCCTACGTATTACCGCGGCTGCTGGCACGTAGTTGGCCGGTCCTTCTTCTGCACATACCGTCACTCGCGCTTCGTCTGTGCTGAAAGAGGTTTACAACCCGAAGGCCGTCGTCCCTCACGCGGCGTCGCTGCATCAGGCTTGCGCCCATTGTGCAATATTCCCCACTGCTGCCTCCCGTAGGAGTCTGGGCCGTATCTCAGTCCCAGTGTGGCCGGACACCCTCTCAGGCCGGCTACCCGTCGTCGCCTTGGTAGGCCATTACCCCACCAACAAGCTGATAGGCCGCGGGCCCATCCCACACCGCAAAAGCTTTCCACCACACACCATGAGGCGCATGATCATATTCGGTATTAGACCCAGTTTCCCAGGCTTATCCCAAAGTGCAGGGCAGATCACCCACGTGTTACTCACCCGTTCGCCACTCGAGCACCCCGAAGGGCCTTTCCGTTCGACTTGCATGTGTTAAGCACGCCGCCAGCGTTCGTCCTGAGCCAGAATCAAACTCTCCAAACAAAAACAACCCACACCAACAGGCACAGGTGAATTCAAATCAGAAAGATTCGACCCAACAAAAAGACACCAAAACTGGCATCCAAAAAAACAACCACCCGCACAGACAGGAAGACGAGGAGTCCCCCACACGGGCAGCCAAAAACAACAAACAAAAACCACCAAACACACTATTGAGTTCTCAAACAACACACCCGACATCTCCGCCTGACCGCGCAACAACCCCGCGACTTTCGCCGCGTGCCTGTAGAGCGGACAGTTGGAAGACCGCCCATACTAGGGCAGGTCTTCCTCGGTGATGCCGTCGCGCTCCTCGGCTTGGCCGGGTCGCGGCGACTTGGACTAAGTTACGTGCCGGATAACGGAGAGTCAAACTGCCTGGTCAGAGGCGTGTCCGACAGAAGTTCAGGGTCTAGAGCTTCCGCTCAACACCCGCAATGTTGCGTTTTCCGCGCCGCAGCACCAGCCATCGACCGTGCAGGAAGTCCGACGCCTCCGGCACCCAGTCATCGCTCTCGACCCGGACGTTGTTCGCGTAGACGCCACCCTCGGCAAGCGTGCGGCGGGCCTCGCCCTTGCTCTTCGTCAGGCCGGTGGCCACCAGCAGGTCGCCGATCACCTCTTGCCCACCCGGCGTGAACTCCGCCACGGAGGTCTCGCGCAGAGCCGCACCAAGCGTGGATTCGTCCAGGCCACCCAGCTCGGCCCTACCGAATAGTGCCTGGCTGGCGAGTTCGACGGCATCGGTCGCGGCTTGGCCGTGCACCAACGTGGTCAGCTCGCGCGCGAGGCGCCGTTGTCCGGCCCGTTCGTGTGGCCGCTCACTCGTCGCGGTCTCCAGCTCCCCCACCTCGTCGGCCGACAGGAACGTGAACCACCGCAAGTACCGGACGACGTCGGCGTCGGCGGTGTTGAAGAAGTACTGGTACCACGCGTAGGGGCTGGTCAGCTCGGGATCCAGCCACACGTTCCCGCCGCCGGTCGACTTGCCGAACTTCTTTCCGTCGGCCGATGTCACCAGCGGCACGGTCAGCGCGTGGGCGGTGGCGCCGAGCCTCTGCCGCACCAACCGCACACCGGCGATGATGTTGCCCCACTGATCGGAACCGCCGATCTGCAGCGCGCAGCCGTACTTCTGATGGAGTTCCACGAAGTCGTTGGCCTGCAACAGCATGTAACTGAACTCGGTGTACGAGATGCCGTCGCCGTCGAGGCGCCGACGGATGGTCTCGCGGTCGAGCATCACGTTGACCGAGAAGTGCTTGCCCAAGTCACGAAGGAATTCGATCGCCGACAACTCGCGTGTCCAGGACAGGTTGTTCACGACGATCGCGCCGGTCGGCGACCCGTCGAACTCGACGAACCGTTCCAATTGCCCGCGGATGCGGTCGGACCACTCGGCGACGGTGTCGGCGCTGTTCAGGGTGCGTTCCGTGCTTTCCCGCGGGTCGCCGATCATGCCCGTGGCCCCGCCCGCCAGCACGATCGGCCGATGGCCTGCGCGCTGGAAGCGTTGCAGGGTCAGCAGGGGTATCAGGCTCCCGGCGTGCAGACTAGGCGCCGTCGGATCGAAGCCGGCATAGAGCGTGAGCGGCCCCTCTGCCAGTGCCGCGGCCAGGGCGTCGCGATCGGTGCTCTGCGCGATCAGGCCGCGCCACTCCAGTTCGTCGAGGATGCCGGGGCTCTTAGAATCCTGCACAGAAGTCACGAATCAATCCTTCCGCATCAGTCGCTCATCCCCGGCGCGGGTGCCCGCGGACTGCGCCGATAGGCCGACACCTCCGGACTGCCCGACAGCCAGAACCGCCACGGCCGGTCGGCGGCCTTACTGACCCCGACCCGCGGTCCGCTGGTGACTGAGCAGGGCTCCGCCAGCACGAGGGTGACGGGTCCGTCGGGGTCGAATAGGTCGATCCCGTTGTCCGCCATGGTGATTCCGAGAGCCGAACACAGATTCCCTGGCCCCCTGGCCAAGGCGGTCGCACGCACCGACGGACCGCGGCGGGCGAATGCCGTTGCCGACCCGTCGGTGATCACCGCGGCGCGGAGCAGGACCGCGGCGGCCTCGCCGTCGTCACCGCAGACCACGTTCGCGCACACGTGGATGCCGTGACTGCGGTAGGCGTACAGCCGACCGGCAGGCCCGAACATCACGGTGTTGCGTCCGCCTGCACCCCGGAACGAGTGCGCGGCGGCGTCGGGCCAGGGTCCGTCGGCCGGTCCGCCGTAGGCCTCGACCTCGACGATGGTCGCCGTCACGCCGCGGCCCTCCAGTTCGGCGCCGACCAGGAGTCGGGCGGCTGCGATCGGGTCGGTCGCCAACAGGTCCGCGCTCACACGGGAATTGTGCCGGGCGCCCTTGACAGCCCCGGCCATGGGGCGGATATTCATCACATGATGACTTCATCGCACGATGAATTAAATCGCGAGAGCGGCCACCCCGCCGTCGCGATCGAGCATCTGACGGTCGTCCGCGGCAAGCGCACGGCATTGGACGACGTCACCGTGCGAATCGCGCCAGGCACGATCACCGGAGTCCTTGGGCCGTCGGGATGTGGCAAGACCACCCTGATCCGCTGCATCGTCGGCACCCAGGTCATCGCGTCGGGTTCGGTCAGCGTGCTGGGCAGGCCCGCAGGCTCGGCCGACCTCCGACACCGCGTCGGCTACGTCACCCAGGACGCCACCATCTATCCGGACCTCCGAGTGATCGACAACGTCCGCTACTTCGCCTCGCTGTACGGATCCGATGCCACAGCCGCTGACGACGCCGTCACCAACGTCGGCCTCGACGATCACCGAACGGCCTTGTGCGGCAACCTCTCCGGCGGCCAACGCACCAGGGTTTCGCTGGCCTGTGCGCTGGTCGCGCGCCCGGACCTGCTGGTCCTCGACGAACCCACCGTCGGCCTTGACCCCGTGCTGAGAGTCGACCTCTGGGAGCAGTTCGACCACCTGGCTCGGCGCGGCACCACGCTGCTGGTCTCCAGCCACGTGATGGACGAGGCCGACCATTGCGGCGACCTGCTGCTCCTGCGCGAGGGTCGGCTCCTCGCCCACACCACACCGACCCAGCTGCGAGAGGACACGGGATGTCAGTCACTGGAGGAAGCGTTTCTGTCCGTCATTCGGCGCAGCACCGAACCCGCCCTCGGCTGAGTCCGCAGGCCTACCTGGCCACCACCGGGCGGATCTTGCGGCAACTCGCCGGCGATCACCGCAGCGTGGCGATGATCCTCGTCGTCCCCAGCCTCATCATCACGCTGATGTACTTCATGTTCCAGGACGCGCCGCACCCGCCGGGTGCGCCGTCGCCGTTCAACAACGCCTGCCTGATCATGCTCGGCGTCTTCCCATTGATCGTGATGTTCCTCATCACCTCGATCACCATGCAGCGCGAACGGGTCTCGGGAACCCTGGAGCGCATCCTCACCACTCCCCTGCGTCGACTGGATCTGCTGGCCGCCTACGGCACCGCCTTCTCGATCGCCGCCGCCGCGCAAGCCACGCTGGCATGCGTCATCTCGTTCTGGCTGCTCGGACTCGACACCGCAGGCAGCCCCGGTCTGGTCTTCGCGATCGCGATCATCAACGCCGTCCTCGGCGTCGGACTCGGCCTGCTGTGTAGCGCGTTCGCGCGCACCGAGTTTCAGGCCGTCCAGTTCATGCCCGTGGTCATCGCGCCGCAACTGCTGCTGTGCGGGATCATCGTGCCACGCGACGCCCTGCCGGACTGGCTGCAGTGGATCAGCAACGTGATGCCCGCCAGTTACGCCCTCGAGGCACTCAAGGAGGTCGGCGCGCACCAGGACCTGACCGCCACCGCGGCCCGTGACATCGCGGTGGTGATCGGGTTCGCCGTGGTCGCGCTGTGCCTGGCGGCGGCCACCCTGCGACGCAGGACGCCGTGAGCCCGTCGAACCGCAAGCGGCCCGGCCGCCCACCCGGAACGTCCGACACTCGCGATCGCATCCTGACCAATGCGCGGGAGATGTTCGCCCGCAACGGGATCGGCAATACGTCGATCCGCTCCATCGCCACCGCCGCGGCCGTCGACCCAGCTCTGGTACATCACTACTTCGGCACCAAGGAACAGCTGTTCGCCGCCGCGGTCCACATCCCCATCGACCCCATGCAGGTCATCGGACCGTTGCGGGAGGTCCCGGTCGAGCACCTCGGCCACGTGCTGCCGTCCCTGCTGTTGCCGCTGTGGGATTCGGAGATGGGATCGGGGTTCATCGCGACGCTGCGGTCGATGCTGGCCGGGGACGACGTCAGCCTGATCCGATCGTTCCTGCAGGACGTCATCACGGTCGAGGTGGGCTCGCGCGTCGACTCTCCCCCTGGCTCGGGCGCGGTACGGGTCCAATTCGTCGCTACTCAGTTGGTCGGCGTCGTCATGGCGCGGTACATCCTCGAGCTCGAGCCGTTCAAGTCGTTGCCCGTCCAACAGATCGCCGACACCATCGCGCCGAACATCCAGCGCTATCTGACGGGTGACCTACCCGGTCTGACCTAGACGGTATGGGTGACCGTCGGCGTTGAGTTGGGGGTTGCGGGCTGGGAGGCCCCGGTCTCTGTAGAGCGTACGAGTGTTGGGGTGGACGTGCACGCACGTTCGGTGGCGGCAGCGGCAATCGACGGCGTCACCGGTGAGGTGAGCCAGACCCGGTATGAAGTTCAGCGTGGGCCGCGCCCCCGGGGACGGGGCTGTTGCCGAGGGAGGTCCTCACCAGGCGGGTGAGGTCGTCAGCCAGCACTTCCTGGGCGCCGGCGGCGACCCCGTCCACGGCGGCCGCCGGGATGAGTCGCGGGTCGTTCTTGGGGACGTCGATGTGCGCAATCATGTCGGTGTCGATGAAGCCGACATGCAACGCAGTCACCGCAATGCCGCTTGTGGCCAGTTCCCCGCGCACACTGTCGGTTTGGGCCCACAGTGCCGCTTTGGCCCCGCAGTATGGACCGAAGGTGGCTGGATGCGTCCATGACAGCACCGAGGCAATGTTCAGGATGGCACTTGGAGCGTTCTCGCGCAGGGCAGGCACGAAGGCGCGGGTCACCGACAGCGTCCCGAAGTAATGCGTTTCCATCACCGCACGAATGGTGTCCATTGGGCCGTCCAGAAGTGACGCCGACGAGCCGTTCCCCGCGTTGTTCACCAACACGCCGCGGCGTAGACCTTGGCAGCCCCCCGGGGGACGAATTCCTCGGCCAGGTGACGGCCGAGGCCGCGGTTGGCTCCCGTCACCAGTGCGACAGATCCCTCAATCTGCATCAGTTGTCCTTCTATCGTCGAAACTGCGTGTTGGAACGCGGATGCGGGTCACAGCGATTCATGTCCGACGCCTCTACTTGTGGCGCTTGATCGCGTTGTGGGCGGAGTAGTACAGCGTCGTGAGATTGCCGTAATCGGGATACTTGGCCTGCATCGCCTCCACGAGTTCCTCCATCGACGAGGCGCGATGAAACGCAGCGGCGAAGTCCGCGATGTAGGAACGCGTGTCGGAGAGAACCCTGCGGCCGTCGTCGTCGGCTTCGGGCTTCTTGTGCCCGGCGATCACGATGCCGGGATTGAGACGCTGAAGCGTTTCCACGCTTTGGATCCATCTAATCCATTCGGCAGGCCCGCTCAACCCCAACATTTGGTGGATCTGGTTGTAGGCGACGTCACCGGCGACCACCGCTTCCAAGGATGGTATGTGCAACACGGCGCTGGGCGCGATGTCCCCCTGCCCGACCTCGATGGCACGCAGCTCATGCCCTTCGAGATCGATGACGTCGCCTTCGAGCGCCTCGGGCATCGTGCTGAGAACACTGAGGTCGTCGCCGAAAAATCCTCTACCCGTGCGGACCTCACGCTCGAAGTGTGTCGTCAGATAGCTCACGACTCCGGCAGTCGCCACGAACCGCGCTCCGGGGAAGCGCTCCATCAGCCGGCTGCTACCGAAGCAGTGATCACCGTGCCCATGGGTCACGAAGATCGTCGTTAGCTTCTTGCCCGTGGCCTCGATCATGTCACCGAGAGCATCCACGTCGGCCTTGACGAACTGGGAGTCGACCAGGACGACGTCGGTGTCCCCAGAGATCAACGTCGAGGTGATCGGCGAGAACGTCTGGTCGCCACCAATTGGGCGGGTCGGACTGGTGAACACCTGCAGCCGAAGCGATCCCGTGCCGCGATCAACTTGGTGACCGGGGCTTTGAGCAACGGGGTGGTTCATGCGGGCGCCTCCTCGGAATGGGCGAGCCGGACGTAGTCCGCCGCCTCCGCGCGCTTCTTGTTCTCCCACCGGTCGACTGCGACCTCCCCAAGTCCGGGGGCGACGAAGTCGACGATGTCTCGCAGGTGCAACACCTCCCCGGCCGCACCCCACGTGCCATCCTTGACTTCCTCGACGAAGACCCACAGCCGCAACTCGGGGTGCTTCCATCGACCATTCTCGGCTTCGGTCAACGCCTTGAGGATGTCGCGGTTGACCGCCGGGATGAACACGTCGTCGAGTTGGCCCTCGGGGATGCGGACGACGAACTTGTACACCGGGCCTCGGGGCGCCTCGGGTCCGACCGGAATTCCTGCCACATAGGTGTCGGTGCGGTGGACGAACATCCAGGCGATCGAGCTGGCCCGCTTGATGCTTGCCTGGACCGCGGCGGGATCTTCGACGAGGTCGACGATGCGACGCACTTCGTGTTCGACGAGCAGGTCGCTGACCCGACCGACGAACTTGCGCTCGGCTTCGGGCTCGAGGGCGCCGTTCTGGATGTAGAGATCACACATGGGCATGTCGGACTTCTCCTGTTCGTTGTGATTTATCGAAATTTGCTGCCTGGTAGGGTTTTTGGTCACACCGGCTTCGTGCGGACGGTGCCAGCTTCGGCGCGACTGGTCAGTGCTGCCCCGAGATGCTCGGTGAACCATTCCAGGGCGGCGTGACTGGTCTGCTCGAAATGCTGGCTGTAGGTATCGAAGTGCCCGCCCGGGTGGACGACGAGCCGCTTGGGTTCGGACGCGGTGTGGAAAACCTCTTGTTGCAGGTCCGGGAAGGTGACCCCATCGTTGGCCCCCACGATCATCAGCAGCGGGGTCGGCGACACATACGGCACCCAGCCCGCAGGTTCGAACGCAAGCATGTTCTCCACCGAACGCAACGTGACTTCGTTGACCCAAGTCGGCGTCAGCGCGGTAACCGCATCTACGTACCTAGGGCTGACCGCCGGTGGCAGGGCACACGGTTGGCCGGGCGTGGTGGCGAACACCGCAATGCGCGCTGGCTCGCTACCGCCCAGCCGAGACCGCCTATCGTCCGCGAAAAGCCTTTCAAGTTCGGCTCGTTGAGCAGAGCTGAACATCTGCGATCCGTTGCGGTGTCCGCTGACGTTCGGAATCTGGGCCACCACACACCCCACGCGGCCGTCGTTGGCCGCCAGCACCATCGCCAGGCCGCCGGCAAAACTCGATCCCCAGACACCGACCCGCACCCCGGGGTGCACCTCGGGCTGGGCTACGGCGAAACCGATTGCGTCACGCCAATCCGCCAGTTGGTGGAGGGGGTCCACCTCCAACCGCGGCGTGCCCGCCGACGTTCCGAAGCCTCGGTGATCGTAGACCAGAACCGCAAACCCGCCCGTGGCGAAAAGTGCTGCGTAGTGGTCGATTTGCTCCTTGACTCCGGAAAATCCGTGGGCCATGACGATGGCCGGGCCGTTTCCGCGATCGGGTGCGTGAAAGTACCCGCGGAGCACGGTGCCGTCTTCGACCCTGAATTCCACGTCACGTCTCATCGACATGAGCCTAGCCGTCATGGTTTTTTGATGCAACCATGAATTGA
>NZ_JBEVLO010000177.1:0-8401 GCF_040509115.1 Mycobacterium sp. | reverse complement strand
CCGATCTCACCGGTGCGGCTGATGGTGCCCGCGTAGGGTTCGCTCTCTCCGGCGAGGATGCGCATCGTCGTGGTCTTGCCCGCGCCGTTGCGGCCGACGAGGCCGATCCGGTCGCCGGGTTGGATCCGGAGCGCGGCCCCCTCGATGGCCAGCAGCGTGCGCGCGCCAGCGCGGACCTCGAGGTCCGTTGCGGTGATCACGCGGTGCTCCTAGCTGTTGGTGTCTAGTTGTCGTCGGTCGGCTTGCTCCTCGCGCAAGCGCTCGTCGGTGAACGTCTGCTCCTCGCGCAAGCGCTCGGTGAGCGTCTGCTCCTCGCGCAAGCGCTCGTCGGTGAACACCGGGGCCCGCCTTTCCGCGCGCGCAGCAACCGCTTCCTCGAAGTTCGCGGTGAGCAGACGCACATAGAGCTGGCCCAGGCCTTCAGCCTGCATGTGGCCCTCCAGGCTACCGGCCTCCAGTCCACTCCAGAGCGTGCGCTTGGTCAACTCGATTCCAGGCCGGGAGAACGACGCCATCCGCTGAGCCATGGAAAAGCATGTGTCGAGCAGCTCGTCGTCGGGCACCGTTCGGGACACCAGCCCGATTCGCTCGGCCTCCTCGGCGTCGATGTCGCGCCCGGTCAGCATCACCTCGAACGCGCGTGAGGTTCCGATGGCCCTGGGTAACAGGTAGGAAAGGCCGAGCTCACTGGCCGTCAGGCCGTTGTTGATCCCCGCTGCGCGGAAGTAGGCGCCCGCCGCGGCGATCCTGATGTCGCATGCCAGTGCCAGACACAGGCCGCCACCGATCGCGGCTCCGTTGACCGCAGCGATGACGGGCTGGTGCAGCTTCCGTATGGCGAGAATCACGTCATCGAGCAGCTCCATCGACCGCAGCGCGTACGTCGGCCTGGTCAAACCCGCGACGTGTGGGACCGCTCCCGCCGACTTGTGGTCGGCCCCCGACGAGAAGCCACGACCCGCTCCGGTCAGCACCACGACGCGCACGTCGTTCTCGTAGGTCAACTCGTCGAGCGCGCTCCTGAGCGGAACCATGACGTCGAACGCCATCGAGTTCATCCGCTCCGGTCGGTTCAGCGTCACCAGAGCGACGCCATCCCGCGGTCGGTCGATCAGGACCAACGGATGATCGGAATCGGTGCCCACGGACAGCACGCTATCGCGCGCTGCGGGGCGACGGCCCCGAGTCGGGGCCGCTAGCCGACTAAGCCTGCTCTGAGTTCGCGCCCGCGGCGATGGCGGCGTCCACGTCGAACTCCCTGATCTTCTCGATCACGTTCTCCAGCTCGGCGGCGGGCAGCATCCCGGAATGCCGGAACACCATGTGGCCCTTCTTGAACGCCATCAGCGTGGGGATCGCCTGAATTTCCGCGGCGGCGGCGAGGCCCTGCTCGGCTTCGGTGTCGACCTTTCCGAACACGACGTCGGGATTGTTCTCCGACGACGCGGCGTAGGTCGGCGCGAACGCGCGGCACGGGCCGCACCAGGACGCCCAGAAGTCGACCAACACGATCTCGTTGTCGGTGACGACGTCATTGAACTTATCGGTGGTGATGTCTTGCGTACTCACTTCTCTCCCAACGTCATGTTTTACCTGCTTGTTCCCACTATTGGTCTGGCCGACGTCTCGGTCGGCACTACTTCAACGAGCTCAAGGCCGCCTTCGGCTCATACCCATCGAACCCGTCGAGCTCATCGTTCCGTAAACGGGTTACCCACGTCGGATCTGCGAGCAACGCCCTGCCGATGGCGACGACGTCGAACTCTCCTGCCTCGAACTGCGCGATGACCTTGTCGGCGGGGGCAGGCGCGATCTCTTGGCGCGGACCCTCGTCGCGGAACGCGGTGTCCAAGCCGACCGAGCCCACCGCGATCACCGGCACGCCGGTCACCTTCTTCGTCCAGCCAGCCAGACTCAGCACTGAATCGACGTCCGGGAAGCCGGCCGCGTAGTGCCTGCGCGTCGACGGGTGGAAGACGTCGACACCGGCGTCCACCAGTGGAGCGAGCAGCTCCTGGAGCTCGCTGGGGTCTGCTGCGATGGTGGCCTCGTAGTCGGTGCCCTTCCACTGCGAGAACCGGAAGACGATCGGGAAGTCTGCTCCCACCGCCGCGCGAACCGCGGCTACCACTTCGGCGGGGAAACGCGTGCGCCCCGCGAGTGAGCCCCCGTACTCGTCGGTGCGCAGATTGGTCTTCGACCAGAGGAATTCGTCCAGGAGGTAGCCGTGCGCGCCGTGAATCTCGATTGCGTCGAACCCGACATCGCGGGCGTTGCGGGCGGCGAGGGCGAAGCTCTCGGCGACGTCGGCGAGCTCGCCGACCGTCAACGCGCGACCCCTCGGCTCCCCCAGCCCGTTGACGGCGGACGGGCTGACCGGCGTCACGCCGTCGCCATCACCGCGTTCGACGCCCTGGTGCCACAGCTGGGCGGCAATCACGGCCCCCTGGGCGTGCACGCCGTCGGTGACCCGACGCCAGCCCGCCAGGACGTCGTCGCCGGCGATGGTGGGGATCGCCGCCGGAAACCCCGCCTCGGGATTGGGCAGTCGAACCCCCTCCGTGATGATGAGGCCCACGCCGCCGGCCGCTCTCCGCGCGTAGTACGCGGCGACGTCGGGCCCAGGGACGCCGCCCGGGGACGCCTGCCGTGTCATGGGCGCCATGGCGAAGCGATTCGGGATCGTCATGGAGCGAACGGTGAGTGGAGTGAACAGATCGCCTACGCGGTCCTCGAGGCTCATGGAGCGGTGTAACACCGTGCGTCGGCCCGCGATTCCATCACCGTCACGTCCCCCCGTCGCTTCGCTCGCCCGGTCATTTCCCCCGTCGCTTCGCTCGCCCGGTCATTTCCCCCGTCGCTTCGCTCGCCCCGTCATTTCCCCCGTCGCTTCGCTCGCCCGGTCATGATGGTCACAACTCGGACCGTCCACGCTCGAAGAACGCGATGGCGTCAGCGGCGAGCCCATCGACGTCGTGGCCGGGATCCAACGTCAGGAATGCACCGAAGGGTGCGTTCCAGAACGGGCCGATGCGCGACGTCCACGGGCCGACGTAGGCGTACGGAAGCGGGTGGAAGTCGTCGCCGGGTGAGACGCCGTAATTGACCTCGTCCTCGGTAACCGCGACGTCGAAGTGCTCGGGCCACAACACCGGATGTTGGTCCTGGATGGCGCTCTTCAGGGCGAAGCCACCCGCGTAGAGGCTGCGGTGGACCAGCTCGGCGCATTCGGGGTCGACGTCGAACACCTCGTCGGCGCTCAGCGGCTGGGCGAGGTCGTAGACGCCGTCCGGCGGCCCCACGTCGAGACCGGTGGCCGCTGCGAGCGCGCCGACGGTACCCGTCAGTGGCGCGCCGTCCTCACCCCACACCAGCTCGGTGCCATGCACCGCGACGGGGATCGAGACGCCCGTGAAGCCGTCGGGGCGAACCGCGAGTCGGATGGTGCCCGCCGATCGGAACTGAGGGCCCGCGATGAAGCTCTCGGCGACACCGCGCAGTTGGCGACGCGTCGTGACGTATTGGTCCTCGCGCATCGCGCTAGACCGTGAAACCCAGCGCCCTGAGCTGCTCGCGGCCGTCCTCGGTGATCTTGTCTGGGCCCCACGGCGGATTCCACACCCAGTTGATCTTGATCTCGTTGACGAGACCCGCACCAACCAGCGCGGTGCGCGACTGATCTTCGATGACGTCTGTCAGCGGGCACGCCGCGGACGTGAGCGTCATGTCGATCAGCGCGACCTTGCCCTGGTCGCCCTGCTCGATGTTCAGGCCGTAGACCAGGCCGAGGTCTACGACGTTGATGCCGAGTTCGGGGTCCACCACGTCACGCATGGCCTCTTCCAGATCGGCGAGCGTCTCTTCGTCGAGGGCGGGCACCGGATCCACACCGGCGTCGCTCGTGCCTGCAGGCACCGCTTCGGTCATCGTGCATCCTCCTGTAGGTCTTGCTCTACGTCTTCGTCTGATTGTGCGCTCGCCTTGACCAGAGCGTCCTTGAACGCCATCCAGCCGAGCAGAGCGCACTTCACCCGCGCCGGATACTTCGCCACGCCCGCAAAGGCAATGCCGTCGCCGATGACGTCCTCGTCACCGTCGACCTTGCCGCGCGAGGACACCATCTCGGTGAACGCCGCGACCGTCTTCAACGCAGCTCCGACGCTCTGGCCGATCACCTGGTCCGTCAATACCGACGTCGCGGCCTGACTTATCGAGCAGCCCTGCCCGTCGTACGAGATGTCCTCGACCGTGTCACCATCGCCAGACAGCGCCACCCGCAGCGTGACCTCGTCGCCGCACGTCGGGTTGACGTGGTGTACCTCGGCGCCAAACGGCTCCCGCAACCCGCGGTGATGAGGATGCTTGTAGTGATCGAGGATCACTTCCTGATACATCTGCTCCATGCGCACGGGTTCACTCCCGTCCGAAGAACTCGACGGCCCGCTGCACGCCTGCCGCCAGCCGGTCCACCTCGTCCAGCGTGTTGTACACGCCGAAGGAAGCCCGGGCAGTGGCCGCAATGCCGAAGCGGCGATGCAGTGGCCACGCGCAATGATGGCCGACGCGGACCGCCACGCCGTCGTCGTCGAGCACCTGCCCCACGTCGTGGGCGTGAATGCCGTCGACCACGAAGCTCACCGGTGACCCGCGGTGCTCCATCGACGTCGGACCGATGATCCGCACGCCGTCGATTGCCGTCAGCCGCGCCAAGGCCGCAGCCACCAACTCATCCTCGTGGGCTTCGACGGCAGCCATGCCGATCGCATCCAAATACCTTGCCGCGGCGGCCAACCCGACAACCTGGGACGTCATTGGCGTGCCAGCCTCGAATCGCTGCGGGGCAGGCGCGTAGGTGGTGGCCTCCATGGTCACCGTCTCGATCATCGACCCGCCGGTGAGGAACGGCGGCATGGCGCCCAACAACTCACGACGGCCGTAGAGCACGCCGATGCCCGTCGGACCCAGCATCTTGTGACCCGAGAACGCGGCGAAGTCGACGTCGAGCGCGTGAAAGTCGACCGGTTGATGGGGCACCGACTGGCAGGCGTCGAGCACGGTGAGCGCACCGACCGCCTTGGCGCGGGCGACCAGGTCAGCGACCGGGGCCACCGCACCGGTGACGTTCGAATGATGGCTGAAGGCAACCACCTTCACGCGCTCGTCGAGCTGCAACGAATCGAGGTCGATGCGTCCGTCGTCCGTGACCGAATACCAGCGCAGCGTCGCACCCGTCCGCCTGGCCAATTCCTGCCAGGGAATCAGGTTGGCATGGTGCTCCAGCTCGGTGGTGACGATGACGTCACCGGGGCCAACGGCGTTGTCGGACCGACTGTCCCCCAACGCGTACGACACCAGATTGATGGACTCGGTGGCGTTCTTCGTGAAGACGAGTTCGTCGCCGTCGGCGCCCACGAACGACGCGATGTCCTCGCGGCCCTGCTCGTAGGCGTCGGTGGACTCCTCCATCAGTTGGTGCGCCCCGCGGTGCACCGCACCGTTCGAGGTGATGAGGAAGTCGCGCTCGGCATCCAGTACCTGCAGCGGCTTTTGCGACGTGGCGCCAGAGTCCAGGTACGCCAACTGATTTCCGCCGCGCATCACGCGTTGCAGGATCGGGAAGTCGGCGCGAATCCTGTTCAGGTCGGTGAGATCCAACGAGTGAGTTGCCTCGACCGTCATGTGAGCCTCCTAAGGCGTTCAGGGCCCATCAGGCTCCTAGGACCCTGCGGTCGCAGCCTGGGTGAAGCGTTCGTAGCCGTTCTCCTCCAGCTCGTCCGCGAGTTCCGGGCCGCCGGACTGGATGATCCGACCACCGAAGAACACGTGCACGAACTGCGGCTGGATGTAGCGCAGGATGCGGGTGTAGTGGGTGATCAGCAGAACGCCGCCGTTCTCGGTTTCCTTGTAGCGATTGACGCCTTCACTGACCACGCGCAGCGCGTCGACGTCGAGGCCGGAGTCGGTCTCGTCGAGGATGGCGATCTTCGGCTTGAGCAGACCGAGCTGCAGGATCTCGTGGCGCTTCTTCTCTCCGCCGGAGAAACCCTCGTTGACGCTGCGCTCACTGAACGCCGGGTCGATGTCCAGATCGCTCATCGCGGTCTTGACTTCCTTGACCCAGTGCCGAAGCTTCGGCGCCTCACCGCGAACCGCGGTGGCTGCCGTACGCAAGAAGTTCGACATCGAGACGCCGGGCACCTCGATGGGGTACTGCATCGCCAGAAACAGCCCGGCGCGGGCACGTTCGTCGACGCTCATCTCGAGGACGTCCTGGCCGTCGAGGGTGATCGAGCCCGACGTGACGGTGTACTTCGGATGGCCCGCGATCGCGTAGGACAGCGTCGACTTGCCGGATCCGTTGGGCCCCATCACCGCATGGGTTTCGCCCGACTTCACGGTCAGGTCGACGCCCTTGAGGATGGGGATGTCTCCGTCGTCGTTCGAAGTGACGGAGACGTGCAGATCCTTGACTTCAAGTGTGGTCATGGTTAATCAGTTCTCGATTCGGTGATCGCCAATTCGTGTTCGATGGCTTCGGTGAGGCGTTCGCGGATCTCGGGGACGGCGATCTTGGCGATGATCTCGCCGAAGAAGCCGCGCACCACCAACCTGCGTGCCTGGTCTTCGGGGATTCCGCGGGCGCGGAGGTAGAACAGCTGCTCGTCGTCGAAACGTCCCGTGGCACTGGCGTGTCCGGCGCCGATGATCTCGCCGGTCTCGATTTCGAGGTTCGGTACCGAGTCGGCCCGGGCACCGTCGGTGAGCACCAGGTTGCGGTTCAACTCGAAGGTGTCGGTACCGGTGGCCTCGGCGCGGATGAGCACGTCGCCGATCCACACCGTGTGGGCGTCCGGACGCTTCGAGTCCGGATCCCCTTGCAGCGCACCCTTGTACACCACGTTCGACTTGCAATTGGGCTGCGCGTGGTCGACGAGCAATCGCGACTCGAAGTGCTGCCCGTCGTCGGCGAAGTAGAGGCCAAGCAACTCGGCGTCTCCGCCTGGGGCCTGGAACCGGGTTCGGACGGTCAACCGCACCACGTCTCCACCGAGGGTGACGGCGACGTGCCGCAGCACTGCGTCCTTGCCCAGCGACGCGTGATGCGTGCTGACGGCCACGGCGTCGTCGGTCCAGTCCGCGATCGACACGACCGTAAGGCGCGCGGCGTCACCGACGACCAGTTCGACGTTGTCGGCGTAGGTGCCACTGCCGCGTTGGTCGAGCACCACGACGGCCTCGCCGAGTTCCTCGACACGGAGCTGAACGTGGCCGTACGCCGTCGCTCCGACACCGGGACCGGTCAGCGTGATCTCGACGGGTTGATCGGGTGTCGCGTCGCGCGCGACGGTCACGATCGTCGCTTCGGTGAACGACGAGAATGCCTGGGCCGCAACCCGATCGGCGGGCACGCCAGCTTGACCGAGTCGCTCGTCGCCACGGGGCACCGTCTCGATCGTCACGCCGGGGCGCTCGGAGACCTCGATGACCGCGCTCCCGGTCGCGGGGGCGGAGCCGTCGTGCAGGCCGTGCAGCCTCTTGAGGGGGGTGAACCGCCATAGTTCGTCACGGCCGCCGGGTACCTCGAAGGCGTCGACGTCGAACGACGTGAACAACTCCCCCTTGTTGGCTCCGTCGAGCGCCGAACCCGGCTTGGCACCGCCTTCTACGGCAGATGTCAGATCCTGGCCCATCAGCCGACCGCGCCTTCCATCTGCAATTCGATCAACCGGTTCAGCTCGAGCGCGTACTCCATCGGGAGCTCCTTGGCGATCGGCTCCACGAAGCCACGCACCACCATGGCCATGGCCTCGTCCTCGGTCATGCCGCGGCTCATCAGGTAGAAGAGCTGATCGGCGCTGACCTTGGACACCGTGGCCTCGTGGCCCATCGTGACGTCGTCCTCGCGGATGTCGACATACGGGTAGGTGTCGCTTCGGCTGATCGAATCGACAAGCAGCGCATCGCACTTCACGCTCGACCGGGAACCGTGCGCCCCCTTGTTGATCTGGACCAACCCGCGGTAGGACGCCCGGCCGCCGCCACGCGCGACCGACTTGGAGACGATGTTGCTCGACGTGTTCGGCGCCAGGTGCAGCATCTTGGCACCGGTGTCCTGGTGCTGGCCCTCGCCCGCGAACGCCACCGAGAGCACCTCGCCCTTGGCGTGCTCGCCGGTCATCCAGACCGCCGGGTACTTCATCGTGACCTTCGAGCCGATGTTGCCGTCGACCCACTCCATGGTGGCGCCGGCCTCGGCGCGGGCACGCTTGGTCACCAGGTTGTAAACGTTGTTGGACCAGTTCTGGATGGTCGTGTAACGGCACCGCCCGCCCGGCTTCACGATGATCTCGACGACGGCCGAGTGCAGCGAGTCGCTCTTGTAGATCGGCGCGGTGCAGCC
>NZ_JBEVLO010000176.1:0-3782 GCF_040509115.1 Mycobacterium sp. | reverse complement strand
CCGGAAAGGTAAGCGCCGGTGATGGATTCGGGATTGGTCAACAGGTCCGCGTAGGTGCCGCTGTGCACGATGTGACCACCGTGCTCGCCCGCGGCGGGCCCGATGTCGACGACCCAGTCGGCGTGCGCGATGGTGTCGAGGTCGTGCTCGACGACGATCAGCGTGTTGCCGAGATCCCGCAGCCGGACGAGGGTGTCGATCAGTCGCCGGTTGTCGCGCTGGTGCAGCCCGATCGACGGCTCGTCGAGCACGTAGAGCACGCCGGCAAGCCCGGAACCGATCTGCGTCGCCAGCCGAATGCGTTGCGCCTCACCGCCGGACAGCGTGCCCGCCGCGCGCGACAGCGTCAGGTAGTCCAGGCCGACGTCGAGCAGGAAGCCCAACCGGGACTGCACCTCCTTGAGCACCTGACCGGCGATGGCGTGCTCACGGGTGCCGAGGGTCAGCGCGTTGAGGAACTTCGAGCAATCGGCGATGGACAGGTCGCAGACCTGCGCGATGGACTTTGCGTCATCCGAGGCCGCCAGGGTGACGGCGAGGATCTCCGGCTTGAGTCGGGTGCCCTCGCAGACCGGGCACGGTACGTCGCGCATGAAGCCGTCGTAGCGTTCCTTCATCTGCTCGGACTCGGTCTGCTCCATGCGGCGATGCAGGAACGCCATCACGCCCTCGAAGTCGGCGTAGTACGAGCGGGTGCGGCCGTACCGGTTCTTGTACCGGACGTGCACCTGCTCGTCGCAACCCTCGAGAATCGACTTACGGGCCTTGGCGGGAAGCTTGCGCCACGGCGTGTGGACGTCGAAGCCCAGGCTCTCACCGAGGCCCTCGAGCATCCGGGTGAAGTAGTCGGCGGTGTGGCCCATCGCCCATGGCGCGATCGCGCCCTCGGCCAACGTCAGGTCCGGGTCGGGCACCACCAGGTCGGGGTCGACCTCCTTGCGGATGCCGAGGCCCGTGCACTCGGGACAGGCGCCGTACGGCGAGTTGAACGAGAACGACCGCGGCTCAAGGTCGTCCACTGCCAGGGCGTGCCCGTTGGGGCAGGCCAGCTTCTCGGAGAAGCGCTGCTCGCGGTGCGGGGTGCCCTCCTCCTCGTCGACGAACTCCAGCACGACGATGCCGTCGGCGAGACTGAGTGCCGTCTCCACCGAATCGGTGAGGCGCTGCTTGGAACTGGCCTTCACGCTGAGACGGTCGACGACCACCTCGATGTCGTGCTTCTCCTGCTTCTTCAGCTTCGGGGGGTCGGTGAGCGTGTGGACGACACCGTCGACCCGCACCCGGCTGTACCCCTGACTGTTCAGCTTCTCGAAGAGGTCGACGAACTCGCCCTTGCGGGTACGCACGACCGGGGCCAGCACCTGGAAACGGATGCCCTCGTCCATCGCGAGCACCTGGTCGACGATCTGCTGAGGCGTCTGCCTGGCGATGCGCTCACCGCAGACGGGGCAGTGTGCGGTGCCTGCGCGGGCGTATAGCAGGCGCAGGTAGTCGTACACCTCGGTGATGGTGCCGACGGTCGAGCGTGGGTTGCGGTTGGTCGACTTCTGATCGATCGACACCGCGGGCGACAGGCCCTCGATGAAGTCGACGTCGGGCTTGTCCATCTGACCGAGGAACTGGCGGGCGTACGCCGACAGCGATTCGACGTAGCGGCGCTGCCCCTCGGCGAAGATCGTGTCGAACGCCAGCGACGACTTGCCGGAGCCCGACAAGCCGGTGAAGACGATCAACGAGTCGCGCGGCAGGTCCACGTCTACGCCACGCAGGTTGTGCTCGCGCGCACCCTTGACGATCAGGCGGTCAGCCAACTGATTCCCCGTCTTCCAATTCAATCCCGTCAAATGCATCCCGCTTGCCAGCCCGCAGAAGGCAGTCCGCGCCCATGCTATGTCCACCTACCGACAAGCCCGCTACCGTGGCGTCATGACCGCCGTCGACGACAACTACACGGGACATCTCGAAGCGGGAACCGCCGCACGACGCACCCTGCCGGGAGCGACGATCGTGAAGGCGTCCGTGGGCCCCATGGACAACAATGCCTACCTGATCACGTGTTCCCAGACTGGTGAGACGCTACTCATCGACGCGGCGAACGATGCCGCGACCCTGCTCGACCTGGTGGAGGGGTACGCCCCGAAGCTGTCGCTGATCGTGACCACCCACCAGCACGGCGACCACTGGCAGGCCCTCGACGAGGTGGTCAAGGCCACCGGCGCACCGACCGCCGCCCACCGACTCGACGCCGATCCGCTGCCCGTCACGCCCGACCGCATCCTCGCCAACGGGGACACCATCGAGGTGGGCGAGCTCGTCTTCGACGTCATCCACCTTCAAGGCCACACCGAGGGATCGGTCGCCCTGGCGCTCGGCGGACCCGCCACCGGTGACGTCGTGCAGCTGTTCACCGGGGACTGCCTCTTCCCCGGCGGGGTCGGCAAGACGTGGAAGGACGGCGACTTCGAGCGCCTGCTCGGCGACGTCACGCGCCGACTCTTCGACGTCTATCCCGACTCGACCGTCGTCTACCCCGGTCACGGTGACGACACCACGATCGGGACAGAACGGCCGCACCTCGACGAGTGGCGTGAGCGCGGTTGGTGACCCGGTCCCTTCGGCGCCACTGAGAGCGCGACCACGGCGGAAATCCATCGAGACGCGCCCTGCGCTCACGTCGGACGCGGTGACGGCACACCGAGCAGGCCAGAACACACGTACGGTCGAACACATGATTCCATGGCCCAAGCCCGACAAGCCCGGTCCCGGCCAGGAGTCCGTGTGGGACTACCCGCGCCCACCGCGCCTGGAGACCTTCGCAGGCTCGATCACCATCGAACTCGGCGGCCAGACCATCGCGTCGACCGACCGCGGCTGGCGAGTGTTGGAGACCAGCCATCCACCGACGTACTACCTGCCCCATGCCGCCTTCGCCGACGGCGTCCTCCGCGACGCACCCGGATCGTCGTGGTGCGAGTGGAAGGGCATGGCCAGCTACTACGACCTGGCCACCGAGACCCGCGTCGCCGAGCGGGCCGGTTGGACCTACCTCGCGCCGACCAGCGGCTTCGAACCGATCACTGGCGCCATCGCGGTGATGGCGGCGCAGGTCGACCGCTGCACCGTCAACGGCGAGCAGGTCGAGCCGCAACCGGGCGGCTTCTACGGCGGGTGGGTGACCAGTTGGGTCGTTGGCCCGTTCAAGGGCATTCCGGGATCGCGGGGCTGGTAGCCCCGGTCCGCATCAGGACGTATGGACGATGAGGACGTCGGACTTGGAGCGGCGCGCCACGTTGGCGGGCACCGAGCCGAGCAACCGGCCCGCGATGGTGCTGAGGCCGACGTTGCCGACGACGAGGAGGTCAGCCGACAGCTCGTCGGCAAGATCGACGAGCGCGTCGACCGGAGCGCCGACGATGGCCTTCTCCTCGACGTCCTTCGCGCCAGCGGTATGCGCGCGCTCCCTCGCCTCGCGCAGGATCGCGTAGATGGGGGCGTTGCCCGACATCTTGTAGCCCTCGTCCTTGAGAACGTCGGCGGCCCGTGAATCCTCGCTCTGCGGGAAGTATGCGGTCGCCACCACGAGCTTGGCGCTTGCCCCGGCGGCGATCTGGGCGGCCCGATCGACCGCGCGCAGCGATGAATCCGAACCGTCAGTGCCGACCAAAACGGTCTGATAGGCGCTCATTCATGCCCTCCCAGTGTCGATTGCCAAGCCATCCGAGACAGTAACCCGTCGCCACGCAGGCAGGGGCCGATTCGCTCGGATGGCACCTGTACTCGGG
>NZ_JBEVLO010000175.1:0-5223 GCF_040509115.1 Mycobacterium sp. | reverse complement strand
TGGGGCAACATGCGTTGCCGGTCTCGGCAGGCACACCCACGGCGCAAATCGTCGCGGGCGGAGCCGTCGGTGACTCGACGCTGACGCCCGACGTGGTCGCGGCCGCCACCTCCATCGTGCTGGTGGCCCGAATCGACGTCGACACCGTGGCGCAAGTGTTGGCGCTTCGTTCGGCCACGGCATCCAGTTCGGCACCGGTGGTCGCGGTGTTCACTTACCGTCGATGGCAGGGGGAATTCATGAGGAAACGTCAATCCAAAGCAGCGGAAGATCCAGCTCAGGTACCGAATGCGAGTGATGTCGATGCACAGCGGAGCACGGGGTGAGGGTCGCGATCGTTCATGAACGGCTCACCGAGATCGCGGGTTCGGAGCACGTTGTCTCCGAGCTTGCACGCGAGTGGCCGGATGCCCCGATCAGTATCCCCATCGTCGATCCTCGGGTGACCGCGGCGTTTGCCTCACGCGTGATTACCGGTCCGCTGTCGTCGGCTTACCGAATGACGGGCTATCGCAGCTACGCTCCGTTGCTTCCGTTGGTACCTGCGTGGCTGCGACACCGCGATTTTGGCAAGGCGGATGTGGTGATCATCAGTCATCACGCATTCGCGGCCGCCGCCGTCGCCGCCGCATCCACGCCGACCGTCGTCTACGTGCATTCGCCGTCGAGATGGGCGTGGGACAAGAACATGCGCCGCGAAGAGGCGGGGTCACTGCCGGGTCGACTGGCGCTTGACTTGCTCTCCCGCCTGGCGATCAACACGGAGCTGGCTGCGGCGCCGCTAATCACGGCCATCGTGGCCAATAGTGCGGCGGTGGCTCAGCGAATCAGGTGCCATTGGAGTCGCGAGTCCGAAGTCGTCCACCCCCCGGTGAACGTCGACTTCTATGCGCCAGACGCCACGGAGACACGTGAGGACTACTACCTTCTCGCGGGTCGGCTGGTGGGGTACAAACGGCCGGACATTGCCATCAGCGCGGCTGTCGCGGCCGGGGTGAAGCTGGTGGTTGCCGGCGATGGCCGGGAGGTCGCCAAATGCAGAAGGCTTGCCGCGGGCGGTGACATCACCATTCTCGGTCGGGTGTCGGACGAGCAACTGCGCAGCCTGTACCGGCGGGCGAAGGCATTGGTCATGCCGGGGGAGGAGGACTTCGGCATCACACCCGTCGAGGCGATGGCGTGCGGCACGCCGGTGATCGCCCTCGGTGTCGGTGGTGCGTTGGACAGCGTGGTCCAGGGCGTGACCGGGACGCTGGTCGGCGGGGCCGATGATGCCGAGATGGTCAGCAACTTTGCTGAGCAGTTCGCGTCCTTCGACGGCAGCCAGTTCGATCCGGTCAAAGTCCGGTTCCATGCCGAACAGTTCTCGCCCGAGATCTTCCGCGCCAAGATGGCCGCAGTGGTGATGCAGACGCTGGCGACCACACGAACATGACCGACCGCCGCGGCGCCTCGGGCGCGATTGCGCCTGACAGCAAATATCTGCGCACCGCTGTGCAGGTCGTCGCCGGCCTCGCGTTGAATGTCTTTCCGGCGATGTTCATCGCCATCTACGCGCGCATCGCCCCGATCGAGACCCAGGGTTTTCTCGCGCTGTCGCTGGTCGTTGGCGTGTACGTCGCGCAGCTGCTCAATGCCTTCGTCGTCGAGGGCCGCCTTGCGACGCCGGATGCCGACGGTGAGCTTGGTCTGCCATCGTGGGTGGTGTTCTTCACCGTCGTCGTCGGTGCCCTGCTGGTGGTCGGACCTGCGGTCGCATCATCCGCGGTGCTGATGACGAGCTCTATCGGGGTGATGACCGGCCTGCTGATGGCCCGCTCGATTGGCGTCGTCAATGGTGAGTGGAGACGGGAAGGCCTTGCAGCGGCGGCGCTGATCGTCGCGAGTCTGATCGCGCTCTGGTTGGCTCATCAACACAATCCGCACTGTGTGCGGGTGCTCGCCCTCGGCGCTCTGGTAGCGGTGGTCGCTCGATATCAGCCACGAAAAGCACTGCCGCACATGGGTTTCCCGCCAGACGTCGGTAGGTCTGGCTGGGTGACCGCGGAGACGGCAGTCGTTGGTGCCGTCCAGCCGGCGATCACGTCATTGCTGCTGGTCATGGTCGGGCCCGCGGCCTCGGTGACGTTTCGCGTGATCTCCACGGTCGCGGGCGCGATGGAGCCGATTCTGGCATATGGCCGGTATCGGTTGCTCGCGCATGGACACCGAGGCGAGCTCGCCGCGTTCGTTGCGGTGTTCGGCGCGGGCCTGGTGGCCGTTCTCGCCGTGGCCTTCAGCGGAGTTGCCGGCCTGATCTTCGGACCGGCGTGGCACGGTGTCGGCGCCGCCGCGCTGTTGCTGGCCTGCTCGTGGAAGGCCGCCATGCTGTTGTCCACCGTGCCGTTCGCCGCGCTCCGCAAGGCGGGCAGAACCGTGCTGGTGTTCTGGATCCGCGGCGCAAGCACGCTCGTCTATCTGGTGATCAGCGTGGGCTTTCTCGTCCTGTGGCGCACGCCGTCCGCCATCTTCCTGGCGTTCGTCGTCTCCGAGATGGCCACCGCGCTGGTGTACCACTACGCCGCGGTCAAGGGTGCGCCGGACTATTCGGCGACCTTCGCGTACCGCCAGCTGCGGGAACGGTTCAGGTAGCGATGCTCACCGCGGAAGGCGCCACAACCGGGGCACGCCATGCCGGCACCACCCGCCGAGCCCCGGTGTGGTTCAGTCCCGCAGTCTTCATCCTGGCACCCGTGACCGCGTCGTTTCTGGCGTGGTCGGGGTTGGTTGCCGAGCAACAGCTTGGAGCACCCGCGGCCATGTCGGAGGCGCTGACGGGGTTTGCGACCCCGGCTCAGGTCAGCGGCCGGGGCATTGCGCTCCTCGTGGTCTGGTATAGCGCGATAGCACTGGTGTCGATGGTCGGCTTCTGGCTGGGCGTACACCGATCGCCGCCCGCGCTCGGGGGGGAGCGGACGAACACCGCCTGGTTCGAGCGGCGATACTTCTTTCTGCTCCTGGCCGCTGGCATCGTGGGAGTCGCCTACTCGTTCTGGAAGGTAGGCGGCATCACCGCGATCGTCGACTCGCTGAGCGCGCAGACTGCGAACGATTTCAGTAATGCGCTCTCCGGCTTCGCCGGGCCGCAGACGCTGCGGTACGCCACCATCCTGGCTGCGCCCCTCGGCGTGTACCTCTGGCGCAAGAAGGTCATTGGGTGGCCGTACATGGTCGTCGCGGTACTGCTGTTGCTGGCCAACGCGATGATCGCCTCGCGGCTTGCCCTGCTGATGGCATGCGCGGTTTATCTGGCCGCATGGGTGCGCAGCCGCCAACCTCGGCGGGTGGGCGGCGGGTCGCGGGCGCGCGCGGTGACCGCGGTCGTGGTGATCGTGCTCAGCGGGTTCGCCGTGCTCACAGCACTCAACTACGTCCGCAACGCCAACTACTACCGCGAAGCCGGAGTCTCGAATCCGGTGGCAATGAACATGTATCAGACGGGGGCCTATCTCGCCGTTCCGGCGCAAGTCTCACTCGGAGTGGCGGATGCAGTGGCGCGCGGGGCGTGGGAGAAGCAGGGCGGTGCGGTGACGTCGCTGGCCGCCGTACAGCCGACCTTCCTGCAGTTCACGAAGGTGGCCAAGGACGACAGTTGGAAACAGGCATCGGTCTATGGCTATTCGGTGACCTTCGCCGGGAACTTCTTCACCAATTCCGTATTCGCCGACACCTACTCGACGTACGGGACGTGGGGCTGGCTCTACACGATTCTGGCGTACGGGTTCGCCGGATATGCGTTCGCGCGGATGTTCAGTTTCAGTCCGGTGATCGCCGCGTCCTCTGGCGTAGTGGCATATTGCTTCCTGGAGGTGTGGCGGGTGCAGATACTGATCTACGGCATCGTCCTCTTCCTCTTGTTGCTCACTGCCGGAGTCGCACTCTTGGCCGCAAGGATGCGGCCTCCGAAGGACGCCACTAGCCGAATGTGAACTGCGCCAAGCGCACCGGAGGCCCCGTGTGACCCGTGTTGGCCGATCACCCCAGTGCACTGCCGTTGATGACGCCGTCGGAACCCTCGACCGACACACCGTCTGTCGTGCTGGCAGTCCGCTGCCCTGGCGGGCCTATCGCCACGTTCAGATGGTCGACCGCAAGCTGACCGGCCTGTATCGCCGTGAAGACGATCACCGGCCGCGTGTGCCGGATCGAGATGTTGCTCAGCGAGATCCCGTCCGCCTTGTCGATCCCCACGCCGCCGTTGCCGCCCGTGGTCGAGGTAGATGAGATGGTGAAGTTCTCCAGCCGAAGCCCACGCACCTTGTGCGCGGTCAGTGACTCCGCCCGCACTGACCAATTGTCGCAGTCGTCGAGCGCCGCGTGGTCGACGTGGACGTCGAAATCGGTGAATCGTCGATCGGCAGGCCCGCTCGGTCGAGCCAGGAGGTGAATTCCCGTGTCGCAGTTGCTCGCAGTGACGTCATCGACGCGGACGGCGCGGCTGGCCACGTAGTTCCAGCCGACATCCGTGCCCGGTTGCGCTGAGTCGATCATCACCGCCGAGCCGGATCGCACCCCGACCACGCGGAGCCGTCTGATGGTGATCCGGTTCGCGCCCGCAATCCGGACCCCGTTTGCCCTGCTGCCGATCACGTTGACGTGGCCAATGGTGAAGTCGGCATTGGACCAATCGGTCAGTGACGGGAACGAGAAGGTATGCGCGGTGCTGTCGAACGAGAACCAAGGCGCGAAATATGTCACCAGCGCCATTCCGTCGTCGCCGGTGTCGACCGCGGTGTAGTCGTCGATCTCGGCGCGTCGGCACGCGTTGAAATGCAACCCATCGGCACCGCTGTCGGCCACCCGGAGTCCAGCAACGGTGATGCCAGACACTCCGAGCATCACCACACCCGCCTGCGGACTGGCTCGAACGACGCAGTCGGACAAGGCTATTCCGTCGACCGGCGCCGGTGGTCCAGACCAGCCCATCGGCGGGGCGGCCCCGGCAGGGCAGCCCACCACCCTGATTCCGTCGCCAAGGGATCTCTTCGCATGGCCCGCCCACCTGATCTTCACCCTGCGCAACGAAATTCGCGACGCCGGACCATGTACCAGAAGTCCATGGCTGGTGCCTGTCTTGGCAACGGGGTCGAGATTGTCCATGAGAAGCTCGGCGCCGAGATCAAACTCGATGCCGACGTCTGAGACTCCGGTGATGACGATGGCCGCTCCACCGGGTGGCCACCG
>NZ_JBEVLO010000174.1:0-2500 GCF_040509115.1 Mycobacterium sp. | reverse complement strand
TCTCGAGCAGGTCGCGCGCCCGATTGACCACGGTCCAGACCACGACGGGCATCGAGAACCTGGCCAGTTCACGCCAGAGCGAGAACGACGGCCGCCCGCCCGCGCCGGGACGCCACCCGGCCAAGGTCCAGGTCGCGACGAGCCAGGCCACGATCGAGCAGTAGGATCCGATGACCAGCCCCCAGACCCCGAAACCGTTGGCGCACAGCGTGACCGAAGTGACAGCGAAGGTCACCACGATGACCGGCTGGACGATCAGTCGCTGACGGAAGTCAAAGCGGCGCTGCATCAGTGCGTCCGGCACATAGGTCAACGCGTGCAATACGATCGTCCCGGCCGACACCGCGGTGATCAACCCTACGGTGTGGCTCCCGAAGATGCGTGCCATCAACGGCGCGCTGGCCACGGTCACGACGGCCCACCCGATTCCGGTGAGCAGCGTCGCCCAAAACACGGTGGCCGCAACATCGTCGAGCCTGTCCTCCCGCTGTACCAGTGCGTTGGACATGCCGCCTTCGGCGAAGGTGAGCAGAAACGTGGACAGCACGGTGCCTGCGGCGAACCAACCGACCTCCGCGGGTGAGAGCAGCCGGGCCAAGACCAGGGTCTGGCCCAGAGTCACCAGCTGCGTGAAGACCAGCATCACGGTCGAGATCGCTGCGCCGCGGCGCAACGTGTTCGACAGCGAGCCGAGCGCACCCGCCTCGGAATCGTCCACGTCGGCCTTGGCCGGGCTGCTCACGTCGTCCACGTCCTGCTCATGCTTCGAGGACGTCAACGTCGCGCATCTCGGGAGAGGATCGGTCGTCTGCGGCTGTGGATGGTGTCCCTGCCTGCGGCCGTCTGAACGTATTCAGCACGGCGTGCGCCAGCGCACGTGCGCGAACGTGGAGCCGTCCCTGGGCTGCCCGGTATGACAGCAGTTCGACGACGTAGCGACGACCGAACCGCATCCGCTCCAGCTTGGTCGCGTGTACCAGCACGAGCTCCCAGGCCCGCGCCATCGCGCGGGCAAGGGCGTCGGCCGGGTAGCGGCCGCTTCGTGCGTTGGCCTGTTCGACGTCCTGCATCCACTGGCGAAGGGCGACCATGCGCTCGAAGCTCAGGCCCCCCGGGGGCTGGGCGCCGAATTGCATCAGCGCTGCCATCAGCGACGGGTCGCAGCGGTGCGCGCTCATGCCGACCTCCTCCAGCAACCGGCGCTGGGTGAGAAGGGCGTCGTGGGACACCTGGTCGAGCTTGGTGTGCATGATGCCGTCGGGTGACACGCGGTAGCCCACCAGGGGCTCGCGTACCAGGGTCACGCCGTGGTGACTTGCCACGTCGGCCGCCATCGCGTAGTCCTCGGCGTAGATCGGGCGAAACCCACCCTCGGGGATCGCACTGCGGCGCACCATGTGTACGACCGCCGGGAACGGATTGGCGAACAGCATCAACGGCTTCAACGCCTCGTCGTCCAGGCCCCAGTCATCGGTTCCTCGGATGACGATGCGGCCTTGCAGATCAATGCGATTGAACAGGCAGCCCACCAGGCCCAGGTCGGGCCTGCCCTCGAAGGCAGCCAGCTGGCGTGCGATGCGGTTGGGATCGCTGACGTCGTCGCCGTCCAGCAGCGCCACGAACGGCGCGCTCGACAGTGCCAAGCCCGCGTTGCGCGCCCCCACCAGCCCGGCGTTGTGCTGTAGGCGGAAGATGCCCAACCGGGCGTCGTCGATGCCTGCCAGCACCTCGGTGCAGTGATCGGGGCAGGCGTCGTCGATCACCACCACTTCCAGGTTGCGGAAGGTCTGACGCAGCAGGCTGTCGACGGCCTCGCGCAACGTGGCGCGCACCCCATAGGCGGGCACGATGACCGACACCGCGGGTGCGGCCTTGGCAAGCGGCTTGACGATCGTGTGCAGAGGAACGGGACTCGTGCTGCGCGCCATCAGGACGCTCCAGCTCTGGTGGAGCCGGGACGGGTCTCCACCGCTCCGGGCACTACGCTCGACGAACTCGCCTGCAACGCAGGGGATGCATCGACCGTCGAGGCCCCGAAGGACGACGGCTCTTGGTCTCTCGACCGGGATATGTGGTCTCTCGACCGGGACATGGCCGTCGTCATCCTTCGCGCCATTTTCAGGCAATCAGATGCATGGAATGGCCGCGGTCGCAGGGCAAAACCCGAGACCTTCAGCTTGAACTGCGAGAAGGACTCTATCGTCAAACCAAGGCGGGGTAGGTCGTACGGGTCGGAGTCGGGCCCCGCGAAGCCGCCGGTCGTCGACAGCGCCCAGCTAATGCCATTGCGGCGCAACGCCTCTCTCGCGCGCCCGTCGAAGTCCTGCGGCTGACCGTTCGGATAGGCGAATATCGTCGGCGCACACCCGGTGTTGATCTCGACCGCCCGGCACGATTCCGAGATCTCGCGATCCACCTTCTCGTCGTCGCAACGGGACAAGATCGGGTGGGTGACGGTGTGCGGGTATAGGGTTACCAGCCCGTCGCTTTCGAGGGATCG
>NZ_JBEVLO010000173.1:0-4790 GCF_040509115.1 Mycobacterium sp. | reverse complement strand
AGGGCGCGGAAGTACTTGAAGCCTTCGTGCGACAGGTCGTCAGAACACAGCGGCGCGACCACTTCGCGGGCGAGCGGACCCCACACCCCGACGCAGCAGGTGGCACCGGTGATGTCGCGGACGGTGACACTGCCGTCCTCGGGGAGGTGGCGGGTCAACCAATCGAAGTCCATCGGACCGTTGGCGCCGACCTGAAAGCGGTCGGCGGCGAGGCGGGCCACGGTGAGATCGCTTCGGACGCCGCCGGTCTCGTCGAGCAGCAGGGTGTAGGTGACCGAGCCGACGCTCTTGTCGACGTTGTTCGTCGTGAGGCGTTGCAGCAGGTCCACCGCTCCGCGTCCCGTCACCTCGTAGCGGGTGAGCGGCGTCATGTCGTACATGGCGACCCGCTCCCGAGTCCAGTGCGCCTCGGCGATCGAGATCGGCGACCAGAACTTCGCCGACCATTCGTCGCGTTCGGGGAACGCCAGGCCCTCGTTGCGGAGTCGTTGTGCGAGTTCGGCGTTCGCCTCGTACCAGGCCGGCCGCTCCCAGCCGCCGCCCTCGAAGAAGAAGGCGCCGAGCTCCTTCTGCGTCGGGTAGAACGGGCTGGTGCGCAGGCCGCGGAGGGCCTCCCGGTACTGGTGCGGGTGGATGATGTCGTACACCTCGACGAAGGCCTGTGAGCTGGTCGTCAGGATGAAGTCGTCGGTGCGGGCGACGTCCTCGAAGCGGTAGAGGTCGCATTCGTGGACGTCGGTGGACGGCGTGCCGTCGATGATCCACTCTGCGGTGGCCTTGGCGACACCCGCCGAGTGCGTGACCCAAACCGCCTCTGCGACCCAGAAGCCGCTCAGCTCGCGGTGCTCGCCCATGATCGAGAAGCCGTCGGGGGTGAACGAGAAGATCCCGTTGAAGCCCTGCTCGATCTTCGATTCACCAAGCACGGGAAGCAGTTTCAGCGATTCCTGCCAGGCAGGCGCGAAGTCGTCGTCGGTGAACGGGAGCATCGACGGCATCTGCTCGCCCGCGGTGTCGGCGGCGAGCGTCGACATGTTCACGGGCATCGGGTCGTGCCCGTAGTAGCCGATGCCGATGCGGTCGACGTGCTCACGGAAGTAGAGGTCCTGATCCTGGTGGCGCAGGATCGGCAGTCCCGCCTCGGCCAGCTCGGTGTTGCGTCCTACCAGCGGTTCGATCCGCCCGGTCGTCGCGTACTGGTGGGCCATGGGCACCAGGGGCACCACCAGGCCGACCTCTTTGGCGAGCTGCGCACCCCAGAACCCTGCGCAGCACACCACGACGTCGGCGGCGATGACACCGTCGGCGGTCTGGACCCCGGTGACCTTCTTGCCGTCGTCGACGATGCCGAGCACTTCGGTGTTCGGCACGAACCGCGCGCCACGCGCGGTGGCCGCCTGCGCCTGCGCCTCCACGGCGCGCACCGCCTTCACCAATCCGTCGGTGGGCGTGTGGAATCCGCCGAGGATGCGATCGGCGTCCAGCAACGGGTGCAACTCGGCGCACTGGCCTGCCGTCAGCAGCTCACCCTGGATGCCCCACGACTGCGCCCAGCCCGCCTTGCGGTGCAGATCGGCCCAGCGTTCGGGGGTCGAGGCCACCTCGAGACCGCCGAGCGGATTGAAGGCCCACCCGCTGCTCGGGTCGAGGGCCCCGAACTTCTGCACCGTGTACTTGGCGAACTCGGTCATGGTCTTCGACGGGTTGGTCTGAAACACCAGGCCAGGGGCATGTGACGTCGACCCGCCGGTGGCGAACAACGGTCCACGATCGAGCACGGTGACGTCCGTCCAACCGCGGGCGGTGAGTTCGTCGGCCAGCGAGCTTCCGACGATGCCCGCACCGATGACGACGACCTTGGGGGCTGCCAAGATTTCCTCCGACTGTTGCATGGTGCGCAACGAGCAGTGCAATACGCAACACATGATTCTCTCGCGCGCCCGCCACGTCAACAGGAGGACGTCGCGGAATGCCGCGTCAGCGGGCTTGTCGGAGCTTTCCCCGGGTGCTGTCCTGATTGCGCTCGAACACCAACCGCAAACCCTCCAGCGTCAGGTGCGGATCGTGGTGGTCCACGGTGCGCAGGTCGGGCAGCAGCAGCGGGGCGGCATGCCCGGTCGCCACCACGGCCACGTCACTACCGCCGAAGCCGTCGACGTCCTCGCGGATCCGATTGACCAGTCCGTCCACCAGTCCGGCGAAACCGAAGACCGCGCCCGCCTGCATGCACTCGACGGTGTTCTTGCCGACCACGGAACGGGGACGGGTCAACTCCACCCGGCGCAGGGCGGCCGAACGGGCCGCCGCGGCATCGGAGGACACTTGAATGCCTGGCGCGATTGCGCCTCCGAGGAATTCACCCTTCGCCGACACGACGTCGACGCAGATGGACGAACCGAAGTCGACGACGATCGCCGCTCTGGCGTACTTCTGATACGCCGCAAGGCAGTTCACGATGCGGTCGGCGCCGACTTCCTTGGGATTGTCGACGAGTAGCGGAATCCCGGTCCGCACACCGGGTTCGATGAGCACGTGCGGAACAGAGGACCAGTACTGCTCGAGCATGACCCGAATCTCGTGCAACACGGACGGCACCGTCGACAGACCCGTCGCGCCGGTGAGCCGCTCGGCGTCGTCGCCGATGAGGCCGTCGAGGGTCAGCGCCAGCTCATCGGCGGTGACCTCGGCCTCGGTGCGAATCCGCCAGTTATGCACCACCTTGGCATGATCGCCTGCGCCGGAGATCAATCCGACCACGGTGTGGGTGTTGCGGACGTCGATCGCGAGCAGCACGGCGTCAGTTCCTCCAAGGCAATTCGTGGCTCTCGTCTGACCCGACGCGAGAATGCCCGTCGATGCCTGCGGCGGCGCCGACGTCGATGGCGATGTTGTCCAGCAGGCGGGTTCCTCCGAGCCTGGCCGCGACCAGCAGGCGCGCGGCACCCTCGGTCGGGGCTGGCCCGAGCCAGGTGTCCCTGACCTCCAGGTAGTCGACGTCGATCGCTGGCACCTCGTCGAGTACGGCGCGGGCGGCGTCCAACGCCTCGCTGCCACCCCGTGACGCGGCGTACATGCCCGCCAGCAGGGCCGCCGAGAGCGCGCCGGCGTGCTCGCGCTCGACGTCGTCGAGATACCGGTTGCGCGACGACATCGCCAGCCCATCCGGTTCCCGCACGATCGGCACGCCGACGATCTGCACGCCGGTGTCGAAGTCGTCCGCCATCTGGCGCACCAGGACCAGCTGCTGGTAGTCCTTCTCGCCGAAGAAGGCCCGGTCCGGCCTGACGATCTGCAGCAGCTTGAGGACCACTGTCAGGACGCCTGCGAAATGCCCTGGTCGGGAAGCACCTTCGAGCTCGGCGCCCAGCGGCCCCGGCAGCACGGTCGTGCGCTGCCCGCTGGGATACATGCCCGTTGCGGTGGGGGCGAACACGATCTCGACGCCTTCGGCCCGTAGCACCGCGAGGTCGTCGTCGAACGTGCGCGGGTAGGCGTCGAGATCTTCACCCGCGCCGAACTGAAGCGGGTTGACGAAGATCGACACCACGACGACCGCACCGGGCACGCGCTTGGCGGCGTGCACCAATGCCAGATGGCCGTCGTGCAATGCGCCCATCGTCGGCACCAGCACGACGCGCCGCCCTGTGGTCCGCAGCGCGCGGGACACGTCTGAGACGTCCCGCGGACTGCGGTAGACGTTGAGTTCACCGGCGTCGAACTTGGGCGGTTTGCGAACGGTCACGACTGTGCCCCATCGTTCGGTGCGAGCACGGCGAAGACCTCGTCGGGAGCATGCGCGCGTTGCGCAGTCCGCAGCGAATTGGCCCGATATGCTTGCGCGAGTTCAGGATCGACGTCCTCGAGGGCGCGAAGGTGGGTGACGACGGCCGCGGCGTCACCACGGGCGACCGGACCGGTGAGTGCGGACTGCCCGCGTTGCAGCGCGTTCTCCAGAGACGCACGGGCGAGTGGGGCGATGACCCGTTCGGCGATGCCACCCGGCGAATCCCCGACGACTTCCTGGCCGAGCAGCTCCTCGCCACGCAGCGCGGCGCGCAGGGCCTCGACCGCGTCGAGCAGGACGGTGATCACGTGGTTGCCCGCGTGGGCGAGCGCCGCGTGGTAGAGCGGTCGAGCGTCCTCCCGCACGCCGAACGGCTCGCCGCCGATCTCAAGGACCAGGGACTGGGCGACGGCGTACCCGACCTCGTCGGCGGCGGTGATGCCGAAGCACGCACCCGCCAGTCGCGCGATGTCCTCGTCGGCACCGGTGAACGTCATGGCGGGGTGGATCGCCAGCGGAATGCAGCCGAGGGCGGTCAACGGGGCGAGGATGCCGATGCCGTTGGCCCCCGAGGTGTGCACCACTATCGTGCCCGGCTTGACCGCACCGGTGGCCGCCAGCCCGGAGACGAGACCCGCGAGTTCGGCATCGGGAACCGCCAGCAACAGCAGCTCGGCCAGGGCGGCAACGTCGGGCACGGGAAGGATCTGGGTGTCGGGCAGTCGGCGCTCGGCCCTCTGCAGCGACGCACGGGAGATGGCGCTACACGCCACGACGACGTGCTCGACGCGCTCGAGCGCGACGCCAAGGGCGGTGCCCACTCGGCCCGCGGAGATGACGCCCACCGTCAGCCGGGCCGGACGCAATCCGTCGGGGGGACCCCAGGCTTGCCCATGGGGCTGCACCATCGCAGACGACCTCGCATGTTCGTGATCTGAGTCGTTCCAGTCCCGAAATCGCGGGTACCGGTCGGTCGGCTCGAGACTAACTCACTCCTCGCGGCGGC
>NZ_JBEVLO010000172.1:0-7004 GCF_040509115.1 Mycobacterium sp. | reverse complement strand
CCGCTCCGCGGCCGTCTCAACGGCGGGTTCGTACCTGTTCGCCGAGACGTGTCCGGCGGCGTCGAAGACTCTGACCTTGCGCACCGTCGACCAGAAGTCCGCGAAGCCGTTGCGTTTGATCACCACGTTGGGCACGCCAGTGGAGTTGTTCGCCCCGCCTGCGGTGCCCTCGTACTTCAAATTCGGATTGCCCTGGAAGGCTGCTGGTTTCGCGCCCTTCACCGGGTTGCTGATGTAGAGGTTCTGGCCGAGTTGTCTGGCCATCTCCGCGGTCACCGGGATTTCGAGGACCTTCTTGTAGTCCTCGGGGTCATGGCGGGTAGCACCCGACACCGATCCCGCAGTGTCGGGTTTGAGCTCCCGGGTGAACTGAAAGGTGTCGTTGAGGGACCAGACTATCTCGCCGCGTTTTCCCCACGCAGCACCAGGCGGAGGAGTAGGGAAGAGTGCTTTCTCAATCTCGAGGAGGTCGTCGGAGGCGAGGGCGGTCTGGAAGGCCTCGACCTCGGCCTCCGACATCCGACGAATGAGTACGCCGCCGTCGAGCATGGCGGAGTGCTCGGCAAATCGCTTGCGGGCGCGGTCGTCGCCGTGCTGCGAGGCGCGGAACAATTCCTCCGGACCAACTTCGGGGACGATGCCGTCCACCTTCTGCTCGAACGCGTACGGTTTGGGGCCAAGCGCGTCGGCCACCGGGGATTTGCGGACTGACAGCATCGTCGTGTACTCGGACTCATTGCGGGCCAAAGTCTCCGAGCGCAGCTGCTCGATCGTGCGCGGGTCTACGAAATCTGCGGTCGGTTCGTATCCGAAGTCCTCTTCGAGCTGCTGCAACGCCGTCCGGGGTTCGAGTTCGTCCTCCTTCTCGGACGGGAGCGGCTTGGGACCGAGGGCGTCGGCCACCGGAGAGTCGCCCACGGACAGCATCGTCGAGTACTCGGACTCGTTGCGGGCCAAGGTATCCGAGCGCAGCTGCTCGATCGTGTGCGGGTCGACCAAATCTGCGGTCGGTTCGTATCCGAAGTCTTCCTCGAGCTGCTGCAGCGCCGTCCGGGGCTTGCGTTCGAGAACTGTTCCGAAGGACCGGTTCTCGATCTCCTGAGCGGGATATACCCCGTCCGCCCATTCGAGCGCCTTGGCGATTCGGGCCTGGAGGACGGTCTTCAACTCCGCGCCCTCGTCGCGCGGATAGCGGGACTCGCGGATGGCGTCGTCGATGGCCTCTGGAGTGAGGTGGTCGGCCACCATGCGGATCGAATCGGCAATCTCCCGGTCGGTGAGTTTCTCGTACGGCTTGTTCTTCCGCATGTCTGAACCTGGCTTGATCTCCTCGACCTCGAAGTCCGCCTTGGCGACGTCGGAGCTCCGCCACCCTTCCCGGATGTCGCCTTGGGCACGTACATCCAGTGCGCCTCCGACGTCGATCCGCACCACTCGCCGACCGGCGGTCATGTATGCGTCGTCCTTGTGACCGTCCCAGTTGCTGAGGAGCATGTCCGCGGCGGCGAACCGGGCGACGTCGGGGTGTCCGCCGAATTGGGCGTGAACCGACTTGTCCGGCTTCTTGCCTGCCACGAATTCCGACATCAGATGGATTTGGGCACCCCTGCCCTGAACGAGGACCGGTGTCGCCTGCAGGGTGGGAGCTCCCGCTGCGCGCATCAGGGCCTGGGCGAGCAACTCGGTCTTCACGGCACGCGCACCGCGAGTCGGCTTGATCGCCACCTTACGGCCGTCCACGTGGTGCAGGCGCACGCCGCTGCTGCCTCCGAGCGGCTCCCCATCCTCGAACGTGACCGGCACGACCCGGGGGCTGCCGAAGTCTCCGTAAAGGAGTTCCTCTCGCGCCTTCCTCTCCCTCCTCTCCTTCCTCTCGGCGGCGGTCTTACGCGGGTCTGCCTGCGCGGTGGTTGGCTCCGCGGACGCACCCTGCGCGAGCCCTTCGAAGGCACCCTCGGGCGTGACGTCGGGCGTGACGTCGGGCGACGCCCCGTGCACCAACTCCTGCTCAATCCCGCTCACCTCGCCATGACCGGACTGCGATGCAGGGGTGCCGGCGAACCAGCCGGTGACCGGGTTGCCCTCCCGGCCCAGACTCGGCGGCCACGCGGTGATCGTGCCGTGCTGCCCATCGACGGCCCACACGCCATCACCGTCGAACATGGCGTTGAAGCTGTGCGCCAACCCGTTGTCGAACCTGACCGCCACCACGGTGTGCGCGCCCACACCCGCGTCGCGCAGCTGGTCGGCGATTGCGTCGGGATCACTCGCCAGCAAAGGCAACCCCGTGACGTCACCAACGTCTTCGGCCCGCAACTGCACGGGATGCGCCCGCCCAAAACTATGCGTTCCCGAGAGCCGATCGAACACCGCCCACGTCGTGGGACCGCAATTGGTCAACCGCTCACCCGCAGGCAACACCGAGCGATCCCCATCGTTGTTGACGTCGCCCACCCACTCGGCGACGTCGCGATGAGATTGCTCCGATCGCGGCAACTCCACCCGCGACTCGGCCGGCGAGGACCCACCCCGATCCGCCTGGCCGGACCGATCCCCGGCCGGGCTCACCGTATCGGACAGCCCGGAAACCGGACCCTCGAGCGACGACGGCGGTGCACTGGCGGAGAACGTACTGCGCCCATTGGGCAAGGGTGTCGCCTCTATCCGCACCGGTGACCCGGCACTCGCCTTCGTCGGATCGGCCGGGGTATGGGTGACCGGAGGCTCGCCTGGATAATGCACCTCGATCGGACGACGGAGGTGCGTCGCCAGCGTCTTGATGGCAATGGCCTCGGCGTTGCGAATGGAGTTCGCCGGGTCTGGAGTTGGCTCTGGATCGCCGGTTACCGTCTCGGACCCGGACTCGCCCTCGTCCCCTCTTCCGCCGTAATACCGCTGCGCCCTTCTCATTTCCTCGCGCGACACGAGTGGACGTCTCTCGCGACCCGACCAGTCGGGCGGTGTGGGAGTGGGACTGGGCTGCAATACCGCATTGACGAGGTCGCCGGGGGTTGTCGGGTGGTCGGAGTCGAAGTTGGCGAGCTCCGGGCCGACGGCGTCGCCGCTCGTCGGATCGACCGTGGCGACCGATCTGATGGCGTCGTTGCGGAGTGTGTCCGGGCTCCGTTTGTCCCCCTTCCCCAGCTGTGCCGCAACGGCGGCGTAGAGGCCGTTCGCGGCGGTGCTGCCGGATTTCCCATCGATCGCGATGCCGTGGAGTTGGTGGAAGCGGTATTGCAGCGCAGCTTGGGGACCTGAAATCGCAACGCCCACAGCGCCCACGATCATCTGACGGCGGTCGCCTTGGTCGATGCCGGTATAGATGGTCTGTGGTCGCGCGCCGGGCGTGTCGGGGTCGACAGCCTGGCCGACTGCGGTCGACAACTTGGGATCGAGAGCGCGCTCCAGACCGGCCTTCTCGGACGTAGCGGTGACCCCTTGGGGGAGGTTGTTGCGGGCGAGGTCTCCCTCGGAGGTGAAGATTGCGGAATCGACCGGCTTGTCGCCGGGACCTAGGACTCTCGGGAGGTCGTCGCGGACCGCCGCCAGACTGAGTCCACGCTTGTCAATCTTCTTCTCGTTGTTGTGGAGGCGGCCGACGGTCTTGGCCAAGTTGGCATGCGTCTGAGGGACCTGGTTCTTCTTGGCGTAGTCCCTCGCCAAGCGCGACAGGTCGGTTTCGATCGCCGAACCGTGGAAGTCGGCGACGAACGACTCGCCTCGAATGGCGTGGCGCCCGGTGCTCGCATCGACGTGCAAAGCCGAGGCCGAGTTTTGCTCGATCGTCGTCTCGATCACCGGCTTCGACAGTTTCGTATCCCGCTTGGACGGATACCCGGGTGCCGGATACATGGACCGGAGTTCGTTGGCATGAAACGCCGCGAGCGCGGTGTTCAGACCGTCGGCCTCGGATTCGGCGCTGCTGAAACGCACCTCTCCGTCGACGAACGGTGGGATCGCGTCGATGAACAAGTTGGGTTCCGGCGAGTAGGGAAGAAGGGGGCCGAGGGCGGCCAACCGATCCCGGGTGGCCATGTCTTGGCCGATCCGCCGGTTGAAGTCGTCTGCGAAGTCGGACGCATTCAATTTCTTCTTCGCGTCCGGCGGAAACCGCCTGTCCCTGGGATCGGACTTCTTGTCGGCGCTCATCTTCTTGTTTCGAGCCTTCGTCGCGTCGACGATGTCGGCGGAGGCGCGGTAACCACCAATGTAGGCAAGAGGTTTGGCCGCGGGCAGTCCGGGCGCGGTCCGCAACGAATCGATGACGTGGTTGAAGATGTGCTTGCCGCCCTCGACCGTGCGCGAGGCGCCGTCGAAGTCCTGGATCGAGATGTACGGGTGGGTGCCCCTCGCGGCCATCGCCTCGACGGCGTCGCGGTGCGCCCCGCTGTTCAGGGTTTCATTGCGCCAGGTTCCGTAAGGCAATTTCTTCGGGTCGGGAACGTGGACGAGGCTGCCGACCAACGCCACTGGGTGTTGGATACCGTCGAGCTGTGTCTTGGCGGCGTCGAGAGCGGCCTTCAGGTCCGCCTGGGCGCTGGGTGGAGCATTGACACCGACCACCACGGCGACTCGGCCGTCGAGGCCCTCGGCCCCATTCATGATGCTGTTGACCACGTCGGCCAGCTGGTCGAGACCCTTGTGCGACACAGTGGCGTTGACCACGAACGATATTGGATGATCGTGGTCGACGCTGTCATTCAGGCGCTCTAGGTAATTCTCCTTGGTCAGCGGCTTGTCGAGCTTGCTCAGCAGCAGTTCATCGAACTTGCCGTTGGTCCTCGTGTCGGCAACGAGGGTGAGTCCGCTGAGTTGCTGGGCCACCGAGCCAGGGTCCGGTTGGGTGTCGTCGGCCATGTCGACGTCGGCGTCGTCGGAATGCGCTGACGGACCCGAGTCGTCGACCCGTGCTCGTTTCGCCGGAGGAGCGTCGCGGGGTGGAGTCGAACGGTCGCGCTTCGCTGCGGGCTTCGGCGCGCGCGACGTCTCGCTTGGCTGGTCGTCAACGTCGAAGACCTTGGGGGGCAACGGTGGGCGCGCATTGTCGGCTGCGGTGAGCAGCGACGTGGGCACCAGCAACTGGCTGTTCGCCGCACGCTCCACCATCCACAGGTGACGCGGGCGCAGACGCGGATCGTGCCCCAGAACGTCCGGACCCATCATGCCGCCGTCGCTGCCGTGCACCCCCGAGTTCTGGTCGTGTCGACGGAGCGCGATCCTTCCGTCCCGGCCCTCGTCGGGCACGCCGAGGTAGTGCAGAATCTCGTGGGCGAGCACGTTCTCGCTGGCGTCCGGCCGCCACCTCGTCTGCGTGTTCTCCTCGAAGTTGCCAACTCTGACCGTGGCGTGGGCCCCGATGTCGGTGAAGTCGACCTTGACGCGGAATTCGTCTCCGCTCGGTAGGCGGTTGCCATTGTTCAGCAGACTGTCGACTCCGGCCTTCACCTTGGCTTGGATGTTGGCCACGGTGTCGGACTCGATGGCGGGATCGCGGTCTGCCGACACGTTCAACTTGACCGTATATTCCTGCACGAACTTGTTCGGCGCCACCTCGATTCGCCTCAGGTCGTACCGGATCAGGGTGGTGTGCGGGGTCGGCATGCGGGTGGGCGTGCTGTCTGTGAGCACGTTTGCAACCTCGGCGTCCACCGTCTGCATGAACGCATCGTCGCGATGGGCATCGACATCCTCGCGAGGCGTCGGATCCAGTGGCTCGAACCACTCCGCGGTCGTTGCGGGGTCGTGGCGCCACGACTCGTCACTGGACACGTCGACATTCGGATCGTGCTGCGGTGGTGGCAACTTGCGCGGTGGCCCTCCGCTGGTGACCTTGGGTCGCGGCCTGGGCGACGTGTCGGCCGCCGGCGGCGTCTGCGCGGGCACCATTCCAACCACGACTTCGGATTGCTCTTGCGCGGTCGATCGTGAGGCCGGTGCCGAGGCGGTGCTGCTCGCGATGTTGGACACGGCCGTCGGTGCCGAGTTCGACGACGCCCCCAGGCCCGCCGACCCCGACTTCGCCTGGGTGCCAGCCTGAGTGGGCGTTTGGGTAGCCGTCGAGCTTGGGGACGACGATCCGCTCGGGGTGTTCGACGTGGTGGGAGCCGACGAGGTGTTGGGGGGCCCCGGCTGTGCACCGGGCGAGGTTGCGGAGCCAGTTGACGGCGCGTTGGTCGGAGCGTTCGCCGGCGCGGGCGGCGGGCTGGCTACCGTGCCGGAATTCGCAGCAAGCGGCGGCGTGGTCGACGTGGTGGCGGGCGGTGGTGGGGTTCCGGTGTTGGGTTCCGCTGTTGACGGTGGCGGCGACTGGTTCGGGGAGCTGGAACTGCCGTTGGTATCGGACGGCGACGTGCCGACATGCGAGGGCTGGTCGCTCGGCGGCCCGCCTTCCTCGTGCGGTCTGTCCGGTGGCGGTGCAGCATCGCCGAGATCTGAAGTCGCGGCGGGCATCTGGTCCGGCGGGGCCGATTGGGTCGCCGATCCGCCATCCGCCGTCGGGGACTCGGACGGCCCGCCGGTCGGTGGTTGTGAAACGGGCGGCGGCGTCTCGGCATGCGCCGGTGGGGTATCCGACGCCCCGTTGTCACCCCTCTCGGGGGACGCGGGCTCGGGTCCGCGGCTGGAATCCTGACTCGACTGCGAGTCATGCTGCGTTGGAGTCGAATTGCCGGTGTCCGTACCAGTACTGTCGGTACCCGCGGTGTTCGTACCCACGGTGTTGGGCCCACCAGCCTCAGTGACCTGCTGCGGGACGGGCTGGTTGCTCGGCTTGTCGGTCGCACCCTGCTGTGCATCGGGCCTGCCATTCGGCTGGTCGGTCGCACCCTGCTGCGACGTCGACTGCGGGTCGCGCCCTTCGGCGTGATTCGAGGCGGCCCCATCGGTGGCTCCGTCGCCCGGGGACTGCTGCGGACTTGACTGCCCGCTCTGGCCGCTTGATGAATCGGGTTGACTAACAGCGCTATTGGAATCCCCTTCAGCAGGGGACTGCTGCGCACCCGATC
>NZ_JBEVLO010000171.1:0-13193 GCF_040509115.1 Mycobacterium sp. | reverse complement strand
TGCAGCGGACTGGCGAACGACAGCAGCCGCTCGCACAGATGCTTTGCCCGGCTGATCTCACCGATCTCGACCAGCGCCGACACCAGCCAGAACGAGCAGATCGTGAACGATCCCTCCTCTCCTGACAGGCCGTCGTCGGTCTCCTCGGTGCGGTAGCGCAGCACCAGTCCGTCCTCGGTGAGCTCGTCGGCAATGGCGAGCACCGTCGCCCGCACCCGGGGATCGTCGGACGGCAGGAAGCGCACCAGCGGCACCAGCAGCAGCGACGCGTCCAGTGCGTTGTCGCCGTAGCGCTGAGTCAACGCGCCGCGATGGTCGACGCCGTGGGCGAGGATGTCGGCCTTGATCTCCTCGGCGATCACCCGCCACTGCTGGGCGTAGCTCTTCTCGCCCTGCAGATCGGCCAGCTTGGAGCCGCGGTCGAGCGCCACCCAGCACATCACCTTGCTCGACGTGAAGTGCTGCGGCTCGCCACGCACCTCCCAGATGCCGCGGTCGGGTTCGCGCCAGTGCTTGATGGCCTCTTCGACCTGAAGCTTGAGCACCGGCCACAGCATCTCCGGGATCTGCTCGCGGGACTTGGCATGCAGATACACCGAGTCGAGCATGGTGCCCCAGATGTCGTGCTGCATCTGGTTATACGCCCCGTTGCCGATGCGAACCGGTCGCGAATTGTCGTAGCCCGAAAGGTGATGGAGCTCGTCCTCGACGAGCTCGCGCTCACCACCGACGGCATACATCACCTGAAGGGGATGACGCTCGCCGTTGTTGGCGCCGGATACGTCGGCGATGAACGAGAAGAAGTCGTCGGCCTCGCGGTCCAGGCCCAACGTATACAGGCCCCACAGGGCGAAGGTCGAGTCACGCACCCACGCGTAGCGGTAGTCCCAATTGCGTTCGCCCTGCGGTGTTTCCGGCAACGACGTGGTGCTGGCCGCCAATAGCGCACCGGTGGGGGAGTAGGTCAGACCCTTCAGCGTCAACGCGCTGCGCTGGAGGTAGGACCGCCACGGGTGGTCGGGGAAGTCGCCGATGTTGATCCATTGCCGCCACGACTCGCTGGTCTTCCACATCTTGTCGGAGGCTTCTTCGAACGTCTGCGGTGCGGGGTGCCCCGACCAGCTCAACGCGACGAACACGTTGTCACCCTCGGTGAGACGGGTCCTGGCCCTGGCTTCGTGACCCTCCAGCCCGATGCGCAGGTTGGTCGTCAGCCGCAACGTCGGGTGCGCCTCGGGGTTCTTGCTCGCCCTTGCGATCGCCTCGCCGTACGCCGCCGCCGAGTACTCCCACGTCGCGGATTCGCGGTGATAGTCGAAGGACGGCTCGCAGCCCATCACCAGTTCGACGACTCCGCTGACGCATCGCACGGTGCGCAGCAGGATGTGCTCGGCATCCCAGTCCATCGGGGTGCGACGGTGCGTCCGCGAGCGGGTGTCCAGGTCGTGCCACGGCCCCATCACCAGCGCGTCGCGGACGATCAGCCAGCCGGTGTGCGTCTGCCAGGTGGTCTCCATGATCAGGCTGCCGGGCAGATAGCGGCGGGCGGAAGGAACGGTCACGCCGTAGGGGCCGAGCCGGAAGTGCCCGGCGCCGCGGTCCAGGATCGCCCCGAAGACACTGGGCGAGTCCGGGCGCGGCACGCACAACCACTCCACCGATCCGGCCGACGACACCAGGCAGGTGTTCTCGCAGTCCGACAGGAAGCCGTAGTCCGCGATCGGTGGGAACGGGTTGCGCAGCGACCCGCCGGATGCGTACGGCACGGGAGCGGTCACCGTGTACGGCGCCTCGGGCACGTGATCGGCCGTGCTGATGTCGTCGTCGGGCCCGCTGTGCTGGAGAACCATGCGGACATCATCAACCGCATTGGCACCACTCGTCTACTCGTGCGGGCGTCTCGCCCAGTTGGGTGCCCGCTCGGGCAGCGGGCCGATGGCGACGAGATATCCGGCGACGGAGGGCAGGATCGGAAGCCGGCTGATGAGGCGCAGACCCCGCGGCGGCGCCGCCTCACCGGTACCGTCCACCGCCGCGGCGATGACGCGCCCGTGGATCACCCGCTGGATGCCCTGGATCAGGGCCGTCGGAATCCAGCGCCGGACCTGAATTCGAGTCAGGTCCCTGGTGTCGACCTGTCCCGCGCGCAGGGGGGCGGCCAGGACGCGCGCCGCGGCGACGGCGTCGGCGACGGCGAGGTTGATCCCGACGCCGCCGACCGGCGACATCGCGTGGGCGGCATCCCCGATCATCAGGAGGCCGTCGACGAACCACCGCGACAACCGATTGAGCTGCACGTCGAGAAGCTTCACGTCGTCGAATGACGTGAGCTCGCCGACGCGGTCGGCCAGATAGGGCACCAGGGTCACGATGCTGCGGTGCAGGGACTCGATGCCCTGGGCACGCAGGTCGGCATCACTGCCCTTCGGGATGATGAAGGCGCATTGGTAGTAGTCCCCGCGGTCGATGACGATCAAGGCGTGGCCCGCTCCCAGCACGCCTTCGAGGCCGGGCGGGTCGTCGTCGGCCCGCGACAGGCGGAACCACCACACGTCCATCGGCGCACCGAAGCTCTTGAGCTGCAATCCGTTCGAAGCCGTCAGTGCCGCCCGCAGGGTCGAACCCCTGCCATCGCAAGCGACGGTCAGATCCGCGCGCATCTCGGCGTCGACGCCGTCGGGTCCGCGGTACCGCACTCCGGCGACGGCACCGCCGTGCCAGAGCGGTTCGAGCACCTCGGTGCTGCGCATCAACCGGAACGTCGGCTCCTTCTCCGCCGCCGTCGCCAGCAACTCGAGGAAGTCCCACTGCGGAACCAGGGCGATGCGCTGGTGCGGGCCTGGGAGGTGGCGCAGGTCGATGTCCACCCGTACGCCCTGTACCTGCATGCCGACCGTGTCGATGTTCCGGTGCACCAGGCGATCGAATTCGACACCCAAGCCGAGGTCGTCGAGCAGTCGCAGCGTGCTGGCGTGCACGGTGTCGCCACGGAAGTCGCGGAGGAAGTCGGCGTGCTTCTCCATGACCGTGACCTCGACACCGCCACGGGCCAGCAGCAGGCCCAGCATCATGCCCGCCGGGCCTCCCCCCGCGATCAGGCACGTCGTGCGTGCAGGAGTCGCGTCCACCGAGTCACTCGCGGGTAGGTCACTCACGGGTAGATCACTCACGGGTAGATCACTCACGGATAGATCGTAGGGTGGGACCGATGAACGGCTTCCTGAGTTGGTGGGATGGCGTCGAACTGTGGCTGTCCGGTCTTGGCTTCGTCACCCAGACGGTGATCGTGATGCCGGTGGTGCTGGCATTGGCCTACTCGGTTGCCGTCGTACTGGACGGGGCGCTGGGCAACGGCATCCGCCTGCTGAGGCGAGCCCGGCACGTCGACGAGGACCCGTCGTGACGGGGATGCCCCGGTCTCGGGTCACGTTGGTGCTGGTCATCCTGGTCGTCCTGGTGCTGCTGACCTGGGTTCTCACCCGTTGAGGGCGGGGCGGCCAGGTCCCAGGTCGCTCGATCTGGCCCGCTGGGTGCCCTCTGTTACGATTCGCGCCATGCAAGCAGCGTCCGGCATCACCGAGGGCCACGTTTTGGCCCTCATTGCCGTGGGTAGTTGCGCTGTTGCAGACGTGCACTGTTGTCGCTGACCCCATCCCGTTGCGCGGTTTGGGAGAGGTAGCGGCCGGGTTCGCCTGACGTGCTCAACCATCGCTCTTCCGCCGCCGCGGGTACCTCTTCCAGAATTCACCCGTACGGAAAGGCCCACCCCATGCCCACCTCGAAGCGCAGTCTGCTCAAGTCCTGGAGATCGGCCGGGGTGTTGGCCGTCTCGGCGGCGCTGCTGGCCGCGTGCGGTGGCGGCGGCTCCAGTGACGTGGCAGGCGGCGGCGACCAGCCCGCCGCGGACGTCACCTTGAACCTCGTCGCATACGCGGTACCGCAACCGGGCTGGGACAAGATCATTCCGGCGTTCGCGGCTACCCCGGAGGGCAAGGGCGTCGCCGTGACGGCGGGTTACGGAGCTTCGGGCGATCAGTCCCGATCGGTGGAGAAGGGCAGCCCTGCCGACATCGTCAACTTCTCGGTCGAGCCGGACATCACCCGTCTGGTCAAGGCCGACAAGGTCGCCAAGGACTGGAACGCCGACGCCACCAAGGGCATCCCGTTCGGATCGGTCGTGACGCTCGTCGTCCGGAAGGGCAACCCGAAGAACATCAAGGACTGGGACGACCTGCTCCAGCCCGGCCTCGAGGTCGTCACGCCGGATCCGGGCAGCTCCGGTTCGGCCAAGTGGAATGTCTTGGCGCCGTACGCCGTCAAGAGCCAGGGCGGTGCGAATCCGCAAGCCGGCCTCGACTTCGTCACCAAGCTGGTGACCGAGCACGTCAAGGCGCGGCCGGACTCCGGCAAGTCGGCCACGACGACGTTCCTGCAGGGCACCGGCGACGTCTTGATCAGCTACGAGAACGAGGCGATCAACACCGAGCGGTCGGGAAGTCCGGTCGAGCACATCACCCCGCCGCAGACGTTCAAGATCGAGAACCCCGTGGCAGTGGTGTCGTCGTCACAACACCTGGAGCAGGCCACCGCGCTGAAGAACTTCCTGTACACGCCGGAGGGTCAAAAGCTATGGGCAGAGGCAGGTTTCCGCCCCGTCGACCCGGCCGTCGCGGCCGACTTCACCGCGGACTTCCCGACGCCGGAGAAGCTGTGGACGATCGCCGATCTCGGCGGGTGGACCGAGGTGGACCCGGCCCTGTTCGACAAGGAGAACGGGTCGATCACGAAGATCTTCAAGGCGCCCACTAAGTGACAGCTGTCCTCGACCCGAAACCCGAAGCCTCCGGCCCCGGCTCCGAGAAGCCGGGGCGGGCCAGGCGCGGGTCGAGCCGCAACGGCTACGGCAGCACGTCGCTGCGCGTCGGAGTCGCCTCGATTTGGCTGAGCGTCATCGTGCTGCTGCCGCTGGCCGCGATCGTCTGGCAGTCCGCGGGCGGCGGGTGGTCGGCGTTCTACGGTTCGGTGACGTCCCACGGTGCCGTGGAGTCGTTCAAGGTGACGCTGACGATCTCGCTCGGCGTGGCGGTCATCAACCTGTTCTTCGGACTACTCATCGCCTGGGTGTTGACTCGCGACGACTTTCCCGGCAAACGTCTCGTCGACGCCGTCATCGACCTGCCGTTCGCCCTGCCGACCATCGTCGCCAGCCTGGTCATGTTGGCGCTCTACGGCCCGAACAGCCCGGTTGGCATCCACATTCAGCACACCAAGTGGGGCGTCGGCGTGGCGCTGCTGTTCGTGACCCTGCCGTTCGTCGTGCGTTCGGTGCAGCCGGTACTGCTGGAACTCGATCGTGAAACCGAGGAGGCGGCGGCCTCCCTCGGCGCCAACAATTGGATCATCTTCACCAACGTGATCCTGCCTGCGCTGCTTCCGTCGCTGCTGTCCGGTACGGGGCTGGCCTTCTCGAGGGCCATCGGAGAATTCGGCTCCGTGGTGCTGATCGGCGGGGCGATCCCCGGTGAGACCGAGGTGTCCTCGCAGGCGATCAGGAAGGCGATCGAGGTCGACGATCCCACCGGTGCGGCCGCGATCTCGATCGTGCTGCTGATCTTCTCGTTCGTCGTGCTGTTCATCCTGCGCTTCGTGGGTTCCCGGGCGGCCAAGCGCGAGGAGCTGGCGCCGTGAACCTGTCGCCGTTGACCAAGCACCTCCTGCGCTACGTCGCGTTGGCCTACGTGCTGGTGCTGTTGATCGTGCCGGTCTCGTTGATCCTGTGGCGGACCTTTCAGCCAGGTGTCGGCGCGTTCGTCGAATCGATCAGCACGCCTGCCGCGGTGTCGGCGCTGCAGCTGTCGCTGTTGGTCGTCGCGATCACGGTGCCACTGAACGTGCTCTTCGGGGTGCCGACCGCCCTGGTGTTGGCGCGCAACAGGTTTCGTGGCAAGAACCTGCTGCAGTCGGTCATCGACCTGCCGTTCGCCGTGTCTCCCGTGGTGGTCGGTGTCGCCCTGATCCTGCTGTGGGGCTCGGGCGGCGCGCTTGGCTTCCTGGAGAACGACTTCGGCCTCAAGATCATCTACGCCCTGCCCGGCATCGTGCTGGCGAGCATCTTCGTCACCGTGCCGTTCGTCATCCGTGAGGTCGAGCCGGTGCTCCACGAGTTGGGCACCGATCAGGAAGAGGCCGCGGCGACACTGGGATCGCAATGGTGGCAGACGTTTTGGCGCATCACGCTGCCGTCGATCCGGTGGGGTCTCACCTACGGCATCGTGCTGACGATCGCACGCACGCTCGGCGAGTTCGGCGCGGTGATCATGGTGTCCTCCAACCTGCCAGGTACGTCTCAGACGCTGACCCTGCTGGTGTCCAACCGCTACAACGGCAACAACGAGTACGGCGCCTACGCCGTGTCCACCCTGCTGATGGGCGTGGCGGTGCTGGTCCTGATCGTGCAGGTGGTCCTCGACGCTCGCCGGGCGAAGGCCGCCAAGTGATCCCGAACGAGTGGTCCCGAACGTGAAGCTGAGAAGGTGCACCAGATGACTTCCAATGAGCGAGAGCGTCCGGCCAACGCGATCACCGTGTCGGGCGCCAACAAGCGCTACGGCGACTTCGTGGCGCTCGACGACATCGACTTCGTGGTGCCGGAGGGCTCCCTCACCGCGCTTCTGGGGCCGAGTGGTTCCGGCAAGAGCACGCTGCTGCGCGCCATCGCGGGACTCGATCAGCCCGACTCGGGCACGATCACCATCAATGGCGAGGACGTCACCAAGGTGCCACCGCAGCGGCGGGGGATCGGGTTCGTGTTCCAGCACTACGCCGCCTTCAAGCATCTGACCGTGCGGGACAACGTGGCGTTCGGGCTGAAGATCCGCAAGCGGCCCAAGGCGGAGATCAAGGACAAGGTCGACAACCTGCTCGAAGTCGTTGGTCTTGCCGGCTTTCAGGCGCGCTACCCGAATCAACTGTCGGGTGGTCAACGGCAGAGGATGGCGCTGGCCCGTGCGCTCGCCGTCGATCCCGAGGTGCTGCTGCTCGACGAGCCGTTCGGCGCTCTCGACGCCAAGGTCCGAGAAGATCTGCGCGCCTGGCTGCGTCGCCTGCATGACGAGGTGCACGTGACCACCGTGCTCGTCACACACGACCAGGCCGAGGCGCTCGACGTGGCCGACCGTATCGCGGTGCTCAACAAGGGCCGCATCGAACAGGTCGGCTCGCCGACCGAGGTGTACGACACGCCGTCCACCGCATTCGTCATGTCCTTCCTCGGCGCGGTGTCGTCGCTGAACGGCACATTGGTTCGGCCCCACGACATCCGCGTCGGCCGCAACCCCGAGATGGCCATCGCCCAGGCCGACGACAACGTGGCCGCAACCGGTGTCATCCGTGCCGTCATCGACCGGATCGTCATGTTGGGCTTCGAGGTTCGCGTCGAGCTGACCAGTGCAGCCGACCACTCCCCATTCACCGCGCAGATCACTCGCGGTGACGCCGAGGCGCTCGGGCTCAAGGAGGGTGACACGGTGTACGTGCGTGCCACCCGGGTCCCTCCGATCCCCGGCAGCATCGGCGTGCCCGTGGCCGACGGCAGGCGGGCCACGCCCACCTCACTGAGCAAGGCCTGACGTCAGCGGGGCGGATCCCCACGCCAGGTGAAGCTGTTGACGTACTTCGCCATGTCCAGCGCCAGTTGGAAGTTGGCGCCCGACGGGTGGCCGGACCCGAAGTCCGGACTGAACTCTCGGTACGGCCCCGCCGCGGCGGCGACCAGTGCGTAGTCGTTCTTGACGGCGACCATGACCAGCACGCGGTTGCGCCCGTCGTCGCCGATGCCCGCCGCCGGGTAGACGTCGGCGACCTCGCCGTAGCCCACCTGGTAGCCGACCAGCGCATTGGGAACCTCGTAGGAGAACGTCGCATCCGGATAATGTTCGGCGACAAGGGCTTCGGTGATCTGACGCGGTGTCTGGCCGTTCGCGGGCTGACCGAACAGTCGCAGCGTGCCACCATCTCCGGCGACGAGGTCGAGAACCACGCCGTTGTCCTCGAGGGTGGCCTCGTACGCGGTGCCCTCGCCAGGATAGGAGACCGAGAACTCGCCGTCGCTGGACGTGAAGCGCGGATTGATCGAGACGGGCGTGCTGATCGGCGGCCGACCGCAATCGGGTGGGCAGATGATGGTGGCCCTTGGCGGGGTGGCCCACACCGCCACCGCCACGGATGCGGCCATCACGAGCACCGCACCCACGGCCACCAGCGCCACCAAACGCGCAGACGACGTCGAGCGCACGGCGGGTGCCGCGTACGTCGACTCCGGAGCGGAGTAGCCGGGCCATTGCAGTAGCGGCGCGCTCATCGTTCACCACCCACCGGGACCGGTCTGGTGGCGCGCCGCGCGCTGCGGGACGAACGAGATCCGGCGTTGGCGGCGATCCCGCAACTCGGACAGAACGGGAGATCCGGGACGACGTGCTCGCATTGCGGGCAAAGCACCACCGACTCCGGGGACATGGCGTCCGGCGGCATGGCATCGGGTGCCTCCTGCAGCAGCGTGGCGTGCACGACGAGCCGAACCGCGTAGAGCGCAACCACTCCCAGCAGTGCGTAGATGGCCATGACGACGTCGTTCGGCAGCGGAAAGAAATCCAGCAGGGCGAGCACGAGGTACAGCGCAACCCCGAACGCGATCGCGGGGACGGGGGAGGTCAATGCGTACCACGATGGTCTTTGCACGGCGTCGTCCCGTCGGCGGAACCAGAGAGTGGCACCGACCGCGCCACCGACCGCTGCCGCGGTCAGCGGTATCGCCACGCCCTGGATCGCGCCGGCGATCAGCAGATGGATTGCGGGGCGGCCGTCTTCGTCGATCACCCCGTTCGCGAACTCGGACACCAACCGGGTCAGGCTGCCCGCGCCCGCGAAGACGAACCCCGACAGCGATCCGATCGCGAATCCGCTCAACGACTCTCGCGTGCCAGGGCGCCACACGCGCACGATCACGATGGGGGCGTACAGCGCAAGGAGGAACCCCAATGGCACGGCGAGTCCGATGATCACGATCTTGACCGGGCTGGGTGGCAGGCCCAGCGCATCGTCGTCGGTGTTCGCGGCCGAGGAATCGGTTGCCAGTGCCCAGGCGATGCCGAGGCCGATGCCGAGCACCGCGGTGACGGCGATGCTGAGCGCCGGGATGTCGGCGAAGCCATCGCTTTCGTACAGGTAGACGACGAACACCAGCGGCAGACCGAAGACGACGAGTCCGATCAGCGGCGCCTGCCACTTGGTGAGCGCGGCCGTGAACAGGAGTGCCACGACGATGATCAACGCCAACCTGAACGCCGGGCGCGAATGCCGGGGCAACGCGGGAAAGAGGGTGCTCGTCACCGCGGGGCTCAAGACCCGCTCGGTGGGCGCTGCCGCATGCGCCGAGAGACGCAGGTGGTCCGGCCCGTCACCGCGCCGGTGAAAGGACGTCGCGCCGCAGTTCCCGCAGAACTCGCCGGAGGGGACGTCCCGGTGGCACACCCGACAATTCATCGGGGCGCCACTCCCCGCTGGATGTCGAGGAAGTCGCGTACCAGCGCGTCGACGTTGGGACTGCCCAGTCCAGTCACCAGGTCGTAGCCGGGCGCGGACAGGTCGACGGCGTTGCCGCCGAGGCCGACGTCACGGAATCCGGCCGTGTTGGCGCCTGCGGCCACGCGGTACAGCAGCGGATTGAGGTCGCCCAACCTGCGTCCGCCGTTGGCGAGGAGGTACTGGTTCATCAGTGCGGTGAACCCCGCCCAGACCGGTGCGGCCTGCGACGTTCCCGCACCGACCAGGTCCTGGCCGTCGAACCTGATCTTCACGCCCGTGAACGGGTCGGCCAGCGCGGACACGTCGGGGACCAGTCTGCGCATCCCGGTGTCGCGTTCGACTGTCAGCCGCTGCTGCCAGGCGGGGCGGGGAAACAGCTTCGACACCCCGCCGCTGGTGCCCTGGGACAGGGGTGAGTCGACCCACGCCTGTTCGGCCACCCACTGACCGTCCCTGTCGGTCGAGAGCGTGGTGCCGCCAACCGACGTGATGCCAGGCAGCGACGAGATGGCGTCTAGGCCGACGTCGTCAGGGCCTGGCGGGGCCGACCAATTGGGCCCGCCCTTGCATTCCAACCCTCCGGTGTCCCCGCTGGCGTCGAAGACCGACGTGCCGTTGCGGTGCGCGCGTTCCAGGGCGGACTGGACCGGCCGCAGATCGGTCGCGGTGATCAACGCGTCGCAGCCCCATCCGATGGACAGACTCCACACCGCGCCGGGGAATTGCCGATTGGTCGCGTCGAACATCTCCGCGATCCGTTCGTAGGTGCGGCCGCCCTCGAGTGTCGGACGGGCGTTGACCACGACCATCTGCGCGTCCGGCGCGACCGCGTGGGCGACTTCGAGGTCCATCACCGTCTCCACGCGCGACTCGCTGGGCTGCCCGCCGACGAGGATCGGCTTCAGCGGCGGCAGTCCCGACATCGAGGCGAAGTCGTCGAGATCGGTCTGGTCGTAACCGCTGAAGGCGAAGAACACGATGGTCTGACCCTTGCCGGTAAAGCCCCGGGCGGCAAGCGAACTCGCGTTGTACGCGGTGAGCAACCGGCTCGGCGTCAGGCCCCTTCCCGGCACGTCGAGCGGCAGGAAGTCGGGGCGCGCCTCCCGATGCGGGGTGAATCCGAGGATGCGACCCAGGTCGGTGACGGTCCCGCGGATCGCCTTCGGCACCGCAGGCTGTTGCGCAGAGGCGTAGAACACCTGGCCCTGCAGGCCGCGATAATCGTGAACCGCGACGTCGAAGGCCTCGGCGACGTTGGGGGGCTCACCCTCGACGACGGCCCAGGTCTCACCCTGGTGCCAGCGCACCGTGAGGTCCCGGCCCGCCGCCCACCGCAGCAGCGGCTCGGGCCGTGTCGCGTCCCGCAGCGCCACGGTCACCCCGGCCCGCCCGAAACGCGACGGGCCGAGGTCGGTCGAGCTACCCAACAGCAGCGCGTACGGCCCGTCGATGGTCGCCGCACCGTCGAGGGGCCGACCGGACCGCTGAGCCGAGGTGAGGACGAGCGCACCCGCGGCCATCGCCATCGTCAAACAGCAACCGACGAGGCGCACCAAGAGCCGGCGTCGAGCGTTCACGTCAATATCTTGGCACAGACCCAGCAAACGTGGTGAGAATCAGGCGGCGATCGGAGGGGCCTGCGCCTCGTCGAACCGGTCCAGCAGGGCGGCGGCGACCAGATTGTGCGAACCGAGTGGTTCGCTCATCGAAATACCAAGGCTGGCAGCATTTTTCGCGACCCGATCGGTGATCCGACCGGGAGCGAGGAACCACGGGGCGACGACGAGCCTGCGGGCGCCCCGGCTCCTGAGCCGGTCCGCGGCCTCCGCGACGGTCGGAGACGGCCCCGTGGCGAAGGCGATCTCCACGCCTGCCCACCGCGACCTGGCCGCGAGGGCCTCGGCGACCCTCGCGGTACGCGCGTTCGCGGACGCGTTCGAGGACCCCACTGCGGTGACGACGACGCCCAGGTCGCGCTGGTCGGCCGAGGCGCCCGCATCGGCGAGGCGCTGACCGAGAAGCGTGACGAGGGCCGGGTCCTCGCCGAGGACGTCGGCCTGCCTGACCTCGGCGCCAGATGCGTCGATCACCGCGGGCAGGTCGACCCGCGCATGAAACGCGCTGGCCAGCAGCATCGGCACCACGACCGCGGCACCGTCGCGTGCCGCCACCTGGGCCAACACGTCGCCGACGAACGGCTGCGACTGCTCGAGGAAAGCGGCATGGACGTCGAGGGTGGGGCGCAACCGGCGGATTCGTCCCGCCAGCGCCTGCGCGACGGCCGCCGACCGGGGATCGGCGCTGCCGTGCGCGGCCAGGATCAGCGTCTCGGTCCTCACGACGCGTGCAGACCGCATTCCGTCTTGGATTGGCCCGCCCAGCGACCGCTGCGGGGGTCGGCGCCCTCCGCGGGCTTCGCGGTGCACGGCGCGCAACCGATCGACGGGTAACCCTCGAACACAAGCGGGTTGACCAGGATGTCGTTGGCGTCGATGTAGGCCTGCATGTCCTCGTCGGTCCACGCCGCGATCGGATTGATCTTCACCAGCCCGAAGGCCTTGTCGAAGCTGACCAGCGGCGCATTGGCCCGTGTCGGAGCCTCGACGCGACGGATCCCCGTGACCCACGCGGAGTACCCCTTGAGCGCCTTGCCAAGCGGCTCGACCTTGCGCATCCGGCAGCAGGCGGCCGCGTCGCGCGCAAACAGGTCCTTGCCCAGCAACTCGTCCTGCTCGGCGACGCTCTTCTCGGGGGTGACGTTGACGACGTTGACCCCATACACGGCTTCGACGGCGTCGCGGGTGCCGATGGTCTCCGCGAAGTGGTAGCCGGTGTCCAGGAACAACACGTCCACCCCCGGCCGCACCTTGGCCGCCATGGCGACCAGCACCGCGTCCTGCATGTTCGACGCGACCACGTACTCGCTGCCGAAGGTGTCCTCGGTCCAGCGCAGCAGCTCCTCGGCAGAGGCGTCGGCCAGTTCGGTGGCACCGCGCTCCGCGAGGTCCATCAAGTGGTTCTCGGTCATCAGGTCTGTCATGGGTTACCTCAAGTCCGCTTCGTCGGCCCGCACGGCCCACACTGCGAAACGCTCGCCGTCGTCGCGTTGTTTCACGAAGTTGCGAACGACCCGCTCGATGTAGTCGCCGAGCTCGGTGGAGAGCACCTTGTGCTGGCGCAGCTTGCGGCCGAAGGCGCTGTCCAGCCCCAGGCTGCCGCCCAGGTGAACCTGGAAGCCCTCGATCTGACCGCCGTTGCCGTCGTCGACCATCTGGCCCTTGAACCCGATGTCGGCGATCTGGATGCGCGCGCACGAGTTGGGGCACCCGTTGAGGTTGATCGTCACCGGCACGTCCAGCTGTGCGTTGATGTCGTCGAGCCGCTTCTCCAGCTCGGGCACCAGGCTCTGGCTGCGCTTGCGCGTTTCGGCGAAGGACAGTTTGCAGAACTCGATGCCGGTGCAGGCCATCAGGTTCTTGCGCCAGTGCGACGGCCGGGACGGCAGGCCGAGCGCATCGAGGCCCACGGTCAGCTCGCTGAGCTTGTCGTCCGGAACGTCGAGCACGATCAGCTTCTGATACGGGGTGAAGCGGATGCGGTCCGAACCGACC
>NZ_JBEVLO010000170.1:0-13978 GCF_040509115.1 Mycobacterium sp. | reverse complement strand
CCCCGGACCTGCTCGAGCGGTTCCGTGGCGTCACGGCGGGCCGTCGCGAGACGCTGACCGCGATGAGCGACGACGAGTGGACGACGGTCACCACCACGCCCGCTGGGCTCGACAAGTACGGCCGGTTCATGCGGATCCGCATCTTCGACTGCTGGATGCACGAGCAGGACATCCGTGAGGCGGTGGCGCGCCCGTCGTCGGACGCCGAACTCGAGGCGTCGGCCTCGGGACTGGCGCTCGACGAGATGGCGGCGAGCCTGGGATTCGTGGTCGGCAAGCTGGGGAAGGCGCCCGACGGCTCCCGGGTCGCCATCGAGCTGACGGGGCCGCTGGCCCGCACCTTCCGGGTGGAGGTCGACGGTCGCGCCAAGGTGGTCGACGCCTTCGCGGGCGACCCGACCACGACCATCCGTCTCGACGGTCGGCAGTTCACCCGGATGTGCGGCGGCCGGCCGGGGGCGACGGCGGACGTCGAGGTCGACGGAGATGCCGAGCTGGGGCGGCGGATCGTCGACAATCTGGCGTATGTGATCTGACGCGCAGCGATAATCGCTGGCCGTTGTCGCCGACGTGAGTAGAATCGACCTTCCTGCCGACGTTCGGCGGGGGTGCGAGGGGCTGAACGGTTTCGACTTCGCGCATCGAATCAAGGGAAGCGTGCCGGTGCAGGCAAATGACCACCGTAAGCGTCGTTGCAACCAATTAAGCGCCGATTCCAATCAGCGCGACTACGCCCTCGCTGCCTAAGCGATAGCTAGTCCGTCAGACCGGGAGAGCCCTCGACCCGGACCCTGGCGTCATCTAGAGGGACAAACCCATACGTCCGGTCGCGGGACGTACGGGGACATCAAACAGCGACTGGGATCGTCATCTCGGCTTGTTCGCGTGACTGAGAGATCCGAGTAGAGGCATAGCGGACTGCGCACGGAGAAGCCTCGAGGGAATGCCGTAGGACCCGGGTTCGATTCCCGGCAGCTCCACCGATAACACCAGGTAGGACCCCCCGAAATGGGGGGTCCTACTTTTTTCGGCACCCCTTGCGTGTCCCTAGATCGGCGTCGCGGCGACGATGGGTGGGCACCGGTATGCTGAATGCAACACACAGTCGGGTGAAGGGATGCGGGAAGGTGACGCTGGAACCGGTGCCACGACCAGTGCCGCTCAGCGACCAGGCCTATGACCAACTGCGGTCGAGCATCCTCGACGGCGACTTCCCTGCAGGCCAGCGAATGAGCGTCGTCTCGATGTCCCAGCAGTTGCAGATGAGCCGTAGCCCGGTCCGATCGGCAGTCGAACGTCTCGTCACCGAAGGCCTGCTGATGGTGACGCCGATGGGTATCGAACTCGCCCAAGTCGGTCACGGCGACCTGATCGACGGCCTGCAGGTGCGCTCGCGGCTCGAGGGCTTGGCCGCCCACCTGGCGACCGAGCGCTTGTCGACGGCGGAGTTGGATCGGCTCCGCGAGAACATGGGCCGCTTCGAGGCAGCGGTGCACAGGGCGGACACCGTCACGGCTCGTCGGCTCGACCTGGAGTTCCACAGCGTCATCCGGGACAACTGTGGTAACCGCCTGCTGATCGAGAATCTCCGCCGGGTACAGGCGCGGGTCATCGTCGCGACCTACGTGACCGCGTGGGTCGCCGCGCACGAGGCGGCGATCGCCGAACATGCCGCGATCCTCGCCGCACTGGACGCCTCCGACCCGGTCGCGGCGGAACGCGCCGCGATCGACCACTTGGAACGTCTCATCGTCCGGGTGAGCGACTATTTTGCGGCCGCCGACCGCGCCCAGGTCGAGGTAGTCGGGGTCAGCGGAGGTACGTCAACCGCTGGGACGTAGTCGGGCCCGATCGTCGCGCAGACGGTCCACGGTCGGGGCCCCGGTCAACTGCATCGTGCGGCGAAACTCCGTGGTCAGGATGTCAAGGGCGCGGGTGACGCCGCGTTCGCCCCCTGCCATCAGGCCATAGAGATAGGGGCGACCGATCATGACTGCGTCGGCGCCAAGTCCGATCGCAGCGGCGACGTCGGCGCCACTACGGAAACCACCGTCGACCAGGATGCGCGCGTCGGACCCAAGCGCACTGCGGATGGCGGGTAACTGCTCGACTGGAACGGGCGCCCGATCCAGTTGGCGGCCACCGTGGTTGCTGAGCACTACTCCGTCAGCACCGGCTTCGATGACCCGCGCCGCATCGTCGACGTGTTGGATGCCCTTGACCAGCAGTGTCCGGTCCCACTCGCGACGAAGGTTGGCCACGTCGGCCAGGGTCGCCGAGGGGTCGAACATCTTGTTGGCCAGCTGCTCCACCGTGCCGTTCCAGGACGATAGCGAGGCAAAGCTCAGCGGCTCGGTGGTGAGGAAGTTGAACCACCAGTGCGGCCGAATGGCGCCGTCCAACAAGGTCCTTGGCGTCAACGTCGGGGGGATGGTCATTCCGTTGTAGACGTCGCGCAACCGTGACCCGGCGACGGGGGTGTCGACCGTGACGACGAGAGCGGTGCAGCCCGCCGCGCGGGCCCGCTCGATGAGGCCCCGGCTGGCCTCGCGATCACGCCAGAGGTAGAGCTGAAACCAGAGTTCGGCGCCCGGCGCCGCTTCGGCGACCTCTTCGATGGCCCGCGTGCCCATGGTCGAGAGCGTGTAGGTGAGGCCGGCCTTCTGCGCCGCGCGGGCGACGGCCAGTTCACCTTCGTGATGCATCATGCGGGTGAATCCGGTCGGAGCGAGCACCAGCGGCAACGCGGAGCGACGTCCGAAGAGTTCGATGGTGGTGTCCACGTCGCCGACGTCGTTGAGCACGCGCGGACCGAACTCCACGCGATCCAGCGCTGCCCTCGAACGCCGCATGGAGATCTCCTGCTCGGCTCCACCGTCGGTGTAGTCGAACACGGCACGCGGCGTGCGCCGGCGCGCGATCCTCCGCAGGTCCGAGATCGTCATGGCCCGACCAAGACGGCGGTCGGTCGCGCTGCCCGCAAAGCCGCGCATCCGCAGCAGGGGGGCGAGTTCGGCGGGACGCGGGATCCGCCGGGCGGTGCGGCGGGGCGTCATACGCCTACTCCCGTCACGCAACGATGCGTCATGGTTCCGACGCCGGTGATGGTCGTGGTCACGACCTGTCCTGGTCGCAGGTAGCGCGGAGGTGTCTGGCCGAGCCCGACCCCGTCCGGCGTGCCGGTGAATATCAAGTCTCCCGGGTAGAGCCGGCACACCCTGGAGTACAGCGAGATCAGGCGAGACACCGAGTGAATGAGTTGTGAGGTGCGGCCCTCTTGCACCACCCGGCCATCGATCGCGCAGACCAGGTGCAGATCGTCGGGATCCGCGAACTCGTCGAGGGTGACGAGTTCAGGACCGATGGGACCGAAGCCGGGAAAGGACTTGCCGAGCGAGAACTGCGGGGGAGTCCCGATCATCTGAACGGCGCGGTCGGAGAAGTCCTGTCCTACGGTCAGCCCGGCGACGTGACTCCATGCGTCGGCTTCACTCACGCGGTGCGCGGTGCGGCCTATCACTGCAACGAGCTCCACCTCCCAATCCACGCTGTCACCGGTCAACAACAACTCCCCGGTGGGACCCGCGATGCTGCTGGCGAATTTGGTGAAGGTCAGCGGGATCTCGTCGGATCCGGCGAGATCGGTCTCCGCGGCATGGGCGGCGTAGTTCAGGCCGACCGCGAAGATCTGTCGGGGCCGGGGGACCGGCGCATCGAGCACCGCCTCGGCGACGGGAACACCGACCAATCCCGGTGTGGGTGTGGCTTGGGGGGCCCACCGTACGACGTCGTCCCAGCGCTCGAGCAACGTTTGCGGATCAGATGGAAGGGTGCCGCCGCTCAAGTGCTGTACGTCGTAGTAATGGTCTCCGATTCTTAGGTGGGAGCGGTCGTCGATCGTTGCCAGTCTCATTGCGTCAGTGCCTTCTCGTGGGGAGCGTGCGATCAGGGAGCGGGTTCTCGCCGCTCCGCAGCGGTCAATGTCCTTCGGTGGTGATGACCACGCCGGATGGCTTGGGTGTGCCGGTCGCTTCGGCACTGATCTCGCGCAACGGCTGATTGGCGGTCTCGGTCATGGCGAATCCGGTGATCGCGGACACGATGCCGCCCGCGACGACGAGCAGCGCAGGCGATGCGACGTTGCCGGTGGCGCTGATGAGGGCGGTCGCGATCAGCGGTGCCGTTCCCCCGAGCAAGGTCACCGGGATGTTGAGGCTCAGCGAGGCCCCGGTGTATCGGAACGTGGTTGGGAAGACCTCGGCGATGCCGGCCAAGGCGACCGCGCTGATCGGCGCGAAGCACAACCCCATGACGCAGAGGGCGATGGTCGCGATGACGATGTCACCGGACCCGAGTGCGACGAACGCGGGATAGGTGACGACGGCTACTGCGACCGCCCCGGCGATGATCAGCGGTCGCCGACCGATCTTGTCGCCGAGATGGGCGAAGAACGGCAGCAGCGCACAGTAGAAGATCAGACTCACGAGGTTCGCGCCCTGGGCCTGCGCAGGCGGGTAGTCCAGTGCTGAGCGCAGATACGTCGGTGAGTAGATGAAGTAGATGTAGATGCAGTAGCTCGGGGTGGCGATCATGCCCATTCCGAGCAGCAGGGCCCGCCACTCGCGGCGGATGCTGCCCCAGAGTGGTGCCTTCTCGTTCTCGAGTTGCTGTCGGACGGCCTTGAAGTGCGGGGTCTCTTCGAGCCGCAGTCGCATGTAGAGGCCGACGAAGCCAAGGGGCAGACCGGCCAGGAACGGGATCCGCCACCCCCAGGACTGCAACGCCTCGGGGGCCATCGTCGCCGTCAGCACACTTGCCGCGGCGGCCCCGACCAGAAGCGCCATGCCGATCGTGAACGTCTGCCATCCCGTGTAGTAGGCGCGACGGTTGGTCGGCGCGGACTCGGCGATGAATGCCAACGCTCCGCCGTACTCGCCGCCTACGGAGATGCCCTGCAGCAGGCGCGCAGCGGTGAGGATGATCGGTGCCGCCACGCCGATCGACTGATAGGTGGGCAGCAGGCCGATCACGGTGGTGCAGGTCGCGATCAGCAGGATGGCCACGGTCAGAGGGGTTCGGCGGCCGAAGCGGTCGCCGATGTGCCCGAAGATGAGGGCCCCGAGCGGCCGCGCGGCATAGCTGACCGCGAAGGCCGCGAACGTGAGCAGGAGGCTCGCGGTCGGGTCTTGGGCGGGGAAGAAGAGCGCCGCGATGGTGGTCGCGAAGTAGCCGTATACGACGAAGTCGTAGTACTCGATGAAGTTGCCTATGCAGGCGGCGACGACGGCTCGCCGCGCAGGGGCCTTGACGGCGGTGTCCGCGCCAGGAGGTGCGGGAGGGACGGCTGGCTGGCCCATGCTGGAGCCTCTCTTCGACGAATGGCGGTTATCTGCATCCTGCATGCAGGATGTGACCTAGTCAACTCTCACGCCTCGCTGTTGACTCACCTGTATGCTGCATGCAGAGTGAAGGTTCACACCGCCAAAGGAGGCTCGACGACGTGTTCGGTTCGTTCGACATGCACCCCGGGGGTGGGGTCAATCCTCGCCACTCGCCCGCCTATCCATTGGAGTGGTCCACCGAAATCCACACGCTGGAGGTGATCACTCAGGTCGACACGGACAAGCTGCAACCGCTGCTGGCCGATACCGGGTTCGAGCTCGTCAACGATCGGGTCGCCTTCCGGTTCATGCTCTCGCCGGGTCATACCCTGTCGTTGCACCGCGGCCGCATGTTCGACCTGATGGTGACCGTGGCAGTGCGGTACCGCGATCTCTTCACCCAAACCCACGTGTACATGTACTGCAGCGACCCGATGGGTATCGCCGCAGGACGCGAGCTCTTCGGCTATACGAAGAAGGACTGCGACTTCGAGTTCCACGAAGCCTCTGATGGCAGGGTCACCGGATCGGTCACCCGCCGTACCATCCCGCTGGCTTCCTTCGCGTTCACGCCGGACCCGACCGCCCCTCTGGTGTTGCTTACCGACGACGCCGAACAACCCGCGGGCGAGCTACACGTCCGCCGCTTGCCCGACCCAAGCGGTGTCGGCGTCTCCTACGCCGATGTGGTTTACCGGCGCACCCCCGTCGACTATTCCGAGCCCGTCCGCGGACGCGTCGACATGCAGCTGTTGGCCTCGACCTTCGACCCGTTGACCGAGATGCAGCCCACGATCCTGGGGGCGCACTTCATGACCACACCGGTCTACGGCGGCGGATTCGCCGTCGAAGATCGTCGAATGATCGAACGCCGGATCCCCTAGTGCCACAACAGGTCCCACCGATGTCCGTCGACGTCGACCGCGGCGAGACCGTCGCCGTCGTCACCGGCGGGGGAGGGGACATCGGTGCCGCGATCTGTCGTCGCCTCGCCGACGACGGATGGACCGTTTCGGTTTGCGACCAAGATCTATCTGCGGCCGAGTCAGTGACCGACGGCATCGTTCGGGCGGGCGGGCGGGCGCACGCGCGTCGCCTGGACGTCACCGATCGCGTCGAGATGGAGGCGACGCTGGGCTCGATCGCCGACCGGTTTGGCGGCATCGGCGCCCTGGTCAACAACGTCGGAATCGTCGGCGCGGTCGCGCCGCTGGTCGACTATCCAGCGGACTCCTTCGACGAAACCATGAGAATCAACGTGCACGGTGTCTTCCTTGGATTGCGCACCGTGCTGCCGATCATGATCGCGGCCGGTGCCGGTGCGGTGGTCAACACGGCATCCACCTCGGCGATCCGCGGTCGGGCACATCTCGCCGGTTACGTCGCCAGCAAGCACGCCGTGCTCGGGCTCACGAAGGTCGCCGCGCTCGAGGTGGTTGGGACCGGCGTGAGAGTGAATGCCGTGCTGCCCGGCCCAATCGAGTCGCGCTTGATCCGCGCCGTCAATGCTGGCGTCGGCCGTCTGAACGCCGTCTCCGACGCCGACACCGACACCGACGCCGAGGTCCGCCGCGGCGTCCAAGGCGTCGCCTACGGCACCGTCGACGACGTCGCCGCCACGGTGTCCTACCTCACCTCGCCGGATTCCCGGCATCTCAACGGTGCAAGCATCGTCGTCGACGGCGGAAGCACGATCGCATGACCCCCGCGCACCCGCCCAAGGTCGCGATCGTCACCGGCGGCGCCTCTGGGATCGGTGCCGCCATCGCCGAGCGCCTCGCCAGGGACGGGCTGACCGTCGTCGCCGCCGACCTGAATGCCGAAACCACCACGTTGCCGAACGCGGCGGGCGTGCACCCCTACCGACTCGACGTCACCGACGTGGCGGCCGTCGACGATCTGATCTCGGCGGTGCAACACAGCCACGGTCGGCTGGAGTGCGTCGTGCACTCGGCAGGTATCGGGCGGGTGGCACCGTTCTTGGACACCTCGCTCGAATTGTTCGACCTCGTCGTCAAGACCAACCTGTACGGCACCTTCGTCATCGGCAAGGCGGCCGCTCAGGCGATGGCGTCGTCCGGCGGCGGGGTGATCGTCAACATCGGCAGCGTGTCGGGGCTGCGGGGCAATGCGGGCCGCGCGGCCTACGGCGCGTCGAAAGGTGCGATCATCACGCTAAGCCAGGTCATGGCCGTAGAACTGGCTGACCGTGGTGTGCGCGTCAACGTCATCGCGCCGGGGCCCATCGAGACGCCGCTGGCAACGGCACAACACTCTGACGCGGTGCGTGAGGCCTGGGCGACCAACACGCCGATGCGCCGTTACGGTCACCCGCGCGACATCGCAGCAGCCGCCGCCTACCTGTGTTCGGACGACGCCGCGTTCGTCACCGGTAGCGTCCTCGTCGTCGACGGTGGCTTTGCCGCAGGCGGGATTCTCGCCTGAACGGGCGCGCCCGGTCTGGCAGCGATGATGCAGCCCCGACGCAGTCCCCCGGATGCCGAACTAGCCTGTGCACCATGACGCAGGTCGTAAACGGCGTCCGAAGCAGGATCCACCCATGTCGCGGAGGGGGATGTACCGGATGGCCACTGCCGTGAGCACATCGCACGACGGGAACCTCGCGGTATCCCGCGCACCGGGGACATGAGCCATGTCCGTCATCAACATTGCATCGAAGGATGAATGGGCCGCGGCGATCGCATCTCAGATCGTCAGCCTCGGAGTGCAGAGCGTATCGGCCGACTTCGCGGCGACAATCGATCGCCGCGATCTCCACGACGACTTCCGGATCACCCGGATAGCCTCAGGACAGGCCTCGATTCAACGCTCTGCCGCCAACATCACCTCCGCGGACGACGGTTTCGCGATCTTTCACCTGAATTATCGAGGCGCGGGCTACATCTCCCAGCATGGTCGAACCTGCAAATTGGACGGTCTTTCGGCAGCCCTCTATACAACGGATAAACCATCGCAGTTCAGGTTCGTGTCGAGAAACGACGGTGTTCTCGTCCAGATGCCACGGGATCTGTTGCCGGTCGCGAGCTCCGAGCTCCGCCACGTGCTGGTGCGACCCGTCGGCCACGACCCACTCCTTCGAGTTCTCCTGGCCTTCCTGGAATCGTCGCACCAAGACCTGCCCGGTATGGAGCCGACCCACAAGGCTCTGGTTTCGACGACACTGCTCGATTTGATCGCCGGAATCCTGCGGGTCAACAAGGCCCAGTCACGTGGCCACGAGTACCAACTGCTGGTCAGGGTGCAGGACTACGTCGAACGGCATTTCGCCGATCCCAGTCTGAACGTGCCCGCGCTGGCCCACCATTTCAACGTGTCCACCAGATCGATCTACGGCACTTTCGCAAAAGTGGGTCTGCGCCCCGCCGAACACATCCGCGCCGTTCGCCTGAGGCGCGCCAGGAAGCTCGTCGAAAATACCGACATACCAATGGATTCCGTCTCCAGCGCATGCGGATTTGGCGATCTCTCGACCTTCGTTCGTGCCTTCAAGCGGGCGCACTCCGTATCGCCGACCGCATGGCGCATCGCACATCAGTCTCGGCAGGGCCGAGTCTGACGCGCCGGGCGTCGTGGTAGCGGCACATGGTCAGCAGATCCGTCCTGGCGCAATCGCTAGCGCCGCGACCCGTCGGATTCCAGCCGATGAGGCGCCTCGTCGTTCCCGATGTCGGCGGTTTCGACAACCGGCGGCACTGCGGCGGGCCGATCCTCCCTGTGATAGTTCACCGCTTGGCGCTTGGTGGTGTCGATCGTAAAACCAAAGATGTCCGGTCGGCTGTAATGACCGGCCGGATCCAGCAGGTAGTTCGCGATCTCAATCATCCCCATCGGCAGGTCCGCATAGACGATTCCCTCGGCGTGGGGGGCCAGGGGCTCCGTCAACCGCGTGGCGTCGGGCGCGAAGATCTGCGCTGCGCCGCCACCGACGAACTCTGGAACCTGCACGCCGAAGCGATTGAAGGACGCGCGCCCCGCATCTGAAAGAGTCTGGCTCGCAACCAGAACGAACGTTCCCGACTCCAGAGCGTACGTCCGATTGACCGCCGTGACGGTCTCGGTCGAGCACATGTTCGCCCCGAAGAAGTCGAGAACCGGCCACGACGCGATATGGATCTGCTCGCCTGCGCCAATCATCGCCATCCTGTTGAACGGCTGGAGATGCTCGAAGCACATCAGCGCACCGACTCGTCCGAGCGGCGTGTCGACGACTTGCAGATCGCTGCCGTCGCCTTGGCCGTACAGCGCACGCTCTCGATGAGTCGGCCGTAGCTTGCGTCGCGCGATTTGAGTCGTCCCGGTGCTCGAGATGAGCGTCTGCGACATGTAGATCGAACGACCGTCGCGTTCTGCGAAGCCGAGTCCCACGACGATGTCGTTCGCGGCTGCCGCCCGCCGGATGGCCCCGAGTTCGGGACCATCGATGGCGACGGCGTTCATTCGATACTCAGTCACCAGAGGAATTTCCTCCGATCCGGCGAACATCACGAACGCGGGATAGCCCGGTATCCAGACCTCGGGGAACGCGACGATGTCAGCACCACCCCGCGCTGCTTCCTCGATCAGCGCGATGGTCTTCTCCGTCGTGCCGGCGGCGTCGAACCACACCGGCTCCGCCTGGACCGCGGCGGCACGCACGATGTCGGGCATGTGACCTCTTTCCTGTGACGGGTCGGTATGCACAGGGACAGTAGGGCTGACCTCTGGCCCGTGGCGGGCGTTTTGTGCACGGCATGGTGGCAGTTTCTGCGACAAGACCGGGTGCCCGGTCGCACTCGGCCATGATCGTGCGAGAGTCATCACCCGGTCAGAAGCCCAACGGCGTTTCGCCGCAATCGTTTACGGACTGTTGGCACATCGCGATCGCCTGCGCTCAACGCGACGTCGGCGCGACTCCGACGGGGTGGAGGGGAGGTGGCTTCGGCCCTAGGAGCGGGCCAGCGCTGCTACAGCGCAGCCCGTCGAAGATCACCCCGAGATAGCGCTGCCAGAGGCCCGGGGGAGGGTCGCTGAAGTACTCGACGACGTGGTTGGGCGCGCACGACAGGAGCATCACGTCGGCTCCAGTGACGTCGGGGCGGATCGACCCGCCTCGTTGGGCGCGGTGGACCAGCGCGTCGACGGTTGCGAGGAGACGTGTGTATGTCTCAGCGACTGCAGCATTGGTTGCGGTGGCCCGGATGAGGAACGAGACATCGCGCTGCCGTCGCTGATCGGCGATCACCGACAGGAAGTCGAACAATGCACCGTCTGGGTCTGAAGCATTCAGCAGACGCTGACCCTCGGCGTCGACGGCGTCGAGGTGGTCGCACACGATCGAGGCGATGAGGTCGTCCTTGGTCGCGAAGTGCCGGAACAGGGTCCCCTTCCCTACGCCGGCGCGGACGGCGATGTCCGTTGCCGATGCATCGAGGCCCTTGTCGGCGAACTCCCGCTCCGCGGCGGCAAGCAACAGTTCACGATTGCGCGCGGCGTCGGCTCGGACCGGCCGATCGGTCGGGGTCATGGCGACAGTGTAGCCAAGTTGACCGGCCGGTCCGGTTATGCCATCCTGGGCAAACGGACCGAGGGGTCCGGTTAGGGAGGTGGGCATGCGGGCGCTGGTGGCGACGAACTACGGTCCGCCTGAGGAACTCTCGATTGGCCAACTCCCCATACCCCGACCTGGTCCGGCCCAGGTCCTCGTCCGCGTCGCTGCCGCGACGGTCAATGCCACCGATATTCGGGTCATCACCGATGGCCTGTACGGGACGGTGGCATTGACGTTTCCTTACACACTTGGCAACGACTTCGCCGGCACGATCGTCGAGATTGGCTCCGGCGTAACGGGTTACCGCATCGGTGACGAAGTCTTCGGGCAGGCGCTTCCGCGCCAACTACGTGCGATCGTGACCGCACCCCACCCATCGTTGAGCACAGGCGCACTTGCGGAATACGCAGTGTTCGAGGCGGACACGCCCCTACTGGCCCACCGGCCGCCGTCGGTAACGACCGTTGACGCGGCGGCGCTGGCAATTGGAGGAATGACGGCATACGCGGCTATCACGGTCGCCGCCATCTCCGCTGGCGAGACGGCTCTGGTGATAGGCGCAACCGGTGGGGTGGGCACCATGGCCATCCCACTGCTTGCCAAGGCTGGTGTGCGGGTGGTCGCCACTGCGGGGACTGACCGGGGGCATCGAGTCCTTCGCGAGCTAGGAGCCACCCAGGTCATTGGGCACGACGTCGAGCTTTACCCGCGGAACGTCGACGTAGTCTTCAACTTCCACCTGAGCGCGGACGACATGCGCCCCGCCGCAGCCGCACTCCGACCTGGTGGACGATTGGTGTCGATCATCTATCCGCTGCCGACGTCGGAACAATTGGCCCGCGACGACGTGGAATTCCACTTCATCGATTGGAACGCTGACTATGGCGGCATGTCTGCGGTCGCCGACGCCGCCGAACGCGGCGAGCTCACCGCGACTGTCGACCGCGTCTACCCGCTCGATCAGGCGGTGCAAGCCGTGACCGACTACGCCCGACGCGGCAAGGTCGGTCACCTCGTCGTCGTCATGTGAGCACCGGGTCTAGATCCTCCGTCACGTCCCGTTCGGGGCGCATAGACCGCTCTAGTCGACGTGGCCGGTGGTCCGTAGGATCTTGGTTCGATCTGGTTGCGGATGACGGGGGTGCCGGTGGACGCGGGAGATTCACCTCCGCTGCGAAAGCGCGCAACACTTGCGGACGTGGCCGCGGCGGCCGGGGTCTCGCGCGCTCTGGTGTCCATCGTCATCCGCGATGCGCCCGGTGCGAGCGCCGCCACCCGGGAGCGCGTGATGAAGGCGGCAGCCGATCTCGGCTACCGACCCGACGTGCGAGCCCGGCTGCTGGCAAGGAGTCAATCACGCTTGATCGGAACGGTTTTCGGCATGGCGGGAACCTTCCACTTCGACGTCCTCGACGGGCTGTATACGGCCGCAGAGGAGCGTGGCTACGAGCTGATCCTCAGCGCGCTGACGCAGAGTCGCGGCGAGGAGCGGGCGGTGCAGAGCCTGCAGGACTTCCGCTTCGACGCGCTGATCATGATTGGCCCCGACATCGAGAAGCCGATGCTGGCGGGAAAGGTTCCCCTGGTCCTCGTCGGATGGCACGTCGACGATCCGGCGGTGGACTCCGTGCGGACCTCGGACGCGGAGGGGATGCGGCTGGCGGTCGATCACCTCGTCGAACGCGGTCACCGTCGCATCGTGCACGTCGACGGCGGTGACGGCACCATCTCCGCGTCTCGCCGTGACGAGTTCGTTCGCGCGATGGACGCGCATGGGCTGCGCGCGGACGCCAGGGTGCTCACCGGGGGCCTTACGCGGCTGGAGGGGTACACCGCGGCACGCACGATGCTGGACGGCCCACGCCTGCCGACAGCGGTCGTCGGCTTCAACGACGAGGTTGCGCTGTCCGTTCTCGAGGCGTTCTTGCACGCGGGACACCGAGTGCCGCAGGATGTTTCGGTGATCGGCTGGGATGACTCGTTGGCGTCTCGGCTGCCGCACGTGAGCCTCACCACGGTGAGCCAGGACCCGTCGCAGATCGCCAGGTTGGCCGTCGACCGGGCGATCGCGCGGATCGAGGGCACGCCCGTGGGGGTGCGCGACGTCGTGTTGGAGCCCACCCTGATGGTGCGAGCCACCAGCGGGCCAGCTCGCCAAGGCTAGGTCGGAGACTCGACCGTTGACACTCCCCGGGACGTCTTCTAGTCTCGGACTAGAGCGCTCTAGTAATGTGCATCACAGATTGAGTGAGGGTGAATCTCATGACCAGTGAATCCCTGGCCCGTTACGACCTGACCGGCCCACGAGGCCAGCAGGCCGTCGACGAGGGGTTGTCCGGTGGGGCGTGGTTCCGATCGGCCATCCCGCGCAAGCGCATGAAGGAGCTCATGAAGCGCTCCGACGAGCACGCCACGAAGGACACCGCCATCTGGCTGGGGTCGATGGCGCTGTCGGGAGCGGTGGGTGCAGTCGCCTGGTGGAAGGGCAAGAAGTGGGCCGCGGTTCCTGCGCTCGCCGCCTACGGCGTGCTGTACGGATCGGCCTCGGACTCACGTTGGCACGAGGCCGGTCACGGGACCTTCTTCGCCACCCCGCGCAGGAACGACGTCGTCTACCAGATCGCCTCCTTCATGCAGATGCGGGATCCGACGGTTTGGCGGTGGAGCCACACCCGCCACCACACCGACACCATCGTGGTCGGACGGGATCCGGAGATCATCTCGATGCGACCGCCGGCCCTCGGTCACATCATCGCCAACATCTTCGGCCTCTTCGATGTCCCGAGGGCCTTCAAGGAGATGTTCATCCACGCCTCCGGTCGCCTCACCGAACCGGAAGCGACCTTCGTCCCCGAGACCGAGCGACGGAAGGTGTACTGGACCGCCCGGGTGTGGCTGCTGATCTACGCCGCCACCGTTCTCGCCTGCATCGTCTCGCGCAGCATCCTGCCGGCGATGTTCGTCGGGCTGCCGCGGATGTACGGCGCCTGGCACCACATCATGACGGGCCTCACGCAGCACAGCGGTCTGGCCGAAGACGTGACGGACC
>NZ_JBEVLO010000169.1:0-5024 GCF_040509115.1 Mycobacterium sp. | reverse complement strand
GTGATCGAGGCCACCCTGGAGGATCCACGGCAAATCCTGAGCGCTCAGCTGAAGGCAGCCAGGGGTGAGGCCATCGCCGCGATGAAGGCCGAGGGCATCGAATACGACGAGCGGATCGCGCTGCTCGACGAGATCACCTATCCCAAGCCGCTCGACGAGGTTCTCGGGCACGTGTTCGACGTGTACCTGCAGAGCAACCCGTGGGCAGCCGACGGGCATCTGTCGCCGAAGGCGATCGTGCGCGAGATGTGGGAGCGGGCGTTCACCTTCCGGGAGTTCGTCAGCGTCTACGGGTTGACCCGCTCCGAGGGTGCCGTGCTGCGCTATCTGTCCGACGCGTTCAAGGCGCTGCGCTCTGGTGTGCCCGCCGCCGCGCGCACCGAGGAGGTCACCGACATCGTCGAATGGCTCGGCGAGCTTGTCCGCCAGGTGGATTCGAGCCTGCTCGACGAGTGGGAGCAGCTGACAAGTCCGGACCAACGGGGTGGCGTTCCGGAGCTGCCCGCGGTGCCTGCCCGCCCGCGCCCGCTGACGGGCAACGAGCGGGCCTTCACCGCGATGGTCCGCAACGCACTGTTCCGCCGGGTGGAATTGTTCGCCCGCCGCCGCTGGTATGACCTGGGGCAGCTCGACGCCGGCTCGGGCTGGACGACCGAACGGTGGGCAGACGCCGGGGCCGACTACTTCGACGAGCACGACGACGTCGGCACCGGCGCCGACGCGCGCGGCCCCGCCCTATTGATCATCGATCGACAGCCCGACGTGTGGCGGGTACGCCAAGTGCTGGACGACCCGGCCGGTGACCGTGACTGGGGCTTCGACGTCGAGGTGGACCTGCAGGCGTCCGACGAAGAGGGCGCGGCGGTGCTACGCGTGGTCGACGTCGGACGCCTCGACTAGCGCAGCCCGCGAACGAAATCCGCTACGGCCAGCCCGATTTCATCGGGACTGTCCTCCTGGACGTAGTGCTCCCCGGACACGGTCACCTCGGTCTGGTTCGGCCACGACCGGAACCCCTGAAACATCTCGCGGGCGTCGTCGGGGAAGTGTGACCACTCCATCGACGTCGCGACCGCCTCCAGGTGCGCGATACCCTGGACACGGCTCGAATGGCCACGCGCCCAGTCGAATCCGAGTGCCGACCCCCAATCGTGCACGACGCGTATCACGCGGTCACCGAGTTCCAGCGCGTCCCTTAGCGCGAACTGCGCAACTGGATCCGCAAACAACAGGTCGACGACGGGCAGCGTGACGGACTCACCAGCGAGGCCGCCGCGGAGATCAAGGCGCGACCATTGAACTCGTGCGAGCACGTCCGCACGTCTATCCTCACGTGGTGCGGGTCGACATCGTGGTGACACTGGCCATGCTCCAGGCCTGGTCGCCGACGGTTTGTTGCACACGGCACGACCCGTCCTCGACGAGGACGATCTTGGGGACGAGGACGCCTGGCTCACCGTCGGCGATGCGCAGCACCACGACCTGGCGTGTTACGCGCCCCAGGAACTCCCGTCCGTTCGCGAGTTGCTGTGTTCGTCACGAGCATCCAACCGGAAAGGGTGTCGATGAGAAGTCTGCGCCTGGCCGCAATACTCACACTCATTCTGGCCAGCGTTGGATGCGCTGGCGGTGATGGCGACACTGAGTCGACGAGTGCGTCATCGCCGGAGACGTCACCGTCACTGTTACCGACGCCGGTTCCCGACACGGATCCACGAGTGCGCTCGACAGAGTTCCGCAACGTTCGGATCTTCGACGGCCACAGTGATCAGCTCTCGGCGCCGTCCAACGTGCGGGTGAAGGGCAACCGGATCGAGCGGATTTCCACCGAGCCGCTTCCTGCCGATGGAACCACGACGGTCATCGACGGCGGTGGACGCACCCTGATGCCCGGGCTCATCGACAACCACTGGCACACAATGTTTGTGCGGCCCTCACCGGCCGAAGCGATGGCATCCGACCCGGGTTACGTCAATCTGGTTGCTGGCGCCGAGGCGGGTGACACGTTGATGCGCGGGTTCACTACCGTGCGTGACCTCGGCGGTCCCAGCTTCGACCTCAAGCGCGCGATCGACGGCGGCGTGATCGACGGCCCCCGCATCTTCCCGTCGGGCGCCATGATCACCGTGACCAGTGGCCACGGTGACTTTCGCACGGCCGCAGACCTTCCGCGAAACCCCGGGGGGCCTCCGTCCCGCCAGGAGGAGCTCGGTGCGGCCATGGTCGCCGACAGCCCCGACGAAGTACGGCTGCGCACCCGCGAGCAGCTTGCTCAGGGCGCGTCGCAGATCAAACTGACTGCGGGCGGCGGTGTTTCCTCGCCACACAGTCCGCTTGACGTGGTGACGTTCACCGAACCCGAGTTGCGGGCCGCTACCGAGGCGGCGGGCAACTGGGGCACCTACGTCACGGTGCACGCCTATACCCCGGACACCATCGCGCAGGCGATCCGCGCTGGCGTGCGGTGCATTGAGCACGGACACCTGATGGATGATGCGACGGCCAAGGTGATGGCTGAGAATGACATCTGGCTGAGCACCCAACCGCTGCCCGAGGAGATGATCGGGGCCTTCCCACCCGGGTCCGACGAAGCGGCCAAGGCGAAGGAAGTGATCGACGGCGTCGACAATGTGTACCGGCTGGCCCGCAAGTACGGCATCAAGACGGCATTCGGCACCGACATCCTCTTCTCGCCGCAATTGGCTCCGAAACAGGGCGCGCTGCTGGCGCAGCTCGGTCGCTGGTACTCGCCGGCCGAAGTGCTGGCCATGGCCACCGGTACCAATGCCGAGCTGCTCGCGATGTCAGGCAAGCGCAGCCCGTACTCCGGCAAGCTGGGCGTGGTGGAGGAAGGCGCACTGGCTGACCTGGTGTTGGTGAACGGGGACCCGTTGCGCAACCTGGGGTTGATCGCCGACCCCTGGCGCAACTTCACCGTCATCATGAAGGACGGCAGGGTGTACAAGAACACGCTGGTGTCGTGAGGGTAGTTTCGCGCCAAGGCTCGCTACGACATCGGTAATGCCCCACGGCCGAAACTCCATAGCGCCACCGTGACACCCTGCGCCGCGAACTTGTTTGGTGCCGTGACGATCCCTCCATTGGTTCGCCTTGACCTCGATCGCGGTGTGGGGAAGCTGTCGTTGGACGACTGGCCCACGTTGACGACTAGCCCATGTTGACGACTAGCCCATGTTGACGTGGTCGGCGATCGTCGCTGGCGGTGTCCTTGGACTACCTACGGGCGTGTCGTGGCGTACGACGGCCTTCCGTTGATCACCCGGTGCCGAAGACGCCGGTACGGCTGTGCGCCCGCCATGGTCACATCACCTGTTCGGTCGGCTGCAGCACCGCGTCGACGAGAGCTTCGGCGCGCAGGTGCTCGAAACGTTGGTAGTCGGGATCGTTGACCATGTCGGCGAAGTGTCGCCGACTCGGGTAGCGCACCAGCGCCACCATGTCCCAGTCCTGACCGGCAGGGGCGACGAGTGGCGCGCTGCCCGCGCCGCCGTAGACGATCTCGACCCCGTAGCGTTCCTGCACGCCCGACGACGAGAACTGCGCGATGTACTCCTGGTACTTGGCTGCGCCGCCGTCGGGCGCGAAGCGCAGCAGATTCAACATCACCACCGGTCCCCCCGGATCCGCGGCGAGGAACGGCGCGAGTGCTGTGGCATCCAACGTGGTCATCTTCCACTCCCTAATCTCAGATACTTGCTATCCGTCACACAACATAGATGAGGGGTCCGACAAGTCCGTTCCGTGTCGCAGGCGCACGATGAGAGAATCGCAGCATGTCGACCGGGAAACACCAGGTAGCACCGGTGCGACGGACACAATCCGAGCGGCGCGCGGAAACCCGGCGCCGTGTCCTGGACGCCGCGACGGCACTCGTCGCGCAGCATGGTTCCCGCGCGGTGTCACTCGCCGACGTCGGGAACGCCGCCGGCTACAGCCGGGGCATCGTCAACCATCACTTCGGGAGCAAGGCCCGCCTCCTCGAGGCGCTGATCGAGCACACCCAGAACTTCGACGTTCCCACCGACGCACCGAACGGGCTGGGTCGATTGACGGCGATCATCGAGACGTACCTGGGCACCGTGCGTCAGCGCTCGCCAAGCTCCGAGGCGTTCCTCAAGCTGTGGACCGAGTCCGCAGGCGCAGAGCCGAGCCTGCAAGCGATGTTCGTCGAGCGCGACGCGTGGTTTCGGCGTCTGCTGGTCGAGCACGTCCGCGATGGGATCGCCGACGGCTCGATCCGCGACGACGTCGACCCCGCCAGCACGGCGCTGATGATCGTCGGGACCCTTCGCGGCACCGCCATGCTCCTGATGTCCACCGCACGCGACGTTCCCGCCGCCGCGTTGTCACTCGACGTCGGCGACGTCATCACGCGCGGGCTCTCGACCCGCGCCAGAGCCGAGCAGGGCGAGAGCGGCGATGGCTGACCTCGAGCTGATCGGGGTGCCGTTCGACGGTTACGGCCGACTGGGCCACCAAGCGCGCGCCCCGATGGCACTGCGTGCCGCCGGACTCCCACATGCGCTGCGCAGCCACGTGATTGAATCCGCCTCGGACCTGGAACTGCCCGCCCCCGACCCGACCCGCGGGCCGGCGACCACGTTCGTCAACGAGGCGGCGCTGCTGGCCATGACCGACGCGCTCAACGCCCGGGTGGGCCGCGCGATCGCCGCGAGGAGATTCCCGGTGGTATACGGCGGTGACTGCGCAACGCTGCTCGGCATCGTGACCGGACTGCGCGACCACGTGCCGGGCACGGGGCTGATCTTCGTCGACGGCCACGAGGACACGATGCCGCTGGACGTGTCCGAGGACGGCGAGGCGGCCAACGCGGAGATCGGTCTGCTGCTGGGCATCACCGGCCGAACGTTGCGCGGGCCGTTGGCGTCTCGGCTACCCGCGTTGAGCCGCGATCAGATCGCCGTCATCGGCCCCCGCGACGAGGCGTGGCGTCGGCAGTTCAACGTCGGCACCCTCGCCGACACCGGAGTGTGGTTGGCGCC
>NZ_JBEVLO010000168.1:0-6026 GCF_040509115.1 Mycobacterium sp. | reverse complement strand
CCTCGAATGGACCGGGGGTCTCTGCAGCCCTCAGGACTCCGCGGCGGTCCGGTGGTTCATGGAGTCGTTCTTCCCTGCGTCAGTAACAATAGGCAAGCCTGCCCTAATTTAGCAAGGCCTTAGTAGCAGCGGGTCGGCTGGATCCCCTGACCGGCGCGCCGAAACCAACCAACGCGTCGAGCACCGCCTGGCCACGTCGCATGCTGACCAGCTCACTGGATCCGGCCAGCAACGGAATCTGCGTCGCCGCGCTCACGACGGCCGTCCCGACGATGTGCCACATGGCCGCCACCGACATCGCGCCCCGACTGACGTCGACGAGCTTGTCGAAGAGCGGTTTCAGCGAGCGGTGACTGCGATGCGCCACCCACGTCGTCAACGCCGCCTCGCTGGGAAGTGCGACGATCCGGTCCTGCCCCGCGTTGCGCTGACGCAGCCCGGAGTGCGACGCGAAGTGCGGGTCGTCCGGCAGCGCGCGCAGGGTCGGATCGACGACACCGACCCAGTCGATGGCGCCCTCGGAGTCGACGTGGACCCACAGATTCTCCAGTCCGGTGTCCCACGCCCGCCCCTCCAGCGCCAGCAGCGGCACCACCCGCCCGATGACGACGTGAGCCAGCGTGGCGGCGAGCTGGTGGGTGACTGCCACGCTGTTGTCGGTCTCCGCCGCGGCCGCATCGAACATCGCCTGAAGCCGGTCGGTGGTGAGCACGTCGGTCAGCGGCCACCACCGGCGTCGCGACAGGTCGCTCATCACCGCGACGCCGTAGACGCGCGGACATTCGGGGTACAGCTCGCGCAGACGCCGGCTGGAATCGTGCAGCGGCAGGGTCCGGCTGATCGACATGCGTGAGATCAGCGGGTCGTCGACCACGACGGTCATGAGCACCTCCTGCGGTTAGGTTAGCCTTACTATAGTAAGACGCGCAGGCGGGGAAACCCCTTGTGATTGGACTCACAACGGCGTGAGAAACGCAGGTTGACCGGGCAGGAACCCGGTTACGGATGGCGCCCGCCAATTGGCGGCGGAATCGAAAAGAGTGCGCCCAACTTGGATACGACGCACGGTAGTAAGCGCGTAGTACCCTTGCTTCATTGCGCAGGAGAGTGAACGAAACATGGCCAAACAGACGCGGCTCGGGGAGCTCGAACGCGAAGTGATGGATCACCTATGGTCCTCGCGCGATCCCCAAACGGTGCGCCAGGTGCACGAAGCGCTGGCGGCGCGGCGAGATTTGGCGTACACGACGATCATGACGGTGCTGCAACGCCTGGCGAAGAAGAACCTCGTCGTGCAACACCGCGACGACAGAGCACACCGCTATGCGCCGACGAACGGCCGGGACGAATTGGTCGCCGGACTCATGGTCGATGCCCTTGACCAGGCATCGGACGTCGACAGCCGGGAAGCCGCGCTGGTGCACTTCGTCGAAAGGGTCGGCGCGGACGAAGCGGCCGCGCTCCGGCGCGCGCTCGCCGAGCTGGAGGCCAAGGACCGTTCTAGCTCGTCCGCTGGCAATCCGGGCACCGCTTAAGGAACACTTGGAGTGTGTCCGCGCTGGCCTTCTCCGCCGTGGCGCTGCTCCTCGTCGGACCAGTGCCTGCGTTGCTGGCGCGGGCGTCGTGGCCCCTGCGGGCGCCGCGCGCGGCGATAGTGCTCTGGCAATCGATCGCGCTGGCAGCGGTGCTGTCCGCGTTCAGCGCGGGCATCGCCATCGCCAGCAGGCTCTTCGTGCCGGGGCCGGACGGCCGACCGACCGCCACGATCACCAGTGAGATCAAGGCCCTCGGCTGGCCGCTGTGGACCCTCTACGTCGTGGTGTTCACCCTCACACTGCTGATCGGCGCCCGCCTGATCGTCGCGATCGTCCAGGTCGCCATCGCCACCCGGCGACGCCGCGCGCACCACCGGATGCTGGTCGACCTGCTCGGCAGGTCGGTGGCCACCGGTTCCCCCCGCGGGCGGGAAGATCTCTCGTTTCGACGCTCGAACGGCCTTCGCATCCTCGACGTCGCCCAACCCCTCGCCTACTGCCTGCCCGGTGTGCGTAGCAGGGTCGTGGTCAGCGAGGGCACCCTGAGCGCACTCTCGGACACCGAGATCTCGGCGATCCTCAGCCACGAGCGCGCCCACCTCAGAGCCCGCCACGATCTGGTGCTTGAGATGTTCACCGCCGTGCACGCCGCCTTCCCGCGGTTCGTCCGCAGCGCCAACGCACTCGACGCGGTCCGACTGCTGATCGAGCTGCTCGCCGACGACGCCGCCGTTCGCACGGCGGGCCCCACCCCGCTCGCCAGAGCACTGGTCGCCTGCGCCTCGAGCAGGGCGCCGTCCGGCGCGCTGGCCGCGGGAGGGCCGCACACCGTGACGCGAGTGCGCCGCCTGTGCGGCAAGCCGAACAGCGTGCCGTTGGCGGTCGCCGCCTACGTCACGGCGGCCGCGGTCCTCGTCATTCCCACCATCGCGCTGGCGGTGCCCTGGCTCACCGAGCTGCAGAGGCTGATCAGCGCGTAGATTCGACGTTCGAGAAGACGGTCCGAGAAGACGGTTCGACAAGACGTGTGCCACAACCAAACAACGAAAGGCTGCCCGTGAGCTCGCCCGAAGACAAAGCAACGGCTCAAATCGGCGTCACCGGCCTGGCGGTGATGGGTTCCAACATCGCCCGCAACTTCGCCCACCACGGCTACACCGTGGCGCTCCACAACCGCTCGATCGCCAAGACCGACGCGCTGCTGGAAGCCCACGGTTCGGAGGGCAAGTTCGTCCGCAGCGAGACGATCCCGGAATTCCTTGCCGCCCTTGAAAAGCCGCGACGAGTGCTGATCATGGTGAAGGCCGGCGATCCCACCGACGCCGTCATCGACGAGCTCGCCGACGCGATGGAGGAAGGCGACATCATCATCGATGGTGGCAACGCCCTCTACACCGACACCATCCGCCGCGAGAAGGCCATCCGCGAGCGCGGCCTGCACTTCGTCGGCGCAGGCATCTCTGGCGGTGAGGAGGGCGCCCTCAAGGGCCCGTCGATCATGCCGGGCGGCCCAGCCGAGTCCTACGTGTCACTGGGGCCGCTGCTCGAAGAGATCTCCGCGCACGTCGACGGCGTGCCGTGCTGCACCCACATCGGCCCCGATGGCGCTGGCCACTTCGTCAAGATGGTGCACAACGGCATCGAGTACTCCGACATGCAGCTCATCGGCGAGGCGTACCAGTTGCTGCGCGACGGACTCGGCAAGAGTGCCCCCGAGATCGCCGACGTCTTCGCCGAATGGAACAAGGGCGATCTGGACAGCTACCTGATCGAGATCACCGCCGAGGTGCTCAAGCAGACCGACGCCAAGACCGGCAAGCCGCTGGTCGACGTGATCCTCGACGAAGCCGAGCAGAAGGGCACCGGCCGCTGGACGGTCAAGTCCGCGCTCGACCTGGGCGTACCCGTGACCGGCATCGCCGAGGCCGTCTTCGCCCGCGCGCTGTCCGGCTCGGTGGCCCAGCGCAAGGCCACCGTCGGCCTGGCCTCCGGTGAACTCGGCGCCAAGCCGACCGACGCCGAGAAGTTCACCGAGGACGTCCGCCAAGCGCTCTACGCATCCAAGATCGTCGCCTACGCCCAGGGCTTCAACCAGATCCAGGCCGGCAGCAACGAGTACGACTGGAACATCACCCCCGGCGACATGGCCACCATCTGGCGGGGCGGCTGCATCATCCGGGCCAAGTTCCTCAACCGCATCAAGGACGCCTTCGACGACGAGCCCGAACTGGCCACCCTGCTGGTCGCACCGTACTTCCGCGACGCCGTCGAGGCAGCCGTCGACGGCTGGCGCCGCGTCGTCGTCACCGCCACCGAGCTGGGCATCCCGATCCCCGGCTTCTCCTCGGCGCTGTCCTACTACGACGCCCTGCGCACCGAGCGGCTCCCCGCAGCGCTGACCCAGGGGCTGCGCGACTTCTTCGGCGCGCACACCTACGGGCGCACCGACGAGGACCCCAGCAAGAAGTTCCACACCCAGTGGAGCGGCGATCGCAGCGAGTCGCCCGCGTGAACACCTAAGGACGAGATGCTGTGAAGTTCCTCGAGGGTCAGCAACCGCCCTACGACCTGACCTACAACGACGTGTTCGTCGTGCCGGGCCGTTCCGACGTCACGTCGCGGTTCGACGTCGACCTGTCCACCGTGGACGGCACCGGCACCACGATCCCCGTCGTCGTCGCGAACATGACGGCGGTCGCGGGGCGTCGGATGGCCGAGACGGTGGCCAGGCGCGGTGGCATCGTCGTTCTGCCCCAAGACCTTCCGACGTCGGTCGTGGCCGAGACGGTCGAGTTCGTCAAGAGCCGCGACGTGGTGGTGGACACTCCGGTCACCCTCTCGCCCGACGACTCGATCTCCGATGCGACCGCGCTGATCCACAAGCGGGCGCACGGCGCGGCGGTCGTCGTGGCCGACGGCAAGCCCGTCGGGCTGGTCACCGAGGCCTCGTGCCAGGGCGTGGACCGGTTCGCCCGGGTGCGTGACGTGGCAGTCTCCGACTTCGTCACCGCGCCGGTGGGCACCGATCCGCGGGCCGTGTTCGACCTGCTGGAGCACGCTCCCGTCGGCGTCGCGGTGATGACCGGACCCGACGGGCGACTGGCTGGCGTGCTGACCAGGACCGGTGCGGTGCGGGCGGGCATCTACACACCCGCGGTCGACGCGAACGGCAAGCTGCGGATCGCCGCCGCGGTGGGCATCAACGGCGACGTCGCCGCCAAGGCGCGGGCGTTGGCCGAGGCAGGCGTGGACCTCTTGGTGGTCGACACCGCACACGGCCACCAACTGAAGATGCTCGACGCCATCAAGTCGGTGTCCTCACTGGACCTTGGTCTGCCGCTGGCCGCGGGCAACGTGGTGTCGGCGGAGGGAACGCGGGACCTGATCAGCGCAGGCGCATCGATCGTGAAGGTCGGCGTCGGCCCAGGCGCCATGTGCACCACGAGGATGATGACCGGCGTCGGTCGCCCCCAGTTCTCCGCGGTCGTCGAATGCGCTTCGGCGGCAAGCCAACTCGGCGGGCACGTGTGGGCGGACGGCGGTGTCCGACACCCGAGGGACGTCGCACTCGCGCTGGCGGCAGGAGCGTCGAACGTGATGATCGGTTCCTGGTTCGCTGGAACCTACGAGTCGCCGGGCGACTTGCTGCGCGACAGGGACGACCGGTTGTACAAGGAGAGCTACGGCATGGCCTCCAAGCGGGCGGTCGCGGCAAGGACCGTCGGCGACAGCCCGTTCGACCAGGCCCGCAAGGCGCTGTTCGAGGAGGGCATCTCCAGCTCGCGGATGGCGGTCGATCCGGCGCGCGGCGGCGTCGAGGACCTGCTCGACCACATCACGTCGGGCGTACGCAGCACCTGCACGTACGTCGGCGCCAAGACTCTGCCCGAGTTGCACGACAAGGTGCTCCTCGGCGTGCAGTCCGCCGCGGGCTTCGCCGAGGGGCATCCGCTGCCGTCAGGCTGGTGACACCGGGTAGGCGAGGACCGGTCCGTCGACCACGACCCGGACCTCGTCGCCCGGTCCGAACGCCGCGTCACCGGGAGCCCGCAGGATCAGCCGCGAACCGTCCCGCAACGCGACGTGCAACGAGGTGTCGGCGCCGTAGTACCGCACGCCGGTGACGAAGCCGGGGACCCCGTCCTCGCCGACGCGAAGTTGCTCGGGCCGCAGCACTACCGTCGTCGGACCGTCGGCGGCTGCGCCCTGCACCGGATGCGCGCCGAGCGCCGAGCGCACCACTCCCCCGCGACGCTCACCTGGGACTTCGACGGTGGCCCCGACGAACCGGGCCGCGGCCAGCGACGCCGGCCTCGCATAGATCGCCGCGGGCGGGCCGTGCTGGGCGACCACGCCGTCGAGCAGAAGCGCGACCGAGTCGGCCAGGGACAGCGCCTCGGACTGGTCGTGGGTGACCAGTACCGCCGTCGTCCCGGTGTCCTTGAGGATCTCGGCGATGTCCTCACGGACCCGGACCCGCAGCCCCGCGTC
>NZ_JBEVLO010000167.1:0-6459 GCF_040509115.1 Mycobacterium sp. | reverse complement strand
TGCTTTGCCCACGAACCATTCCTATTCCGACGGGGTGATGATCACCGTCGGACTTGCGGTTGGGGTCTCCGGGCTAGCCGGTGCGGTCGTCTCGGTCGACGTCTCGGCCGTGGTCATCTCAGGTGCGGTGATGGGTCCCGGTGGTGCGGGCTCGGGCTCGGCCTGGCTGGTGGAACTGAACAACACCGCCAGCACCGCCGCCCCGGCTGCTGCCGTTCCGGTCATCGCCATGAGAAACCTCGTGCGCGTCGAATTCACCGATGATCACTCCTTCTTCTCGGATTCTCTCGTCGTGTCGCAGCCAATTGGTCGACTGCCACGCGCTCCATCGCTACCGGACCGCGCCGCGCACCGAAACCCCTCCCTCGTCGCCGTTTCCGATGGAATCGAGCTCTACCTGGGAGTTCGCTGAACAAAAAAAGTTGGCGAGATGCACTAACGGTGTGTCGAAACACGAACTGCGGCAGTAGTGCTGGTCACCGTGCCGAAAGGCGCTGCAAATGTTCGAGTTCGCCGTGACCTAGAACTCGATTCGCGAACCCATGACCACGGTCCGCTCGCGCGGCAAGTGGAATGACTCAGCGGCATCGGCAGTCAGGTACGAGGTCGCGATGAAGAGTTGCTTGCGCCACGCCGCCATGGTGGGATCGGGTCCCGGCGCCAACTCGAGTTTCGACAGGAAGTACGACGCGTCACCGACGTCAATCGGACCCTCGGTCTGTTCGGGATCGAGCAGTCTCAACGCCTCGGGCACGTCGGACGCTTCCATGTAGCCGAATTTGACTGCCACGTGGATGATTCCGTCATCGGCATACCCGAGGGCGTCGACCTTCATGCGCTCGGCGTCGGGGACGCGGGGCATCGGGACGGTCTCTATCGACATGATCAACACGTGCTCGTGGCGGGAGTGATTGTGTTCGACGTTGGCGCGCATCGCCAATGGCGCCGTCTTCATGCCCCGATTCAGGAACACGGCGGTGCCAGGGACGATCGCCAAGGGCGGATCACACGTCGAGAGGTCCTCGATGAAATCCTGAAGCGGGCCCTCGGCTTCGTCGCGGGCCTTGGTGACGATGCTGCGACCGCGCTCCCACGTCGTCATCACGGTGAAGGCCGCGACGGCGATCAGCAGCGGTAGCCACGCACCGTGCACCAACTTGGTCAGGTTCGCGGCCAGGAAGAGCAGATCGACGAGGAGCAGACTGCCGCCACCGACGATGACCAGCCACAGCGGGGTATGCCATCGAGTCCGTGCCAGGTAGAAGAACAACAGCGTGACGATGGTGATGGTGCCGATCACCGCCATGCCGTACGCGTAGGCCAGGGCCGCAGAACTCTCGAACGCGAACACCAAGATCAGCACCGCGACCATCAGCAGGCCGTTGATGGCAGGCACGTAGACCTGACCGTACGCCTTGGCCGACGTGTGCACGATCCGGAGTCTGGGCAGCAGGCCGAGTTTGGCGGCCTGCGCGGCCACCGAGAACGCACCGGTGATCACCGCCTGCGAGGCGATGATGGTGGCTGCAGTCGCCAACAATACCAACGGAATTCGGGCCCAACTCGGTGTCAGCAGGAAGAACGGCGCACTGACCTTGCTCTCGTCGCCGAGAATCAGAGCACCCTGACCGAGATAGTTGAGTATGCACGCGGGAAGGACGAGGAACAGCCACGCCAACGTGATCGGGCGTCGACCGAAGTGACCGAGGTCGGCGTACAGGGCCTCGGCGCCAGTGACGGCGAGGACGACGGCGGCCAGCGCAAAGAACGCGATGTGAAAGTGCCCGAAGACGAATCCCAACGCGTAGGTGGGGGACAGCGCCCTCAGGATCTGCGGATGCTCGGCGATTCCCATGATGCCGAAGGCACCGATCGAGACGAACCAGAGGATCATCACCGGCCCGAAGAAACGACCCACGGTCGCCGTGCCACGGCGCTGCACGGCGAACAGCGCCACGATGATCACCGCGGTGATCGGCACCACCCAGCGCTCGAGGTCGGGGGTCACCACCTTGACGCCCTCGACGGCGGACAGCACCGAAATCGCGGGTGTGATCATGCTGTCGCCGAAGAACAGTGAGGCACCGAAGATCCCGAGCGCAGCGAGCATCATCGCGGTCCGGCGCCCGCGGGTCGCGGAGCCATGCTTGAGCATCGTGATGAGCGCCATGATGCCGCCCTCACCGTCGTTGTCGGCCCGCATCACCAGCGTGATGTAGGTCAACGTGACGATGATCATCACCGACCAGAAGATGAGGGACACCACGCCGTACACGTTTGCGGGGCTGATCGGGACGGGGTGAGGGTCGGCGGGATCGAACAACGTCTGCAGCGTGTAGATCGGGCTGGTGCCGATGTCGCCGAAGACGACCCCGAGCGCCCCGACGACGAGAGCCGAACGGAACGGCGGCGAGGTGCGCGCGTTGGGTGGTGACGCGGATTCCGGTCTGGCGGGCACGGCGGGGTCCTTGGGGAGATCCGGGCAAATGTCGATCGTAGCCCGGCAGCACCGGTATCCGTCGCGCACCGGCTCGGGCGGGTCGCAGCCGTCGTCCCTGGGATGACACGATTCCGGACGACCGCGACATCAGAGTGAAGGAGGCCGGTGTGCTGGCGAAGCTCGTCGACCGCGCCGTTGCCAGACGGTTGAAGCTCACCCCTGCCACCACGGGGTACCGGGTGAACCGCGACGTCGCCGTGCCGATGCGCGACGGCGTGACGTTGCTCGCCGACCACTATGCGCCGTCCGACGCGACGGGCACGCTGCTGATGCGGGGTCCCTACGGCAGAGCAGCGCCAGCGGCCAGAATCATGGCGGGTCTCTACGCCCGCCGTGGGTATCACGTCGTATTGCTCAGCAGCCGTGGCACCTTCGGTTCGGAAGGAGTCTTCGATCCCGGCCGTGACGAGGTTCGCGACGGCGCGGACGTCGTCGCGTGGCTGCGTGGGCAGGACTGGTTCACCGGTACGTTCGCGACGGTCGGCGGCTCGTATCTCGGGTACACCCAGTGGGCGCTGCTGGTCGATCCGCCGCCGGAGTTGGAGACCGCCGTCATCACGATGGGTCCGCACGACTTCGGCCGAGCCGTGTGGGGCACCGGCTCGTTCGCGCTCGGCGACTTCCTCTCCTGGGCCTATCTGGTCGCCTGGCAGCAGCATGGCGGATGGGTGCGTCAACTGGTCCGATCGACGAGAGCACCACGCCGCCTGCGTCCCGTCTTGAGCGGGCTACCACCCACCGAGGTGGCCCGTGCACTGTTGGGATCCGGGTCCCGCTGGTATGAGTCGTGGTTGGCGCATCCCGACCCGGATGACGGGTACTGGCGCCCGCTGCGCCTGTCGGAGGCCTTCGCGCGGGTGCAGCAGCCCGTGCTGCTCACCGGCGGGTGGCAGGACGTGTTCATCGATCAGACCCTCGACCAGTTCCGCGCATTGCGGGGCCACGGCGCCGACGTCTCGCTGCTGATCGGTCCGTGGACGCACGGCGAGGGCGGCGGAGGCATGGCCATCCGGGAGTCGCTGTCCTGGCTTGCCGGCGAGCGCACGTCCTCGGTGCGCATCTTCGTCACCGGAGGGGGTGGGTGGCGGGAGCTGACGGACTGGCCGCCGACGGGAACCGAGACGACGCTCCATCCGGGTCCCGCTGCCTCGCTCACGGACGAGCCGGCACCGTCTGACACACCGCAGGCACGGTTCGTGTTCAACCCGCTAGACCCGACGCCGACGATCGGCGGGAGGCTGCTGACCGCCTCCGCGGCGGGGTTCCGAGATGATTCGGTGCTCGCCCTGCGCGGTGACGTGTTGGACTTCACGGGCCGTGTTCTCGACGCCGACTTGGAGGTGATCGGAAACCCGTACGTGGAGTTGGCGCACGGCACCGACACCGAGTGGGCCGACGTGTCCGTCAGAATTAGCGACGTCGATGCAAATGGCAAGTCCCACAACGTGACCGACGGATACGTGCGTCTGGGCCCCGGGCGCGATCGGCGGTTGCGGATCGACTTCGATCCGATGGCTCACCGGTTCCGCGCGGGCCACCGGATCCGGCTCCTTGTTGCGGGAGGGTCGTTTCCGCGGTTCGCGCGCAACCTGGGTACCGGGGAGTCGTTTGCCTCAGGGCGCAGGCTCGTCACGACGACGCACGTCGTCGGGTACGGGGTCGAGACCCGACTGGTTCTGCCCACCGGACGCGGTTGACGCCCTAGCGAATCTTGACGACGACCTTTCCCAGCGCGGTGCGGTCCTCCAACGATGCGATGGCCGCACTGGCCCGCTCCAGTGGGTACACGTCGGGCTCGGGCGGCATGATCGTGCCGGAGGCCAGCAACGGCTCGAGCTCCGCCCACTGCTCGGCGAGATAACCCGGATGGCTGGCTGCCCACGCACCCCACCCCACGCCGACGGCGTCGATGTTGTTGAGGAGCAGCCGGTTCACCTTCACCGTGGGGATCTCGCCGCCGGTGAAGCCAATGACCAGCAGGCGACCGCCGGGCGCGAGCGACCGAAGGGAGTCGGTGAACCGGTCGCCGCCGACCGGATCCACGACGACGTCGACCCCGCGCCCGCCGGTGATTTCCTTGACCGCGTCTTTGAATCCGTCGGCCTGGACGACGTCAGTGGCGCCGGCCGCGCGGGCGACGCCGCCCTTGTCCTCGGTGCTCACCACGGCGATCGTGCGCGACGCCCCCCATGCCGTGGCCAACCGCAACGTCGACGTGCCGACCCCTCCCGCAGCGCCGTGCACCAGTACCGACTCGCCCGCCACCAGCCTGCCTCGGGTGCGCAGCGCGCAGTGCACCGTCAGGTCGTTGAACAGCAGCCCAGCCCCGGCCTCGAACGAGACGGCGGCGGGCAGCGCGAACACCCGGTCCGCGGGCAGGGCGACGACTTCGGCCATTGCGCCCGACAGCATCGTCAGGGCAGCCACCCGATCGCCTGCCTTGACGTGTGCGCCTGCGGGAGCGCTGCGCACGACGCCGGCGATCTCTGCGCCCGGCACGTAGGGAAGGTCCGGCTTCAGCTGGTAGAGCCCGCGCGTCTGCAGTGCGTCGGGGAATGCCACGCCCGCGGCGTGCACGTCGATGAGGACGTCGTCGTCGCCTGCGGTCGGTTCGTCGATGTCGACGAGCCGCGCGGCGCTGGGGCCGTCGAGCCGGGCTACCTGGATTGCGCGCATTTCGTCCATTTAACAGGGCACGATGATCCGCAGTTGACACGCGTCAACGTCGGCTAGTTAAGATTCTGCAGCCGCGAGCAAAGGTGCCGGTGGCGGATCGGAGTGCACATGAGGGCGAACTCGAGGCATCTGGCGGTGCTGGACGCAATGCCGGAGGGTCGGTTCCTCGACGTCCACTCGCCCGACGGCACGCGGATCCACGCCGAGGTCTTCGGACCCGAAGACGGGTACCCGATCGTGCTGGCGCATGGCATCACCTGCGCGATCCGGGTCTGGGCCAACCAGATCGCCGACCTCGCTGGCGACTACCGGGTCATTGCCTACGACCATCGGGGCCACGGCAAGAGCGGCGTCCCCAAGACGCGCGGCAACTACGGTCTCGACTTCTTGGCCGCCGACCTGGACTCCGTGCTGGACGCGGCGCTGGCGCCGGGGGAGCGGGCCGTGATCGCCGGGCACTCGATGGGCGGCATTGCGATCTCGTCGTGGTCGGAGCGATATCCGCAGCGCGTGCAACGATGCGCCGACGCGGTCGCCTTGATCAACACCACGACCGGCGACCTGCTGCGCAACGTCAAGTTCGTCCCCGTGCCGAGGCCGTTCATGGGCAGTCGCGTCCGCGCCGCGGGCTCGATGCTCAAGACGTTCGGTTCGGCCCCGCTGTTGCCCGGTTCCATTGCGCAGACCCGGCGCTTCGTCAAGACGCTGGCGGTCGGGCGGGACGCCGATCCAGCCATCGCCGAGTTCGTGTTCGAGCTGTTCGCCGCGACGCCGCCTGCCGGGCGGGGCGGCTGGGCCCGTGTCTTGGTCGATTCGCTTGGGCCCAAGCACATCTCGCTCCACAATCTCACGGTGCCCACGCTCGTCATCGGCAGTCGGTACGACCGGCTGCTGCCCATCGCGTCTTCGCACCGGATTGCCGCCGACGCGCCGAACCTGGCGGGCCTGGTGGAGTTGCCCGGTGGGCACTGCGCGATCCTCGAACAGCCCGAAGAGGTCAACCATCAGTTGCGTGCGCTCGCCGAGTCGGTGCGCGCCGAACGCAGGATCAGCTCCTAGCGACGTGCACTAGTTGGTCGTTGGTGGTGGGGGTTGGTAGGGGTCGTACCACCACCAGTCGGCGCGTTCTCCGGTGGGTCCGGGGTAGGGGGCGACCGCGGGTGGGGGTTGGGTTGGTGGTCGGGCGAGTGATCCTTGGCGCAGTGGTGTGCCGGTCTGGTCGAGGATGGTGAGGTGGTGGGCGTCGCCGGTGAGGGTGATGCCGCCGTGGTGGTGTAGGCGGT
>NZ_JBEVLO010000166.1:0-4805 GCF_040509115.1 Mycobacterium sp. | reverse complement strand
AGCGCGGAGGCGAGATCCTTGTCGATGACGGCCTCGACACCACGCAGGTCGCCCTTCTCGTCGTACATCGTCGGGATGCCACCGCCGCCGGCGCAGATCACGATCGTGCCGCGTTCGACCAGGCTGCGGATCGGCTGAATCTCGAAGATACGCTTGGGTTTCGGGCTGGCGACGACGCGACGGAACGACTCGCCATCGGCGGCGATGGCCCATCCGTTCTCAGCGCTGAGCCGCCGCGCGGTCGCGTGGTCATAGCCTGGCCCGATCGGCTTGGTGGGATGGGCGAACGCCGGGTCGTCACGATCCACCTCGATCATGGTCAGGAGGGTGGCCAGTGACTGATCTGCCGGGAGCACATTGCCGAGTTCCTGCTCGAGCACGTAGCCGATCATCGCCTCGGTCTGCGCGCCGAGCACGTCGAGGGGGTATGGCGGCACGTCGTGGTAGGCGGCGGCCTGCAAGGCCAGCAGGCCGACCTGCGGACCGTTGCCGTGCGCGACGACGATCTCGTTGCCCGGCGCAATCGCAGCGATCCGCTCGGCCGCGACTCGCACGTTGGCGCGTTGGTTGTCGGCCGTCATCGGCTCACCGCGCCGAAGAAGCGCGTTGCCGCCCAACGCGATGACGATCCGCATGGCTGTCAGCCCAATGCAGCCACGAGGACCGCCTTGATGGTGTGCATCCGATTCTCGGCCTGCTCGAAGGCAATGTTGGCCGCGCTCTGGAAGACCTCGTCGGTGACCTCGACGCCCCCGGAGAGTTCGGGATGTCCAGCGGCGATCCGCGCACCCACCTCGGTCTCGAGATCGTGGTATGCCGGCAGGCAGTGCATGAACTTGACATGCGGATTGCCGCTGGCGGCAAGCATTTTCGTGGTGACCTGAAAGGGCAGAAGCAGCCTGATCCGGTCACCCCACGTGTCGCTCGGCTCGCCCATCGACACCCACACGTCGGTGTAGACGAAGTCGACGCCGTCGACCGCCTCCACCGGGTCGTCGGTGACCGTGATCCGCGCCCCGGACTCGGCGGCGAAGCCGCGGCACGCCGCGAGGTGTTCCTCGGCAGGCCAGAGGTCGCGCGGCGCGCCGATTCGCACGTCCATGCCGAGCTTGGCCGCGACCAGCAGCAGCGAGTTGGCCACGTTGTTGCGGCCGTCACCAACGAAGGCAAAGGCGATGTCGGTAAGGGGTTTTGCGCAGTGCTCGGTCATGGTCAACACATCGGCAAGCATCTGGGTGGGGTGAAATTCGTCGGTGAGGCCGTTGAACACGGGGACGCCAGCGTATTCGGCCAGCTGGTCCACGTTCTCCTGCGCGGCGCCGCGGTATTCGATGGCGTCGTACATCCGCCCGAGCACCCGGGCGGTGTCCTTCATGGACTCCTTGTGTCCGATCTGCGAGGACGTCGGGTCGATGAAGGTGACGTGCGCGCCCTCGTCGTATGCTGCCACCTCGAACGCGCAGCGGGTGCGGGTCGACGTCTTCTCGAAGATCAGCGCGATGTTCTTCCCGGTCAGCCGTGGTCGCGCGACGCCGGAGTACTTCGCGCTCTTGAGGTCTCTGGCGAGTGCCAGCAGGTAGTGCAAATCGCGGTCGGTGTGGTGGGTGAGACTGAGCAGACTTCGGTTTCGGATGTTGTACGGCATAGCCGGGCTCCTTCGCGGTGAGGATCAGGTGTAGAGGGGGTCACGCGAGATGGGGCACGTCATGCATCGCCCGCCGCCACGCCCGCGGCCCAATTCACTGGCGTCGATGGTGACGACTTCAACGCCCGCCTTGCGCAGCGCCGTGTTGGTCAACGTGTTGCGGTCGTATCCAATGACGACGCCTGGTTCGAGTGCGACGACGTTGTTGCCGTCGTCCCATTGCTCGCGTTGAACGCCAAAGACATCGCCTGCGGTCACGACCACCCGAAAGTCGACGCCAACGGCACGGCCGATCGTCTCGATCAGGCTCCGATCTTCGCGCCGTACGTCCAAGCCCGATGGTGCTGCGTCGTCGGGACGCAGACTGATCGGCACGATGCCGTCGACGACCGGGGCGAATGCCGTCACCAGATCGCTGTCGCAGAACGTGAATACGGTGTCCAGGTGCATGGCCGAACGCGTCCTGGGCAGGCTGGCGACGATCACGTGCTCGGCCGCTCCTGCGGCGAACAGGTTGCGGGCCACCTGGGTGATGGCCTGATGTGAGGACCGCTCACCCATGCCGATCACGACGAGTCCCTTGCCGATCGGCATCACGTCACCGCCCTCGAGGGTGGCCAGTCCGTGGTCGGTGGGCGTCCCTTCGGGGTCGCCCAACCAGACGTCGTACTCCTCGTCGGCGAAGGTGGGATGAAACTTGTAGACCGCGGTGGTCAGCAGTGTCTCCTGCCGTCTCGCCGGCCAGTACATCGGGTTCAGCGTGACGCCCCCGAAGATCCACGACGAGTTGTCGCGCATGAACTGCGTGTTGGGCAGCGGTCGGATGACGAAGCCCTCGGGGTCCAGCTCGTTCAGCAGCGCAAGGAACCCGCTGTCCACCTCGTTCACGACGTCTTGGTACGCGACGCCACCGATGAGGAACTCCGCCAACCGATCCGGCGCCAGCTCGGTCAGCCACGCCCGAATCTCCCGCGTGAGCCCCGCCCCCACCAGATCGTCGGTGACCTTGCGGTCCAGCAGCCACTCGCGCGCGTCGGGTTTGGCGACGACGTCGGCGAGGAGATCGCCGAGTTCGAGGACCTCGACGCCATGATCGGTCATCTTGGCCACGAAGTCGAAGTGGTCCCGACGGGCCTGCTGCAACCAGATGACGTCGTCGAATAGCAATTCGTGGCAGTTGTCGGGGGTGAGCCGCTGATGGGCCAGGCCTGGGGCGCAGACCATCACTCGCCGGAGTCGTCCCGCCTCGGAATGAACGCCGAGGCGAGACCCGGTGCCGGTCACAGCACCGACAGCTTGCCGGTGGCCATCAACACGGCGGCCAGGATGGAAGTCAATGTGACGACGGCAAAGACCACGAGTTCGGGTTTGGTGAACGCGGGCAACCGGTTCTCTCGACGGGCCCACAGGTAGAGCGCGGTACCGACCAGGTAGAACATGGCGGCAACCAGGAGATACTCCCAGCCTCCGGCGTACACCAACCACACCGCGTAACCGAGGGCCACGGCGCCGATCGTCAGATCCCTGGCCCGCCCGCCACCGGACTCGTAGGTCTCGCCGCGGACGGCCAGCAGCACCTGATAGGCCGCCGACCACAGGTAGGGGAGCAGGATCAGCGACGTCGCCAAATAGACCAGGTTGGTGTAGGTGCTCGCATTGGCCAACGTCCACAACAGCAGGGCCTGGACGCAGATGTTGGTGAGCCACAACGCATTCGACGGGGCGCCATGCGCGTTCTCGCGCGCCAATGCCCTCGGCATCACCTGCTCGAGAGCGGGCAGTCGCAGAATCTCCACGCACAGCAATACCCAGGCGATCAGGGCACCGAGCAGGGAGACGACCAACCCGATGGAGATGAATGCCGAACCCCAGCTGCCCACTTGGTCCCTGAGCACACCGGCCATGGAGGGGTCGGGAACGCCGGCGAGTCGGGCTTGGTCCATCAAGCCGTAGGACAGCAGGTTCACCATGAGCAGCAGTGCCAACACCCCGACGAAGCCCAGCACGGTGGCCCGACCGACGTCGTTGCGCCTGGCGGCACGCCGGGAGTAGACCGAGGCGCCCTCGATCCCGATGAACACCCACACGGTCACCAGCATCATGTTCTTCACCTGGGTCATGGCGTCTCCCAGCGGAGCCCCGTCGATCTGAGTGGTGCGGCCCCAGAAGTCGGCGGTGAACAGCCCAGCCTTGAACCCAGCCGCGGCGATCGCGACGAACACCAGGATCGGAATCACCTTGGCGACCGTCACCACCACGTTGACGAAGGCGGCGGTCTGCACCCCACGAAGGATCATCGCATGCACGATCCACAGCACGGCCGAAGCGCCCAGGATGGCGGGAAGAGTTGTGCCGCCCTCGAATTGGGGAAAGAAGTATCCAAGGGTGGAGAACAGCAGCACCAGGTAGGCCACATTGCCGACCCAAGCCGACACCCAGTACCCGAAGGCGGAGGTGAAGCCGATGTAGTTGCCGAACCCAGCGCGGGCATAACCGTAGACACCGCCGTCGACGTCGGGTTTGCGCCGGGCCAGGGTTTGGAACACGAACGCCAACGTCAACATGCCAACGCCGGTGATGGCCCATCCGATCAGTAGCGGGCCGGGCGCAGCGCTGCCCGCCATCTGTGAGGGCAGCGCGAAGATCCCGCTGCCGATCATCGATCCAACGACGATCGCCGTCAGCGCGGCGAGTCCCAGGCCTGCCCTGGGGCGGGCGGGTCGGGTGGACGGGGGCGGGGTGGTCAAGGTGTCGGACATCGTCGTCCTCTCAGCTGGAGCCGTGGCGGCGTGGACGCGCCGCGTGCTCCGACCGTAGGTGCGTCGTGAGGTTCGGGTGAGGAGGCTTAGGTCCTCTATCGAGCGCCGGAGGTCCCGAAGATCAGCTACCGCAGGTTATTGGGCTGCAATGGAATTCGCGTGCCGTGCCCACGGGGGCTGGACGGCGGTCGCGATCAATGCCTGCCGTTGCCCCGTCCCTTGTTTCCCTTGTTGCCCTTGTCCTCTTTGGAGTTCCCGGCTCCTGGGAGTGGCCCTTCGGTGCTCGTCGTCGTGGTGGTCGAGGTGGCGGTGGTGGCCGTGCTGCTCTGCAGCGGGGCGGACGGCGACGTGTCGCTGATCGTTGGGACCGTGGGACCAGCCGGTTCGTCCTTGCCGAACGG
>NZ_JBEVLO010000165.1:0-4147 GCF_040509115.1 Mycobacterium sp. | reverse complement strand
GTCTGGGGTCTCGGCGGAGTGGGCACCCACGTCGTGCAACTGGCCCGGCTGGTCGGCGCGGCGCCGATCATCGCCGTCGACGTCAAGCCCACCGTGCTCGACCGTGCACTGGAGATCGGTGCCGACTATGCCTTCGATGCCCGCGACGACGCGCTGCACGACAAGATCGGCGAGGTCACCGACGGCATACTGCTGGACGTCGCGTTCGACGCCGTCGGTCTCAAGTCGACGTTCGAGCAGGCGCTCGCCAGCCTGACCGTGGGTGGGCGGCTCGTCGGCATCGGTATGAGCGCCGACGCGCCAACGATCGGCCCGACGTCGACGTTCAACCTCTTCAAGCGCCAGGTGCTCGGTCATCTCGGCTACCAGAACGCGGACATTGCCACGCTGGCCAGCCTGGTGTCCCGAGGCCGCCTCGACCTGTCGCGCTCGATCAGCGACGTGGTCTCGTTGGAAGACGTCGGAAAGGGCATCGAGAAACTCGAGAGGGCCGAGGGCGATCCGATCCGGATCCTGGTGCGGCCGTGAGGGTTCGTTCCTGCCGTCGTCGATGAGGGCGAGGCGATCGCGGCGGCTCGTAGGTGAGGGCCACACGGTCGACGATGCTCAATCGAGGTGTGCGTTGAGCCGGTAGCCTGCTGCCGCGAGGTGCGCTTCGACGGCCGCGCGGTGCTCGGGTCCTCTTGTCTCGATCTGCAGTGCGACCTGCACTTCGTCGACGTCCAGCCCGGGAGCGGTTCGCTCGTGCACGATGTCGAGCAAGTTGACTTGAAGGTGCGCGAGTTCGCCCATGAGACGGCTGATCTGTCCCGGCCGGTCAGGAATGCGGACACGAAAGGACAGATACCTTCCCGCCGAGGTCATGCCGTGGCGGATGACTTGGAGGAGCAACACCGGATCGATGTTGCCGCCCGACAACACCGGGACTACGCATCGGTCGTCGGCGAATGTCTCCCGATGACTGACCACCGCCGCGACTGCCGCTGCGCCTGCCGGCTCGACCAGAAGCTTGGTGCGTTCGAGAAGCTGAACGAGCGCCCGACTCAGGTCGTTCTCGGACACCGTGAGCACTCTGTCGACGAAGTGCAGCACCGACCCGAATGGAACGTCGCCCGGACGTGCCACCGCTATCCCGTCAGCCATGGTCCGAGCAGGCGGCGCCGTGACGGGGGTTCGTTCGTGCAGCGACGGCGGGTAGGCGGCGAGCCGTTCGGCTTGCACTCCCACCACTCGGACGTCGGGGCGAAGCGCATGCGCCGCCAGCGCAATACCCGCGGCGAGGCCGCCACCGCCCATCGGTACCACGATGGTCGACGCCTCTGGAACCTGCTCAAGGATCTCCAGGCCAACGCTCGCTTGGCCGGCCACGATGTCGGCGTGGTCGAACGGGTGGATGAGCACTGCGTTGGTGCGCTCCGCGAACTCAACGGCGGCCGAGATCGCCGATTCGACCGAAGGGCCAGCGAAACGGACGTCGGCGCCATAACCACGAGTGGCACGCTCCTTGGGAATCGGCGCCCCCTCGGGCATGAACACCGTCGCGCGGACACCGAGGATGGCCGAAGCGAGTGCCACGCCCTGGGCGTGGTTACCGGCGCTGGCTGCCACGACACCACGTTGGCGCTCCTCGGGGCTCAGCCGGGCAATCCTGACGTACGCACCGCGAATCTTGAACGATCCCGTGCGTTGCAGGTTTTCGCACTTGAGCTTTACCGGCACGCCGGCAACACCACTGAGCCACCGCGTATCTTGGACCGGCGTGGTGTCCGCGACACCGTCGAGCAGACGACGCGCCTCCTCGAGGTCGGCGAGATCGACTGCCGGGGAGTCACCGGGCACCTTCCCGGGAACTTGATCTGGGCTACCCACGGGAGGCGGCTCCTTTCGGCACGTCGCGGTCGGCTGGTCGACTGACTGTCTTAGTGCAGTCAACACGATTGATGCGCAACGACGTGACAGCCGATGTGGCGGTCACGATGTCGTGGATCGGCTACCTCACCAACGCCGATGCGGCGGGGCGACCCACGGGCACTCCCCGAAGGAACTCAGCGCAGCCGCGGTGCCGCCTTGGCGCTGATCAACGGCAGGTCCAGATACGTCGCAATGCCCGGTGCGGCGGCGCAGACGGCGGGGATGGAGTTCACGCAGTGCGCTGCCGTACCCACCACTCCGTACTCCGGGCCCTCCCCGCCGACCTCCGACTGGAATCCCTTGACCACGACGGACAGGTCGGGATTGCCACGCACCTCCATCTCATAGCGCTGCCCAGATGGACCGAATTCCCAAGGGGGATCTAGGTTCTCTTCGCCCATCAGCCAGTTGACGGTGATGCGAACGACCACTTCGCCGTCGACGAGCGCCTCCCAGTGAAACCTCCTGCCTGCCACCTGGCCCGGTTCGATTGGCCCCATGGGCGACTCGATCGATGCGGTCGCCACCGCGACCTCCTGGGAGGCCCGCACCAGCGGATCGGCATTGAACCCCATGGTGTCCACGATCATTCGGGCGGCTTGGATGAACCCGCTGTCGAGCATCTTCTGCATCGGCCCGGTCATCGCCTCGTCAGGCGACTCGCCGAAGCCCATGACGTGGCGCAGCACGTCGGGCGCCTGGTAGGTGCGCAGGTCGGAGAATTCCTCGGCGCGAACGAAGGTCACGCCCGTCGACATGATGGAGAACAGCAGCGGAAACTTGTCGCTGATGCCGCCTGGGGCGATGCCCGTGCCGTGCAGTGTCGCGCCCCCGGCGACGGCCGCCTCTCGCAGCGGCGCACCACTTCGCTCACTCGGGTAGAGCCAGCCGACTGGTGTCACCACGTTCTTACCGGATCGCAGAAGCGCGGCCACCTCGTCGGGATTGGCCATCAGCGGGGAGTAGACGACGGCGTCGGCGTCGAGGCCGAGGATCTCGTCGACACTGTTGGTGGCGGTGACACCAAGTGGGGGCAGTCCGACGATCTCGCCAACGTCCTTGCCGCTCTTGGCCTCCGAATGCACCCAACATCCGACCAGCTCGAGGTCGGGGTGTTCGAGCACGCCCCTGATGGCGGCGACACCGACGCCGCCGGTCGCCCACTGCACCACCCGCAACGCCATGCGTCACTCCCATCCACGCGAAACTAGAACACGTTCTACCTCAGATCTACACCACGGAACCGCCATGGACTGCACAATTGCCAGTGATGGATCTCAACTTCGGCGTCCTCGGCCCTCTGCAGCTGACCGCCAACGGCGTACCCCTTGCGCTCGGTACGCCCAAACAGCGGGCCGTGCTGGCGGTGCTGCTGATGAGCCGCAATCGTCCGGTCAGCGGTGAGACGCTGGTCAACGCCGCTTGGGAGCAGTTCCCGCCGCCGGAGCCGAAGGCCAGCCTGCACTCGTACATCTCGAATCTGCGCAAGCTGGTGTCCGGCGCCGGTCTGGATCCCAAGGCGGTACTCGCCAGCGCGCCGCCGGGGTACCGACTCTCGATCGCCGACGCCGACTGCGACATCGGCAGATTCGTCGCCCGCAAGACCGCGGGAGTGCAGGCAGCGGCCGCTGGCCAGTTCGAGCAAGCCAGTCGGCACCTGGACAAGGCGCTCGCGGAGTGGCGCGGCCCGGTGCTGGAGGATCTGCGGGACTTCGAATTCGTCGACTCGTTGTCGACCGCGCTCGTCGAGGACAAGGTGGTCGCGCACACCGCCCGAGCCGAGGCCGAAATCGCCTGCAACCGTGGGCATGGCGTGATCGGCGAGCTGGAGTCGCTACTCACCGAGCACCCCTATCGCGAACCGCTGTGGACGCAGCTCATCACCGCGTACTACCTGTCGGATCGGCAGTCCGACGCGCTCGACGCCTACCAGCGGCTCAAGAACACGCTCGCCGACGACCTGGGTATCGATCCGGGGCCGAACGTACGGGCGCTGCACGAGAAGATCCTGCGTCAGGAGCCGGTCAACGCCCGAAAGGCCGCGCAGACGACCGCGGTGCACAAGAGCAGCAACATCGACCTGCGCACCGCCGTCGGCGATCAGAGTGCCGTCGCCGAACTGCGCACCCGGTCGGGCCGGACCTTCCCCCTGGTGTCGGTGGCGACCCGGATCGGGCGACTCCCGGACAACGACCTCGTGCTGGACGACGCCAACGTCAGCCGCCATCACGCCGTC
>NZ_JBEVLO010000164.1:0-7834 GCF_040509115.1 Mycobacterium sp. | reverse complement strand
TGTTTCGCTGGTCGTGGCGGTCATGGCTGGCCCCTAGAAGTGGTAGACGTCCACCACGTGGTGGATGTAGTCGTTCTTGAGCACGACGGTCTTGCGCCGGATCAAGGGCTGCTCGCCGCTGAAGTCGATGGTGTAGAACGAGGTCCCGTAGTACGGGTCGATGGTCTTGTACCGGAAGTACATGGTGTGCCAGTTGAACCGGACGTCGACCAGATCACCGCGCCGCTCGATGACCTCGACGTTGCTGATGTTGTGACTGGTGCGTGGTTCGGGGATCGACGTCGCCGAGGAGCGTTCGGTCCGGATGCGGAAGATGCGATCCTCGAGCCCGCCCTTGTTCCCGTAGTAGATGAGGGAGATGTCGCGCTGCGGGTCGCCGACCAGTGTGTCGTCGTCGTCCCAAGAGGGCATCCAGTACACCACGTCGTCGGCGTAGCACTGCAGCCACTTCTCGAACTCCCGGTCGTCGAGGTAGCGGGCCTCCCGGTACAGGAACTGCTCGATCAGGTTCTGGGTGATGAGTGTGGTTCCCGCTGTTGATTTTTCGGTCGACGTCACGTCAGTTCCCCTCGGTCTCGCGGGCCAGCGCGGCGCGCATCGTGTCCAGCCAGTACCCGTGCTGCACCGGGTAGAGGCCCTCGTCCTCGTTCTTCACACCCGCCGAGATGACGCCGTGCATGTCGAGCGATTCGGCGACCTCGTCGGGCCCGGTCAGCCAGTGCTCGGCGCCTCGGCTCATGTCGTTCCACGGCGCAGCCTCGGCCCGGAAGGTCAGCTGGCAGGAGCGGAACTCCTCAAGGTCGTCGGGCGTGGCCATGCCGGAGGCGTTGAAGAAGTCCTCGTACTGCCGGATCCGGTGAGCCCGGGCCGAGTCGCTCTCGCCCTTGGGGGCGATGCAGTAGATGGTGACCTCCGTCTTGTCCGGCGCGATCGGGCGGAAGTGTCGGATCTGCGTCGAGAACTGGTCCATCACATAGACATTGGGGTAGATGCACAGGTTGCGTGAACCCTTGACCATGAAGTCGCCCTTCGCCTCTCCGAACTCCTCCTTGAGGGCGTCGAGCTTGTCCCACAGCGGACGGTCCTGCGGATTGCCCGCCCACGTCCAGAGGCACAGGTGGCCGTGCGGGAAGGACCAGTAGCCGCCACCGGATTTGCCCCAGCTGCCGGCGTCGAGGGCCAAGGTGGCGTTCTTCGACTCGCCGGTGCTGCGCCTGCTGGTCGTCGCGGCGTAGTTCCAATGCGTGGCCGTGACGTGGTAGCCGTCGGCCCCGTTCTCGGCCTGCACCTTCCAGTTGCCGTCGTAGGTGTAGGTGGACGAACCGCGCAGCACCTCCAACCCGTCGGGCGACTGGTCGACCAGCATGTCGATCACCTTGGTGGTGTCACCGAGGTGCTCGTCCAACGAGAGCACGTCGTCGTTGAGGCTGCCGAACAGGAAGCCGCGGTAGCTGTCGAACCGCGCCACCTTGGTCATGTTGTGGCTGCCGTTGACGTCGAAGGTGTCGGGGTAGCCGGCGCCTTCGGGGTCCTTGACCTTCAGCAGGGTGCCGTCGTTGCGGAACGTCCAGCCGTGGAACGGGCACGTCAGCGTCATGCGGTTGTCGGTCTTGCGCCGACAGATCATGGCGCCTCGGTGGGCGCAGGCGTTGACCAGACAGTGCAGTTCGCCGGATTTGTCCCTGGTGATCACCACGGGCTGGCGGCCGATGTAGGTGGTGAAGTAGTCGCCTGGATTGGCCACCTGGCTTTCGTGGGCCAGGTAGATCCAGTTGCCTTCGAAGATGTTCTTGATCTCGAGCTCGAAGACGTCTTCGTCGGTGAAGATGCGGCGATTGGCGCGGTAGATGCCTGCCTCGCTGTCGTCGATGACGGCGTTGGCGAGGACGGCGGCGACGCCTGGGCGAGCGGAGCGACGGGATGGGTCAGCGGGGCGAGCGGAGCGACGGGATGGGTCGTCCTTCGTGTTCTCGCTGATGGATGTAGTCATGGTGCCTCCAGGTGTGATCTAGGAAGACACGCTGTCATTGAGTGGTTCCAGTCACACTAGGCAATTACCTAGTCCTGACCAGGGTCCTTATTGATCGATGAGATAGATCAATAAGGGCAAAACAAGTCCTTGTCTGTTATGGGTTGGCGCCCTACCGTCGAACGTGTCGGCCATCACAACGAACCCGCGATCGGACGGAAAGCACATGGAGCTGCGTCACCTGCGCTACTTCGCCGCAGTCGCCGAGACGTGCCACTTCGGGAGGGCTGCCGAGCAGCTGCTCGTTGCCCAGCCTGCGCTGTCCTATGCCATCAGACAGCTCGAAGACGAGTTGGGGGCCACGCTCTTCAACCGGACGACCCGGCAGGTGTCGCTGACCCCGGCAGGGGAATTCCTGCAAGCAGAGGCGGCGCGGATCCTCGCGGGCGTGGACGACGCAGAACGAGGGGTGCGCCGGATCGCTGCGGGCCGTAGCGGCCTGCTCCGCGTCGGGCTGACGGGAACCGCCGCGTTCTCCCACCTGCCACGTGTGGCCCGCATCCTCCGTCAGGAGCTCCCCGGGGTGGCGATGGAGATTCAGGCCGACGTACTCACCCCGCTGCAATGCGATCAATTGCGCGCCGGTGCGCTGGACGTCGGAATACTGCGACCTCCTGCCGTCGGCGATGACATCGAACTTCGGACCATCGACGTCGAGCCCCTGGTCCTTGCGGTGTCGGCAGACCACCGGCTGGCCGCCGAACCCGTGGTGTCGTTGACCGACCTTCGCAACGAGCCGTTCGTCGCGTACGCCAGCCGTGACTCCGCCGTGAACGATGCGGTCTCGAGGAGCTGCAAGCGGGCAGGTTTCGTGCCCCACCGTGAACACGTCGCGCCGGGGACCGCCGTGTTGTTGGCACTGGTGGCCGCGGGCTTCGGGGTCGCCGTGGTCCCCGCCTCGGTGCACGCACTTCCGTTGCAGGGCGTCGTCTTTCGCGACCTGACCGACGGCGGAAGCATCGAACTCGCCCTCGCCTGGCGTCGCGGTGGCGACAACCCCGTCGTCGATGCGGTCATCGACGTGCTGTCCTCGGTCTTCGCACCGATTGGTCTTGAGGAGCTGCTGTGAAGATCACTGCCGTCGAGGCGATTCCGTTCGCCATCCCGTACGTCAAGCCGCTGAAGTTCGCGTCGGGCGAAGTCCACACCGCCGACCACGTGCTGGTCCGCGTCCACACCGACGACGGCGTGGTCGGGGTGGCCGAGGCGCCGCCGCGGCCGTTCACCTACGGCGAGACGCAGGCGGGCATCGTCGCGGTGATCGAGCAGCTGTTCGCACCCGCGCTGGTGGGCTTGGCGCTCACCGAACGCGAGGTTGCCGGCGCAAGGTTGGCCCGTACGGTCGGAAACCCTGCGGCGAAGTCGGCCGTCGACATGGCGATGTGGGATGCGTTGGGGCGCACGTTGGAACTGCCGGTGACGAGCCTGCTCGGTGGTTTCACCGATCGCATGCGGGTCAGCCACATGTTGGGCTTTGCGGATCCGGCAGTCATGGTCGCAGAGGCGGAGACCATCCGAGATCTGTACGGAATCAGCGTATTCAAGGTGAAGGTCGGCCGCCGTCCCGTCACGCTGGACACCGCCGTCGTGCGGGCGCTGCGGGACCGCTTCGGCGATTCGGTCGAGCTGTACGTCGACGCCAACCGAGGATGGACGGCCGCGGAATCGCTGCGTGCCATGCAGGAAATGGCCGACCTGGATCTGCTTTTCGCCGAGGAACTGTGCCCCGCCGACGACGTGCTGGGCAGGCGTTGGTTGGTCGAACGACTCGACGTGCCCTTCATCGCCGACGAGTCGGTTCCGACGCCAGCCGACGTGACGCGAGAAGTGTTGGGCAAGTCGGCCACCGCGATCAGCATCAAGACCGCCCGCACCGGGTTCACCACGTCCCAGCGCGTCCACCACCTGGCCGAGGGCCTGGGTCTCGAGGTCGTGATGGGCAACCAGATCGACGGCCAACTCGGTAGTGCCTGCGCCGTCGCCTTCGGTGCGGCCTTCGAGCTCACGTCGCGTCGCGCAGGCGAACTCTCCAACTTCCTCGACATGACCGACGACCTGCTTACCGAGCCGCTTCGCATCCGCGACGGCCTGTTGCGGGTACCGCCCGGTGTGGGTCTCGGCGTCGACGTCGACCCCGAGAAGCTCGCCAGGTACCGCACTGACCACTGAACTCCTCCGCGGTCAGCCCCGCAGAGCGTGAAGAACAACAGAGAGAAGAGATCTGATCATGACCACCATCGAGCAGCCCGCGTCATCCCCTGTCGCTTCGGCACACGTCGCCAGCGCCGCCGCCTCCGGCGCGTCGGCCACCGAACGGTTCCACAGCGACAAGTCGCCGTACGAGGCCGTCAAGGACACCCCACCCGAGCGCGTCGACCTGCTTGCCCGTGAAGTGCTCGGCGCCGTGTACGACACCGTGCGCCGCCACCGCGTCACCTACGACGAGTACAACGCCCTCAAGGCATGGCTGATCGACGTGGGCGAGACCGGCGAGTGGCCGCTGTTCCTGGACGTCTGGCTGGAGCATGCCGTCGAGGACGTGGCCACCGATCATCGGGCGGGCAACAAGGGCAGCATCGAGGGGCCGTACTACGTGCCCGGCTCACCGGAACTGGGCGCCAAGGGAGCAATCCCGATGCGCGAGGATGAGAAGGGGACGCCGCTGGTGTGGAGCGGCAGGATCACCGACACCGATGGCGCACCGTTGCAAGGCAAGATCGAACTCTGGCACGCCGACGACGACGGCTATTACTCCCAGTTCGCCCCCGACATCCCAGAGTGGAACCTGCGCGGCAGCTTCACCACCGGCGCCGACGGCAAGTTCGAGATCACGACCATTCGTCCTGCGCCATATCAGATTCCGACCGACGGATCGTGCGGAAAGCTGATTGCGGCGGCGGGTTGGCACGCATGGCGCCCGGCGCACCTACACGTGAAGGTGTCAGCGCCGGGGCATGAACTACTGACCGCGCAGTTGTACTTTCCCGGTGACGAACACAACGACGACGACATCGCCAGCGCGGTGAAGCCGGAGTTGATCCTCGCGCCCACCGTCGAGGCCGACGGTACTCAATCGGTGGGCTACGACTTCGCGCTCGATCCCGAGCGGAGCTGATGTGCGGTTCCACGTGCGGATGGACGTGCACCTCCCGGCCGACATCGACCCGCAGACGCGGGACGACCTGATCGGCCGGGAGAAGACTTACTCGCAAGAACTTCAGCGCGCAGGAAAGTGGCCCCACATCTGGCGCATCGTCGGTGAGTACGCCAACTTCTCGATCATCGAGGCGGACTCCAACGACGAAGTCCACCAGTTGATTTCCGCGCTACCGCTCTTCCCGTACATGAAGGTCCACGTCACGCCACTGGCGTCGCATCCGTCCGACGTGAAGGCGTAGGGCGCGCGGGCCTCGTCGACCGCCAATTCCGAGCAGACGCTGCTATGCATGAACGTCATTCAGATCATCCCCAAAGGCTGTCGAGGTGGTCGGAGGTGGTGACGTGGGCAGCAGCGGGGAACAGTGTCCCGGTGAGGAAGTCATGGGTAGCCTGCTCGCGGTCGGCGCAGGCGTCTTTCAAGACGACGATCCGGTAGTCGCGGTCCATTGCCTCCCGCACGGTGCTCAGGACGACACCGCTGGTGCTCACCCCGGCGAGGACGAGGGTGGTGACGTCCCTGTCACGGAGCTGCCGGTCGAGGTCGGTGGTGGTGAAGGCGCCCACGCGCGTCTTGCGGACCGCGACCTCGTTGGGCAGGGGAGTGAGTTCGGGATGAAACTGGGTGTCGGGCGCGTCGTCTCGTAGCGACGAGCCTCCGATACGCGACGCCAGATCGGCGAAGATGCTGGTCTCAGGGATCGCGCTGAGGTCCGACGGGGTGAAGGCGACCCGCACCCAACCCACGTGCCCGCCGCGCCCGCGAACCGTGTTGACGGCGGCTTTGACTCGTCCGACGAGCCGGTCGGAGTCGGCGAGCTGGGTGAGAATCCCGGTTTGGTAATCCATGACGAGCAGTGCGGTGTGGCGCGGATGGATCGCGATGCGGTCAGCCACGTGAATCCTCCCTTCCTGATGCCGGATCGGCGTTGGCGGTGCTTCTGGTCAACGAACGGTCGAAGACCGTGATGGTCAGGAAGACGGCGCTGATGCCGACCAGCAGCAGAGCGAGGTGGTGCATGCCGGTGGTGTCGGCGGACTGGCCGTAGAAGGCGCCCTGCGCGGCGGAGGAGATGATCGCGCCGAGGTAACCGAACGTGCGCAACAGCCCGGCCGACGTGCCGATGTCGTCGGGGTCGGCTTGCCGGTAGACGGAGTTCTGCAGGGCCAAGCTGTTGAGCCCCTGCGGAACGCCGAAGACCAGCGCGACGACGATCAACAGCCACACCGCCGTCGACGAGTGCAGGGTCAGCAGTAGTAGGCACCCGATCACCTGGCCGACTGCGGCGACGACCAACTTGGTGCGCACGGCCTCCCGACGTCCCGTGACGAGCGAGACCAGCAACCCCGTGGCGAACAGTGGCAAGGTGGCGAGACCGGCCTGCCCGGCGGACAGACCGCGGCTCTGCTCGAGCCACTGGGTGTAGCCGTACATGAAGCTGTAGGACACGACGTACGCGAGGAGCGTCCGCCCGTAGGTGATCAGCAGTGCCCGGTTGCGGCCGAGGATTCGCAGGTCGATGAATGGTTCTGTGCGACAGCGGAGTTCGCGTGCAGTGAAGGCTGCTGCCGCCGCGATGGCGGTGACGGCGAGGTACCAGTCGCCGATACGGGGATGCATGAGGAACAGCAGCAGTGCGACGAGAGTGCCCGCGAACAATCCCATTCCGAGATAGTCCAGCTGCCCCCTCGCCGTGGTGGGGCGGTGGGGCTTGCTCGGCGGCTTGGGGAACCGGCGTGCGCCGAGGACGAAGGCGAACAGGGCGATGGGGAGGTTGATGGCGAAAGTCGCGCGCCAGCCGCCGATGCCGATCAGCAGCCCGCCCAACGACGGACCGATGACCGCGATGGTTTGGGTCGAGATCGCCAGCGCCGTCAACACGAAGGCGGGGCTGTCCCTGCCGGTGCGTTCGCTCTCGTCATGGATGAGTCGCATTGCCGCCGGATAGCCGGCGCAGGTGCCGAAGCCCAGGATGACGCGCGCGACGATCAACACGGTGAGATTTGGTGCCAGGGTTCCGATGATGCCCGCCAGCCCGACCAGTGCGGTGGCGGGGAGGAAGAGCCGCCGCGGGCCGTAGGTGTCGATGAGCCTGCCGACCACCGGCTGGCCGACGGCGGTGGCCAGGTATAGCGAGGAGATCAGCCATGCGGTTGCCGACGCAGGCGCGCCGAACGCCACTCCGATGGGGACCAGAGCGACCGCGATGATCGACGAGTTGATCGGATTCAGCACGGCACCGGAGATCAACGGCGCGAGCAGCTTTCGGTCGAAGCCGTCGTCATCGGGACGAAACCGCCGTCGCAACCGCTCGCGCAACGGGGCTGCGGACGTCACGAGTCCACGATCCGGTCGAGCAGCGCCATCGCGTGGTTGACGACGGCGAGCTCGTCTTCGCTGAGTCGTTCCGCCAGAGTGTGGGCCAGCCACTCGCGTCTCGTGGCGCGGGCGTCATGGCCGTAGGTGCGCCCCTCTGGGGTGAGGAAGATCAGCTGGCGGCGGCCGTCGCCGGGATCCTTCTCGCGACGGATGAGGCCCAGATTCTCCAGGACCGCCACCGTCTCGGCCATCGACTGCGGGCGGACCTTCTCGGCGCCGGCCAGTGTGCTGGTCGAGGACGGCTCGTTCGCCGCGAGCCGGGCCAGTGC
>NZ_JBEVLO010000163.1:0-26974 GCF_040509115.1 Mycobacterium sp. | reverse complement strand
TGGGTTTAGAACGTCGTGAGACAGTTCGGTCTCTATCCGCCGCGCGCGTCAGAAGCTTGAGGAAACCTGTCCCTAGTACGAGAGGACCGGGACGGACGAACCTCTGGTCTACCAGTTGTCCCACCAGGGGCACGGCTGGATAGCTACGTTCGGACAGGATAACCGCTGAAAGCATCTAAGCGGGAAACCTTCTCCAAGACCAGGCTTCTCACCCTTTTAGAGGGATAAGGCCCCCCGCAGACCACGGGATCGATAGACCAGACCTAGAAACCCCGCAAGGGGCGCAGGGAACTGGCACTAACCGGCCGAAAACTTACACACACCCAAGAGAACAAAACCCATTGGGACAAAAAAAGCGTGTAACACCACATTATGCAGAAATGCACTCGCAACCACACACACGTTCACGAATCGAACAGACCACACCCCACCACCAAATCAACACCAAAGGGGCCACAAAATAAATAGAGTTACGGCGGCAACAGCGGCAGGGAAACGCCCGGACCCATCCCGAACCCGGAAGCTAAGCCTACCAGCGCCAATGATACTAACCACACGGTTGGAAAAGTAGGACACCGCCGAACACCCATTAAAGAATGGCCCCCACTTCGCGTGGGGGCCATTCTCCTATTCGAATGAAATTCGACTTGTTCGCAGGTCAGTCGAATAGGGTGGCGACTGGAGAGACGCGATTGCGTTCCATGTCCAGTAGATGCCGTTTGCGCTCCAAACCGCCCCCGTAGCCGGTGAGGCTGCCATTCGCACCGATCACGCGATGGCAGGGCACGATGATGCTGATCGGATTGTGGCCATTCGCCAAGCCCACTGCCCGCGACGCGCCCAGTGAGCCGATCTGCAGTGCAATCGCCCCATACGAGCGGGTCGTGCCGTAGGGAATCGTCAGCAGTGCCGCCCATACCCGCCGCTGAAACTCCGTGCCAACGAGGTCGAGCTCAAGGTCGAAATCGACCAAATCGCCTGCGAAATAAGCCTCTAACTGCTCGACGGCGTTAGCGAACGACGTGTCGTCCGCCTGCCAACCGTCACGGCTGGGCTCATAGGTCTGGTCGACCATCCGCAGGTGCCTCAGCCGATCATCCCTGCCTGCCAGCGTGAGCGGCCCGATCGGGCTGTCGATGGTGCGGGCGCGCATGGTTGTCGCCGTCGTGTCCGTCATGCCCGTCGTCTCTCCTTCACGGCCTTGAGGGGTTCCTTGGGTGGCCACTGATTCACGTCATGGTCGAGCGCGGTCCACAGGTGCTGTGTCGCATACGCACGCCACGGTCGCCATCGTGCACTATGTGCAGTCAGGGACTGCGCATCATCCTGCAGCCCAACGGCTTTGGCGGCGTATTGAATGCCGAGGTCAGTGACCGGGAAGGCATCCGGATCGCCGAGCCCGCGCATCGCAATCACCTCCGTCGTCCATGGCCCGACGCCGGGTAGCGCGAGTAACTGCTGGCGGGCCCGGTTCCAGTCGCACCCCGGATCGAGGACCACCTCGCCATCGGCCAAGCCGCGGACGAGTGAGATCAGCGTCCGCTGTCTCGACTTCGGAAACGCCAGATGCGACGGGTCGATTTCGGCCAGTTGGTCGATGCGGGGAAAGACATGGGTGAGTTGACCATTCGTGTCGTCGACGGTGGATCCGTAGGCCTCGACGAGTCGCGCGGTGTGCGTTCGTGCCGCCTTCATCGAGATCTGCTGTCCGATGACCACGCGAAGGGCCAGCTCGCTCTCGTCGACCGTTCGGGGGATCCGTTGGCCGGGAGCCTTCGCCACCAGGGCGCCGAGATGGGTGTCCTGGCCCAGGACGTCGATCACCGCTTCGGGGTCGGCGTCCAAATCAAGGAGGCGGCGGCACCGGGCGATCGCCGTCGCCAAGTCACGGAAGTCGTCAAGGGCGAGATCACACTGCACGTGGTCGGGTCGCGGGGTCAGGCTGACGATCCCGTTGCCCGCCGTCAGCCTCAGTGTCCGTCGGTAGGACCCGTCTCGGACCTCTTCGAGCCCGGGGACCGCGCTGGCTGCCAAGTGACCGAAGAGTCCCTCGAAGGCGAAAGGCGTTCGTACGGGCAGTCGTAACGTCAGCACCCCAGATCCCGTCGACTTGCCGGGTCCGAACCGGGCGCGGGCACGTTCGCGCAGCGCAGTCGGGGTCAGCGCGCACACCGCCATCACCGTCTCGTTGAACTGACGGATGCTGGAGAACCCGGCCGCGAACGCGACGTCGCCGAATGGCAGGTCGGTCGTCTCGATGAGTACCCGCGCGGTCTGCGACCGTTGGGCCCGAGCCAGCGCCAACGGGTTGGCGCCCACCTCGGCCTGCAGTAGGCGCTCGAGCTGCCGGGTCGTGTAACCCACGCGGGCGGCCAGCCCGGTGACGCCTTCCCGGTCGACGGTGCCGTCGGCGATGAGCCGCATCGTCCGTGCGACCACGTCGCCCCGGACGTTCCATTCTGGCGATCCCGGCGATGCGTCGGGCCTGCAACGCTTGCACGCTCGGAAGCCAGCGCCCTGGGCGGCAGCCGCTGTCGGATAGAACCGCACGTTGCGGGCGAACGGCGGCCGGACGGGACAACTGGGCCTGCAGTAGATGCCCGTCGTCAGGACGCACGTGACGAACCAGCCGTCGAACCGGGAATCCTTGGACTGCACCGCCCGGTAACAGCGGTCGAAGTCTTCGTGCATACCTTGACGATTACACGTCCGCACCGACATCACTAGCGGAAAACCGACACGTAGGTCGCGGGAGGTCTGGCGCCGTGGTGGGCCACCGCCTCGTCGAGTGTCACTGCATGTGGAGGCACCGCGTGGTCGGGATCATCCGCTGGCGTCTTCGAGTCGCGCCCGGCGGTAGGCGTCCCGGGAGGCGGGCTCGGCGAGGAAGTCTCGGAGCGCGAGGGCGGTGGCGCTCCGGGAGGCGCGCGCCGCCACCACCGCGGAGAATTCGGTGTAGTGCTGCACGTCAGCAGGAAGCGGGCCGGCGATCCGTGCGTCGGGGACGAAGAGCAATTCGCTGAGTTGCTGAATGGCTATGTCGGCGCGGCCATCGAGTAGCGCCTCGGCGGTGAATCCCTTTTCGAGGATGGTTGCGCGGGAGTTCACCTCTTCGGCGATTCCGAGTCGCGTCAAGAGTTCGGCGAAGTAGATGCCGCTGGCACCGGTCCGCGAGTAGGCGACTGAGCGTGCGTTGAGCAGTGATTCGAGCAACGCATCGGCAGTGTCAATCCGAGGGAGCGGGGCGCCCGGTCCTACCGCGAGGCCGATCCCGGTGCGCGCGATGGCAACCCGCGTGAAGAGATCGACGACGCCTGCTTTACCCAGTTTGTCGAACGAGGAGGTGACGCCGATGAGTACGTCGAATCCTTCGCCAGTTTCGATGCGGCGTAGCAGAGCGTTCGTTGGGTCGAACACCGCTGTGATCGCGGTGCCTGTCCGCTGGGTGAATGCATCGATGACGAAATCGTCCAACGCCTTTCGCACGGCAAGCGTGCTGAACAGTGTCAGATGGGTCATCAGATTCTCAGTTCGGCGATTCGAGGCTGCCGAGCGTGTCGGCGACTGGGCCGCTGGTGGCGGGCTGGTGTGGGCGGTGATCAGGTGCGGGCGTTGGCGCCTCATCGGTGACCGGATGGGCCAGCAGGTGGGCGAGATGACGGGCTGCGCTGACCGGACCTGAAAGGACCGGCAGGCCAAGTGCGGCCGACAAGGTTCGACCGGCAGGAGCCAGCGAGTACTGAGCCAAGAACACCGCGTCGAAGTTCAGTGCGAGCGGCGCGAGGTGATTGATGAGGGCGCGTTCTAGGGCCGTCTTGTCACCTGCGTCAGCGGCTGGCCTGGCGTCGGCCACGACGACGCTCTCGACGATCGTTGCAACACTGGCATCGGCCAGGACGGCGCGGAGTCGCGCGGCGGAGTCCTGCGCGGCGGAGTCGAACGAGGCGACGACCAGCACGCGGTTGTACCCATCGGCCACGAGCTGTGCAAAGGCTGACTCGTCGGGGGCCAACACCGGCAAGCGCGCCGTGGTCTTCTCGTGAGCCACCGACGCATAGAGGGAACACGTCAGCAGTACGGCGTCGGCGCCTCCGTCGATTGCGTGCGCGATCAGCCGGCACATTCGAGCTGTCAGTGCCTCGTCGAGTCCACCGCGCGCGCTGGCATCGCTGAGTAACCGGTCGTCGAGAACGTTCCATACCTCTGCTCCCGCGAACTCGGCGGCGAAGGCCGCTGTGGCGGGAGATATGGCGGCCTGAACTGCGCTGATGAATGCAACGCGAACCGCGGTCACGACACGAACTCCTTCATCCAAGCCAGACCTGGCACGGTTTGTGTTGCTGGTGAATACTCGCAGCCGATCCAGCCTTGGTAACCGGACTGTTGGACGGCCTCGAGTACCGCGCGCCAGCCGATTTCCCCGGTGCCGGGCTCGTGTCGTCCTGGGGGATCGGCAATCTGCAGGTGCAGAATCCGTGCCCGGTTGGCGTGGAAGGTGCCAATCAGGTCACCTTCATCGATTTGCGCGTGATAAAAGTCCATCAGCAGCCCGACTGAATCACCGCCGACGGCGTCAATGACCGACGCCGCTTGTGCCTGAGATTCCAGAATGAACGCTGGCGCGTCACGTTTGTTTTGGGCCTCTAGGACGATTCGTACACCAGAATCGGAGGATTGCTCTGCCGCCCATGCGATGTTCAGGACGTATTGCGCGAACGCCCGGTCACGGCGGACGCCGTCTGGAACGAGGCCACCCACGACGTGAAGAAGATCAGCGCTGAGCTCGACCGCGTAGGCAAGACCACGACGAACACCTTCCCGGAACTCCGTCACCGCCGTCGGAATGCACGCCAATCCCTGGCGGGTGGGCGATCCTGGCAGCCCCATGGGCGTGTTGATGAGCACTTGTTTCAGGCCGGCGTCGTCTAGCCGTCGTCGTAGTCGGGCGGCGTCATGGTCGTACGGAGATGCGTACTCCACTCCCGTAAACCCCGCCGCCGCCGCGGCGTCGAATCGTTGCTCGAACGGTAGCTCGGTGAACAGCCACTTGAGGTTGGCGTCGAAACGTAGACCTGCGGTCATGGTCGCCCGCCCAATCGGTACGTATACGTATCGTGTATTGACATGGAAGTGGTATCCATCCCGTTCGAAGTCGTTGTCGCGCAAGGTACGGGCCGGGTTCACTGGAGCCGACCCCGTGTCGACTAAGCCTCTGTTTGGGCCCCGCCGAAGACGAGTTCCTCTTCCATGTCGTGATCACGACCCAAGAACGTGCATCCGAGGATGGTGACCGTGCATGCCAGCGCGGCGTATATCGCGACGGGCAGCCAGGATCCACTCCAGTTGAGCAACGAGATGAATGCCAGAGGTGCGACCGCGCCGCCGAACGTGCTCCCGATTGCGAAAGCCATCGAGCTGCCCGTGGCTCGCAGGCGGGGTGAGAACTGTTCGGTGATGAATGCGCCTTGCGGCCCGTAGATGAACGAGTGCAAAAGCAGACCGATCACTACACCAAAGATGAGGAATGCGAATGAGCCGTGGAGCACGACAGGGAGAAACACGAACGGCCAGATGGCTGCCAGGGCGGTCGCCCCGGCATACATACGGCGGCGATTGATTCGGTCCGAAAGTACGGCGGCGAGTGGCACCGCGACCAGCTGTCCAGCTGAGCCGATCAGTACGGCGGTGAGCACCTGCGATGACGAGAAGCCGGCTTCCCGAGTGCCGTACAGCAGGCTGAAGACGACGAACAAGGCAGAGATGACGTCAGGACCAACCCGCGCACACGACGCGGCGATCAGCCCGCGAAGCTCGGTGGTGACCACCTCACGCACTGGCGCAGAAGGCGCTTCGCCCCGCTCTCGGATGGCCCGGAAGACCGGGGTGTCCTCCAGCTTTAGCCGGATCATCAAGCCAACGGCAACCAGTACGGCCGACAGCAGGAAGGCCACGCGCCATCCCCAGTCCAGAAATGCCTCCCGCGACATCGATACGGTGAGCAATGCGAGCGCGCCGTTGGCGAGCAGAGTGCCCGTCGCGGGACCCATTTGCGGTGCTGAGCACCAAAGTCCGCGCCGACGTGGGTCCCCGAACTCGCTGGAGAGCAGCGGGGCCACGCCCAGTTCGCCGCCAACGCCGACACCTTGCGCGAAGCGCAACGACACCAGAAGGATTGGCGCCGCGACACCGATGGTCGCGAAAGTGGGCAAGAGTCCGATTGCGAAGGTGGCCACGCCAATTAGCAGCAGGGTGGTGACGATGACCTGTTTGCGGCCGATGACATCGCCCAACCGACCGAGTGAAAATGCTCCGATTGGTCGCGCGAGGTAGCCCACTGCGTAGGTGGAGAAGGCCAGTAGCACACCCGAGGCGGAGCTGGAGTTGGGAAAGAAGAGAAGCGGAAACACCAACGCCGCCGAAGCCGAGTAGATGCCGAAGTCGTACCACTCGAGAGCGGTCCCCGACAGGCTCGCCGCGAATGCCCTGACGAGTTGCTTGCGCCGCGGGGGGTCGAGGGCCTTCGTGTCGGGATGTTCAGGGAGTACGTTGCCAGCCACATTTCCTCCGGGCGTCAGTAGGTATACGGAACATATATTTATCTGACGTGCAGAGTCAAGGGTCGGAGTGCACCGTTGACAGCGAACTCTCGTTAAATATATGTTTCATATATGGAGTTTTCAAATGCCGCCTCGACCACCATCGCCGAGATGGAACGGCTGGTGGGACAGACAGTGCGCAGAGACATCGGCCGGCTCGTGAGCCATGCGCAGGGCAACCTGGAAAGGGCGGCTCGCTCCATCGCCGATCACCCCTCTCCGCGGGTGGGCATCATCTGCGGCTTCTTCGTGCGTCATGCGGAGCCGCCGTCGCCCGAAACTGACGGGTTCAATGGAATGGGCCAACTTGCGGCCGGTTTCCTCGAGGCGGGGATCCCGGTCTCGGTCATCACGGACGCGCCATGCGCGAAGGCCGCGTGGGCGGTCACCAAGGTGCTGCCGGGAAGAGTGAATCTGGAGATCGTCGACGTCGACGAGCAGTCGGTGCGCGCGTTGCGCGACAGGCTAGAGGCCGCGGGCGAACCTTTGACTCACCTCATCGCAATCGAGCGCTGTTCATTGGGATCCGACGGCCGTCCGCACCGCGAACATGGTTGGGACATCGGTGACGACACCGCACCGCTTGACTTCCTGTTCCAGGATAGCGGCTGGTCACCGAAGTGGGAGACGATCGGCATCGGCGACGGTGGCAACGAGATCGGCATGGGCGTGCTTCCGCGCGAGATCGTTGAGGCGGACATCCCCAATGGCGCGCTGGTTGGCGCAACGACCGGCGCGGATCATCTAATCGTTGCGGGCGTTGCGAATTGGGGCGCATATGCGCTACTCGCAGCCATCGCCCGTCTTCGGTCCGATCTATCTGCGCAGCTGCTAAAGCACTTTCACGCCGACTTCGAGAGCGACGTCCTGGAGGCGGCGGTGACCGTCGGGCAGGCCATTGACGATAGCCGTGTCGATCGACTCGGACAGCTGCAGCTGACCATCGACCGGCTCCCACTCGAAGATCACGTTCGCGTAATCGAGGCTGTCGCGGCGTTGGCCAAGTCGGATGTCTGAGCATGGCAAGGGTTCTCCCGGCACCGTCCTGCTACACGCTACGAGCCGCAGGGTCCGCAACGACTAGAGGACAGAAGAATTGATACTTGGCTGCATTGCCGACGACTTCACCGGCGCCACCGATCTAGCAGGGATTTTGGTAGACCGCGGCGTGGCGACTGTCGTGCTTCCCGGCGTTCCCACTGGGACGGCGCCGGTCGGCGCTCAGGCGGCCGTGGTGGCGCTCAAATCACGAACGGCGCCAGCAGACGTCGCTGTCCGTGAATCAGTGGCTGCACTGCGTTGGTTGCGTTCGCAGGGTTGCCAGCGGTTCTACTTCAAGTACTGCTCCACGTTCGATTCGACGCCGCAGGGCAACATCGGTCCCGTCACGGATGCTTTGATGACCGAACTCGACGTCGATTACACGGTGGCGTGCCCCGCCTTCCCCGCCAATGGGCGAACCGTCTACAACGGGCACCTCTTCGTCGGTGGCGATCTGTTGCACGAATCCTCGATGCGGCGCCATCCGCTGACTCCGATGGATGATGCAAATTTGGTCCGGGTCCTGGCGCGGCAGACTCCGAGCCAAGTCGGACTGATTCCACGTGCTGTCGTCGCGGCCGGACCGGAAGCGATTCGCGCGCGGATTCGCGAGCACCGCGCGACGGGGGTCCGGATGGCGGTGGTGGACGCCATCGAGGATGGGGATCTGACGTCGCTGGGCGCCGCATGCTCCGATCTGCCCCTCGTGACTGCTGCGTCGGGCTTGGCTCACGGTGTGGCCGACACCGTCCCCCACGCGGGCACTGTGAGCCGGCCGCAGCCGCTATTCGGCGGTGCGTCTGCAGTTCTCGCTGGGAGCGCCTCGGAGGCGACTGCGGCGCAGATTCGCGCGATGAAGCGCCACCATCCGGCTTTCGAGGTCGACCCGTGCGCAGTGCTGGCGGGAGAGGACGTCGCAAGCGCGGCCGTGGCCTGGGCCGCTCCCCGTCTCGACCGTGGACCGGTGTTGATCCATACGACGTCCACCAGAGCAGAGAGCAGCACTGCGGCGGCGAAGCTCGAGCAGACACTGGCGACGACGGCGGTCGGCCTTGTTCGGGCCGGGGTGCGACGCCTGGTCGTCGCTGGGGGTGAAACCTCTGGCGCTGTCGTTCAGGCCCTGGGGGTGCAAGCGCTGCACGTAGGGCCGGAAGTCAGCCCGGGAGTACCGTGGACGTACGCGATGGACAGACCACAACCCATCGCTCTGGTCCTCAAGTCGGGAAACTTCGGTTCAGTCGATCTATTCACGAGGGCGTTCGAGGTGTTGCCGTGAATCAGGAGAGCCTCGCCCGCGAGCAGATCGTCGCTGTTGGAGAATCGCTGTACAACCGGGGACTCAGCCCGGGCAGCAGCGGGAACATCAGCATTCGACTGTCGGACGGCTGGTTGATGACGCCTACGAATACTGCTCTGGGACAATTGGATTCGGCAGGTCTATCCAGACTGGACAGCGAAGGAAGATTGGTCGATGGGGATCCGCCGACCAAGGAAGCGCTGTTGCACCTGATGTTCTATCGGCACCGGCGCCAGGCGCAGGCCATCGTGCACCTGCACGCAACCCACGCGGCCGCGGTGTCGTGCCTTGCCGGACTGGATGTCGAAGACTGTCTGCCACCTCTGACCGCGTACCACGTGCTCAAGGTCGGGCGCCTCCCGCTGATTCCCTATCACCCGCCCGGCGACGAATCTCTTGCCGCGGCAATCGGTGCCCATGCGGAGACCGCCCATGCACTACTGCTGGCCAATCACGGTCCTCTCGTATGCGGTCCGAGCCTCGATGCCGCCGTCGCAACCATCGAGGAACTAGAGGAGACGGCCAAGCTCTACCTCCTGCTGCGGGGGTCGTCGCCCAGCCCACTCAGCCCACCCGAAGTCGACCGACTGCTCGGGTCGTCCCGTGAAAGGAAAAGCGTTGTCTAGAGATGACTTCCACCATCAGATGGTTCAAGCCGACGGCATTCGATCTCACATCGTCACGATGGGTGAAGGGCCCACGGTGGTGTTGTTGGCGGGCTTTCCCCAGAGTTGGTATGCCTGGCGGCGGGTGATGCCGCTGCTAGCCGAGAACCATCGTGTGATTGCCGTCGATCTGCCCGGCCAGGGCGACTCCGAGAAGCCGAACAGCGGCTACGACACCGCGACCACGAGCAAGCGGCTGCATGCCCTGCTGTCCGAGCTCGGCGAACACCGGTACGTTCTGGCGGGCCACGACATCGGGTCCTGGGTGAGCTACCCCTTTGCACATCAGTTCGCCAATGAGACCCGCGGCCTGGTTCTGCTCGACGCCAACATTCCCGGGGTCACTCTCCAACCCACGCTCACCCTCGGACCCGACAATTGGCGCAACTGGCACTTTCTCTTCAATCCGATCCCGGATCTTCCCGAGGCGCTGTTGGCCGGGCGAGAGCGAATCCTGATCGAATGGTTCTTCACCCGGAAGACGGCGAACTTCCCCAGCACCTTCACTGCCGCTGACATCGACGAATACGAACGGGTGTACAGCTTGCCTGGCGGACTGCGGGGCATGCTCGGGTACTACCGCGCCGTCCTGGAAGACATCGAGCAGAACGCGGTTCTGCAGAAGCAGCAGTTGGACGTTCCAGTGTTGGCCTTAGGCGGCGACGTCGGAAGTGCACCCGACCTGTATGACCGGATGAAACCGCTGGGGCGCGACGTACGTGGGGGTGTGATCGCCAATAGTGGCCACTACATTCCCGAGGAACAACCTGAGCTCCTCGTTCAACAGATCACCGCCTTCATCGCAACCCTCGAACCGTGAGAATTGAGAGAAATGACCGACGCACCAAGCTCGTATGTAACGCCAATCGTCGAACACAACGGGATCGCGTACCTGAGTGGTCAGCTTCCGCGGGTGGGCGGTGAACTCGTCCATCGCGGTCTTGTTGGCGACACCATCGACTTGGAAACTGCCTGTGCCGCAGCAAGGCTGGCCGCGCAAGCATCTGTCGACCTGATACGTGACCGCCTCGGTGACCGCTTCGACCGAGTATTGAAGGTCACCGGGTTTGTGGCATCGGCGACCCATTTCACCGAACAGGGCAAGGTCCTCGATGCCGCTTCGAAGGTCGTGATCGAAACCCTGGGCACTGCCGGTGAACACGCACGGAGCGCGATCGGTGTCGCACAACTGCCGCACGGGGCCTGTGTCGAGATCGAGCTCGTAGCCGCGGTTCGTCAGTAGCCCCACCGCTGAAACTCTGCGCGAACCGCAACTGAGCGAACCTCAAAGGGGTAACCGTCAACGGCCTTGGAAACGTGAACTCATGTGTATGTATCCAGGGCGGGCTTGAACACCCCGGCCGGAAAGCTTGGCACCTGCTTGCTCCGAATAATGTCGACTAGGCGTTCCTGCGTTGTTCCGGCATGTGCGGGGAGCAACTCCACCAGCGTGGCGCGATCGCGCGCTGCCACCGCCTCGACGATCCGGTCATGCTCGGCAACATTGCGCTTGAATTGTTCGATCTGATGCTCTGGGCGAGCTGACTCGAGGCTGTACACGTGCATCAGCAGACGCCGGACGTGATGGTGGGTGGATCGCGCGAAGTCCATGAAGAAGTCGTTGCCGATCGAGGCGTTCATTCGCATGTGGAAACGTTCGTTCAATTCGGTGATCTTCAGATAGTGCAAGGTGGCGACCTCGTTGCGATATTCGTCCTGGATGACGCTGAGGTCCTCCGCGAGGGCGGGGTCGTCGAGATTGCACAGTTGGCCGAGAATATTCTCGACAAGTTGATGCGCGACGATGACCTGGGTCATTTCGTCGAGGTCGAGTTTGCGGACGAAGGTGCCACCTCGGTTGGGCGCGATCCGGACGAAGCCTTCCGCAGCGAGACGGCTGATCGCTTCCCGGGCCGGGGTGCGGCCCAGCTCGAACTGCTTAAGCAACAACGCCTCGTCGATCCGACTGCCTGGGGGCAAAGTCAGATCGATGACGCGCGAGCGAATCAGTTCAACGGCCGCTTCGGTCTGGGAACCGCCATTCGTCGTCGCCTGCACCTACGCACCCAATTTCCCTGTACCCATGACAACAGCATACGTGTCGTATCCATAGTACTAGCAAGACTCTCGGCGGTCGTTGCCGTTGGGTCACAACTTATTCCGTGCCGAGCGCTTGACGTTGCGCACAGGCAACGCGGCGTATCCAGCGGCGGTCGTCGGGGCTAACAGCAACCTGGCGGCGGCGTTTGAAACGCCGATATTTGGAATAGCCTTCTGCAACGCGGACGCCGGAACGCGGGCCATGACGTCAAAACCCGTCGTGGCGGGGAATGACGGTCGACATACCGTCAGGAGACTCGCCAACCATGCCGCCCGATCGGGCTATGTGGGACGCGCGCCCAACATGGTGGATTCACCCCTCCCGGGGGCGGGTTGCGGCTCCATGTCCCGGGACGTCGGATCATGGGTGACGATCGTACGCATTTTGAAAATGCATTGTTCTGCAATGCAATTCATCAAGGGCGTGGGGGATCGGAGGGTGGCTGCTCATCCACCCCCTCCGCGATGTTGGGGGCTGACGCAAGCGATCGACTCCTGGCGCGGGTGGCCACGGAGCTCACCGCAACCTTCGCAGTACCCACAGCCCGCGAGATCTCGCTCGCGGCACGCTGCAGCTGGTCCTCGATGTCGCACAACTGAGACATCCAGACGCTGCCTCGACCCGCTTACGCTGCTCTCGTCTTGTAAAGCAAAGGAATAGGTGGCGGACCGGAAGATCTTGCAGCTCTTCGTCGGCCTCGACCGATGCATGCCGTCCGCCTTGACCGCGCATCCGAATGGGCCCGTTTAGTACCACTGCACGACGAGGAAGCAATGCATGGCATCGCCCGATCCTGGAACCCCGAGGGGACGCATGAAAAGCACTGCGACAACCGGAACCAATGCGGTCGACTGGGAAGCGCGCATCGATTTCAGCCGGCTGCGTGACGAACGCCTGGCACGTCTCAAAGCTGAACTTGAACGCTCCGAACTTGGTGCTGTGCTGGCCTTCGACTTCTCGAACATTCGCTATATGACCGCGACGCACATCGGCACCTGGGCGATGGACAAACTGATTCGCTTCAGCCTCCTGACGCGCGGCACCGACCCGATCCTCTGGGACTTCGGGTCCGCAGCCAAGCATCATCAGCTGTACAACCCGTGGCTGGATGTCACGACTGCACACCTTGATGCTGATCCGAATGCTCCCCATGAAGGCGCGAAACGCCCAAGGCTGGAAACTGGCGCACGGGCCGGGATCTCGACACTGCGGGGCGCATTCGCGCCGTCTGCGGAGATAGCGGAAGGAGTCGCCCGCAAGATCTTTCGCGAGCTCGAGAAGTTCGGCGTAGCTGATCAGCCGCTGGGCGTGGATGTAATCGAGTTGCCGATCCTCTTCGCGCTGCAGAAACTCGGCGTCGAGGTTGCAGATGGCCAACAGCTCTTCATGGAAGCACGCCGAATAAAGACACATGATGAGATCGGCCTGCTCACCCAGGCGGCGTCGATGGTCGATGCCGCGTATGACGAGCTCTACCAATTCCTGCGGCCTGGCGTACGAGAGAACGAGGCGGTCGGCGTGGTCGCGAAGACGCTGTATGACCTTGGCTCGGAGTATGTCGAGGGTGTGAATGCCATTTCAGGCGAACGGTGTTCACCACATCCCCACGTGTTCTCCGATCGGCTGATCCGGCCAGGGGATCCAGCCTTCTTCGACATTCTGCACAGCTTCAACGGCTATCGAACGTGCTACTACCGCACTTTCGCGGTCGGCTCGGCCAGCTCCGCTCAACACGACGCGTACACACGCGCGCGCGAATACATGGATCGTGCCATTGCTCTGGTTCGGCCGGGCGCGACGACGGCAGACATCGTGTCCGTGTGGCCGACCGCCCAGGAGTTCGGATTCCCTGACGAAGAAGCGGCATTCGCGCTGCAGTACGGGCACGGCATCGGTCTGTCCATATGGGAGAAGCCAATCTTCTCCCGACTGGTGTCGCTTGACCATCCCGAGACGCTTCAGCAAGGCATGGTGTTCGCGTTGGAAACCTACTGGCCGTCGGCCGACGGCATCGGTGCCGCGCGCATCGAGGAGGAACTCGTCGTGACCGCCGACGGTTGTGAGGTCATCACCAAGTTTCCGGCCGAAGACCTACTGGTCGCGGGAAAGCGCTACTACACCGTCAACGGTCCGCTCAGTGTCGAACGTGACGCGCAGTCACACCGCAACACACCATGGGGGCGCGGTGAGGTAACCGACGCCGCTGCGGATCAGGCGACGGACACGGCAACGGCGTGATGGACCGCGCACCATCGGATTTCACGCCGAAAGCACACTCATCTCGAGCGGTTGGCGCTGTCGGCTGGGTGGGGTTGGGCCGAATGGGCAGCGCCATGGTGTCTCGCCTACTCGACGCGGGTGTCGAGGTCGATGTCTTCAATCGCACACCGGGCAAGACGGAACAATTCGTCACGCGGGGCGCGAAGCGGCTTTCGACCCTGGCCGAGGTTGCGCAGCGCGACGTCGTCTTCTCAATGGTCACCGACGATGAAGCGCTCAGTGCGATACATGATTCTCAATCCGGACTGTTCTCACACCAGCCGTCGCGCCGCCTTTCGGTATGGATCGATGGTTCAACCGTGTCGCCGGGCGCAGCGCAACGGGCGGCGACGGCCGCGCGCCAAGCTGGAGTGGCCTTCGTATCGGCACCGGTCAGCGGCAACCCGAGCGTCGTGCTCGGGGGGAACGCCGTGTTCGTGATTTCCGGCGACGAGTCGGGTCTCGACGTAGCCGACCACCTTGTCAGCCTCATCGGCAGGGCCGTTAGCCGCGCAGGGACAGCTACCGAAGCCGTCACGATCAAACTGTGCGTGAATGCGCTACTCGCCATCACCATGCAATCGCTAGCTGAAATCACCGTGCTAGCCGATAAGGCGGGGGTGTCGCGGTCGTCGCTGCTCGAATTTCTCAACGAAAGCGCGATCGGCTCGCCGTTTACCCGATATAAGACACCCAATCTCGTGTCTCTGGAGTTTGAGCCCACCTTCACCGCAGAGGGACAGCGCAAGGATGTACGGCTCGCGCTCGGACTCGCACGTGACAACGAAGTACCGATGCCCGTGCTCAGCGCCACCGAAGAGGCGTACTCCCGTCTCATAGGCAGTGGGCTCGGAGTAGAACGCGACCTCTCGGCACTTGTTCTCGGGACGGCGCGAGACGCCGGTCACGTGTTGAGAAAGGATGATCGATAATGACCGAAACGATGCTCGCAGCAGTCTATTACGGCAAGGAAGACATTCGATTCGAGCAACTGCCGATTCCGATTCCGTCACCGGGGGAGTTGCTGCTCGAGGTCGGTACGGTGGGTGTTTGCGGCACCGACGCGCATGAATGGGCGCACGGGCCACATTTGCATCCAGTCCATACCCGCCACCCCGCGACCGGCTGGTTGGGACCGGTGACGCCAGGTCACGAATTCTCCGGAACCGTGGTCGCGGTGGGCGAGGGAGTCGATACGCACTGGATGGGGCGGCGCGTCGCTTCGTGCGGCTCTGTTGCCTGCATGCACTGCGATGCGTGCAGACGCGGCGAATCGAATCAATGCAGGCGCTATAGCGGTGTCGGGCTTCACCGGCCCGGCGCGTTGGCTGAGTACGTGACGACTCCGAGCGAAAACTGCCTTCCAATCGACGAATTCGGCATTTCGCTCGATGAGGCGGCGTTGTGCCAACCCATGTCGATAGCTGTCCACAACGTCGCCCGCGCAGGTGCGGTCGCCGGCCAAACCGTGCTGGTGCTGGGAGTGGGCGGGATCGGGGCGTTCCTGGTGGCCGCTCTCGCAGCGGCCGGGGCCGACGTGATCGCGGCCGATCTCGACGGCGAACGTCTCTCCATCGCCTCTGCCATGGGCGCGCGCGCGACCGTCACCGCAGGAGATCCCGATGCCGATGACCACATTCGCGATGCGTTGGGCGATCAGGATCTGCGAGTGGCTTTCGAGGTCAGCGGGACCAGTCCAGGTCTGTCGACGGCACTGCGGCTGACATCGCTAGGCGGGCGGATCGTTCTGGTCGGGTTACATAAAGCCCCCATCGAGATCGACCTCGCCCGTATGACACTGCAGGAGAAGACACTTATTGGCACCAACGCCCTCGTTCGCGAAGTCGACTTCCCCCGTGCGGTGGAACTGATCACCCAACGACGAGGCCAATGGGACCGGGTCGCCCCAACGGTGGTGCCGATGGTGGCTGGACTGATCGACTCGGCACTGACCCCCATGGCTCTGGGACAGGCGCACGCGATCAAGACACTCATCGATCCTCGCGGAAACCAGCCGCGTCCGATGCGCCCCGCGGCAACCTGACATTCCCCGGGAATCAGCCTCGGCCCGTCACGCAATGGGAGCGACTCGACGCCGATGAACCGACGACCAGCCCGCGAGCCGCATTCAATCGCCTAGGCCGAGCGCCGCCATCTTGCGGTACAACGTCGCCCTCGAGATGCCGAGTTCGGCGGCAACTCGCATCTTGTTTCCGCCGGTAGCCTCGAAAAGCGCTGCGATTGCCGACCGTTCAACATTCTCCAGATATGTCAACGATCGAGGCGGGCTGGGGGTATTTGGTCCGGCCGGTAGGTCACCCAACCGGATGACGTGTCCGTCGCTTCGTCCCGCGGCCACGGAGAGCACCCGGTATAGCTGCCGCACGTTCCCCGGCCAGGACCGCTCCGTCAAACGCCGGCGTGCGGCCGCATCCACGCGAAGAGGGGGGTGGGTGGCGACCCACGCATCCACGAGTTCGTCGATGTCGGGGACGCGAGATGCCAAGGCCGGCAGAGCGACGATGTCATCGAAAGCGGACATCAGTTCACCGGGCGCGTCGACATCCGCGGTCAAGGTCGCGATCACGATAGTGCTCGATGCGGCGGCTTCCAGACTCAACAGCCACCGATCGAGTGCAACCTGGGCGGCCCGATCACGCAACGCGTCTCCGTCATCGACCACGGCGACGTTAGCGTCGATGGAACCTGTCCGCACCGCGGTGCCGATGTCAAAGTGAACGACGGTTCCCAGCGCCTCGCCCAACACGGCCGCCAAATGCGACTTGCCGGACCCGACTGGCCCGGTCAGCAGCAGCCGCCCGCCGGGATGAAGGGCGTTGACCGCAGCGTGTACAACCGCCTCCCAGGACAAGGTGCGGCCCACCGCACGTTCGCGCACAGACTCCAAAATCGCTGTCCGATCGCGGTTCACCTGCCAGGCGCGGGGTGCGGGACGGGCGGTCGAGCTCGTCGTCTGCGGTGGACGGAGGTTCTGGCCTCGATGTGGTTCGGGCGAGTTCTCGACCAGCTGGATCACCGCACCGCGGCTGCCGCTTGCGGAGTGGATCTCGCGTACCCGCGCGGTAATTGGAGTCGAGGGATCACCGACCTTGATCTCGCTGCGTCCCTCGACGAGCGCGCGTTCGATCTCCGACCACGTAAGAGCACCTGGCCGGTCTCTGAGCATGGCGTCAGCGCGCCGGTTGGTAAGGGTGATCCGCGCGTTGACGGCAGCTATCGGCCGCCGGGGGCCGCGACGGTCACTCTGCAGGAAGGCGTCGAGCAGTTCTCGGTCTTCGCGTGCGTAGCCGCTCAACAGCCGGTCGGCGGCCTGCAGCGCAGCGGCTTTGACCAACGGCAACATGAGGCCGACCGGTGCTCCGGTAAGACAGACCACATCGATCGCGCCTTCGACGACACCGGTCGCCGGGTGAATTATGGGCGCACCGACAGCGGTCAGCGAATCAAAGGATTCGTTCCAGTGTTCGGCGCCTGCGATGACCACGCTGTTGCGTACTTCGAGAACACTGCCCAGTCCGGTGGACCCGACGACGGATTCGTCCATGACTTTGCCAAGAAGGCTGCCGGCCCGGTCGAGTTCTCTGCCAAGCAGAGGCCCGTTGATCCAGCGTCCAACGATCCGAGCGTCTCGGTCGATCACCATCATCGCCACATCGGTGGTGCCGAACTGTTCCATCAATCGGGCCGTGACCGGTTGGACAGCCCGCAACAGCGGACTTTCCTGATCGAAGTCGTCGTGAGGCCTCACCCCGAGCGCACCCTTGGCAGGGACACCCGCAGCCTTCGACCTGCGCCACGCTTGCATGACCGACGGTCGCACCGAGGCATCGATGACGTCGTTCTCCGCAAATGCTTGACGCGCACGCGCAAGCCTGCGTTGATCGATTTCCATCAGCCTGCTCCCTCGCCGGCCTCAGTGTAATGCTGGGCACAGCAACGATCGGCGGGAACGTGAGACGGAACCGGAAGAATCGCCGCCATCACCTCGCTAACAGCGGGCGACGTTGTTGCTGGATGACGCATTACGTCGATTATCGTCTGAGCAAGGTGAGCGCGGAACCAACGATCGATGGCACGTCGATACCGTGTATTTCATATGCCTGGTCGAGATCGGATGATTGCCCGAAGTCGGACACCCCGAGGCATTTGATGGGGTCCCCACGCAGCCCGGCCAGAAAGGCCAACGTGTGAGGGTGCCCGTCGAGCACAGCGACGATCGGACTCGATACTTCGCGAGGAAACAGCACATCCGCGATGTCGCTCCCGCCGGTCGCATTGAGGTGTCCCCGACGGGCGAACGACCGGAAAACCAGGTCAGCGCTGGTCAAACACACGATTCCGGCTACCACCCCGTAGTCCGCGAGTACATCCGCTGCTCGGATGACCTCCGGCATCATGGCGCCGACGCCGACGAGTGTCACATGCTCACCGACCGGATCGTGGTCGGTGAGTCGGTAACCGCCGGCCACCGCATGCTGGCGACGCCGCTCCGCACCCATCGCGTCGTTCGGAATCCGCGCCAGTCGCTGATCCAGCGGTCGTGTCGAAAGACGAAAATACGACGACGTCCCGTCGACGACACCGACCCGATCCATCGCCGCCAGCAAGCACCACTCGAGATCCTGCGCGAAAGCGGGTTCCCACGCGATGCAACCGGGCTGTTCGAGTCCAATCGACGGCGTTGTAATCGACTGGTGCGCACCACCTTCGGGTGCCAGGGTCACCCCTGAAGGGGTGCCAACGAGAATCGACTGTCCACCAGCGTAGATTCCGTAGGACCACGGTTCCAGGGCACGGGCGACGAACGGGTCGTACAGGGTGCCGATCGGGATCAGGCGCTCACCCCACCGCGACCACGTTGCGCCGAGCTCGCCGAGGAGGGAGACGAGGTTGACCTCGGCGATACCCAGCTCGACATGTTGACCGGTGGGCGCCTCCGCCCACTTCAATAGCCGTTCAGCATCATCGGAGAACCAGTCCCAACGATTGGTGGCCGACCAGACACCCACCTTGTTGATCCACCCGCCGAGATTGGTCGACGAGGCGACATCTGGGCTGCAGGTCACCACGCGCGCTGCGGCGTCGGGCGCTGCCCGGGTGAGGTCTGCGAGGAACCTGCCGAGTGCTGCTTGCGTGGACACCGGGGCCCGGTGGCGGCGACCGAACGATGTCGGAAGCGTAATCGCGGTGCCCGGGGCGGAACTCGCGCGATGCAACTGGGCCCCCCGCGATTCACACAACCGGTGAGCGGGGGTTCCAGCACCGAAAGTGCGCCACGGATCTTCAAGGTCCGTGCCGCACGCTCGGGCCAGGTCGCGCATCTGGTGCTCGTTCAGCAGAGCGGAGTGATTGTTCGGGTGCCCTTCGGTCGGCAGGCCGCGGCCCTTCACCGTGTAGGCGAATATCACTGTCGGTCGATCGGGGTCGATGGATCGAAAGGTTTGCAGCAGTAGTCCAAGATCGTGCCCGCCCAGGTCACGGAAGCACGCCGCAAGATCGCCGTGGGGAACTGCGTTCAATAGGTCCCGCAGGGCTGGCGTCGAGTCGGGGGTGAGTAAGCGGTCGCCCAGTTCAGTCGCGGGCAGGCGAAGCAGTCGTTGGTATTCCTCATTGGGCATGCTCTCCAGCCGCGCCTGCAGCTCGTCACCCCCTGGTTGTGCGAACAGTGCGCTGACCCTTTGCCCCCACTTGAGCGTGATCACTTGCCAGCCAGCCGCTTCGTACATCCCCATCAGCCGGTGGATCTGGACATCGGGCACGACGCGATCCAGCGATTGACGGTTGAGATCGACGATCCACAACAACTCACCCATCGCAGCGACGGTGGGGTCGGCGACGGCTTCCCAGATGGCACCCTCGTCGAGTTCGGCGTCGCCGAGCAGACTGATGAACCGGCCAGCTTCGAGAGCGGAGGGAAAGTGGCTGCGAACATAGCGGTGCGCCATTGCGGCCCATAATGCGGCCGTGGCACCGATGCCGACGGATCCGGTGGAAAAGTCAACGGTGTCTGGGTCTTTGAGTCGGCTGGGATAGGACTGCAGACCGCCGCGGGCGCGCAGCGTCGGCAGGTAGCGGCCGTCCAGGTCGCCGAGCAGATAGTTGATCGCGTGCAATACCGGTGACGCGTGCGGCTTGACAGAGACCCGATCTGTGCTTCGCAACTCCGAGAACCACAGCGCGACCATGATCTCCACCATGGACGCCGAGGACGCCTGATGCCCGCCGGCCTTGACTCCGGAGTCGTTGAATCGCAACCGGTTCGCCGCATCTACGATGGCCGTTGAGAGCCATAGAACCCGCTTGGCGATATCGGCGAGGACAGCCTCTTCGGTGGAAGTCGGTGGCTGAACGAGGAGGTCTTCCAACCGGTCATCGGTGTTCGTCATGGCCGCTGCGGGATGACCGGCACTAGCAGTTGAGACGGCGTCTGGGGTCCGGTGTGAATGCTGACGGTGCTGTCGTAGACGTCGGCCGGCCGCGTAATGGGATCGTCGTGTGTGTTCAAACCGCTTCCGCGCAGGTCGTGTCCCAAGTGACTCGGAGTCCCAACGCCGCCGTGATCCCAATCGCGCCCCAACACCGTCAAGGCCAGTCGATGCCCGGCAGGTGCGACGATGCACGTCGGCCAGATCTCAATGTCGAGGCGGTAGATTTCGCCCGGATCGATCGGCTGCGGATTGACGTGGGTGTGAAAGGGACGGTAGGGGAGGCTCTTTTCGGCGTCCAGTTCACGATGCGAGGCTCTCAGCCACCCCTGAGATATCGACTGTCGCGGCTCCGTCGCGCCGTGGAAGCGAACCTCGTGGCCGTCAGGATCGAGCAGGTGCAGCACGAGGAAGATGTCCGTATCGGCGGTGGTGTTGGAGATCCACAGCGTCGCGCTCAACGGCCCGGTTATCTCGGTCAGCTCCGTGAACGGTGCGCCATCGAATCGCACTCCCGGCCCGAACGCTTGATATCCAACCGATTCCGGTGCGGGTACATCGGCGGTCAGCGATGTCGTTGCCGCGTCGAGGTATAGGGTCTGCCACTGCGTGGACGCCAGCGGCCACGTCGATTCCGCCCGCTGCTCGAAGTATTCGCCGGGATGCCGGACCTGTAACTGGACCCGGGGCTGGCTGCCGTCCCAGTCGCCCTCTCCCTTGAGATAGCGATCGAAGAATCGGCGCTGCAAGTCAATTGCGTAATCGGTGTAAAACACGGCCCAGTGCGCGTGGCCGTGCAGCTCGAGCCACTTGTGTTCCGACGCCGCGTTGGTGAATCCCTCGATATTGCCTCGCAGATGCAGTCCCTGCCCACCCCAGTTGCCGCAGGACAACACCGGGACCTCGATCTCGGCCAGATCTGCGGAGCGTTCCCGCCAGTAGGTGTCGTCCGCGGGGTGGGTGCGTTGCTCATCCATGATGTCCGCGCGACGTGCGCTGAGTTCGTCGTCAGTCAGCGTTTCGTCGCCCGAGATCCACACACCGGTCTCCTGATTGCGTGGCCCTCGATGGCCGAGACCATGCTGGACGGACTGGACTTGCGCCGAATACCAGCGGCCAATGAACGGCGAGGGGATGCCGCCGTGACAGTTGGCGTCGCGGTACCAGTCGGCGGCACCTTCCCAGGGGCAGATTGCTGCGAGGTGGGGCGGCTTCCGAGCCGCGACCAGCCACTGGTTGATCGCGTAGTACGAAACGCCGGAGAGCCCTACCTTGCCGTTCGACCAGGACTGAATTCCAGCCCACTCGATGCATTCGTAGAAATCGTCAGTCTCTTGCGGCCCGAAACAATCGATTCGTCCAGGCGAGCGTGCTGCGCCCCGCGAGTCCACCCTGACCACGACGTATCCGTGTGGCACCCATTTCTCCGGGTCGCACACTTCAAAGCACTGGAAACGGTTCGAGCTGCCCTGCGCGATTTCGGGGAACTGCGTGATCATGGACTGCCACTGGGTCGGAAATCCCTGCTGGAACGGCAAGTCCTTCGCGTAGGGGCCATGGCTGAGAAGGACGGGGTATCGACCGGCCTGCTTTGGGCGAAATACGTCAGCACGCAGCACGACACCATCCGGCATCTCGATTCCGACGTCGCGCGTGACCAACATCCCGGCGTCGGCGGACCTGGCCTCTGTGGCTACCGCGGTCATGCGTGGATGCTTCCGGCGGCGTGCCAGACGTGCTTCATCGCGTCCATGCCGGCTTGGGCAACCTCGATGGGGGGTCGCTTCCACAACGAGTCAGGCAGATCGGTACCCCAGCGTCCGTCATCGGAGAAGATTTCGAGGTCGTACCAACCGTCGAAACCACCGCGCTCAAGCGCAGCGAGGAGCGCGGGGATGTCAATGACGCCATCGCCCGGTAACACCCGGTCGGTGTTGCACCGCGGTGGTTCGCGCCAATCGTTGAGCTGGACGCCGAACACCCTGGCCGCGGATTTCTCTGTCGCACTGACGATGTCGTCCTCATGCCAATGGTGATAAACGTCGTAGCACAGCCCGACGTTGGGTCGATCGATAGCCTCTATCATGTCCAGTCCTGATTGCAGGCTGCGCAGGAACGAACCGTCGAACCCGAGATCGCCGCGGCACGGTTCCAACGCCAGCCGAGTGCCATGTTCTGCGGCGACGTCGGCCGCTTCCTGCAGTCCTGCGGTGACGATCGCCTCGGCTTCGGCATGACTGTAGCCCTGTTCCGAGCCCGTGATTACCACGATGCAATCGGGATCGAACCTAGAGAGACGACGAATACTGCTGCACATGAGCCTAATTCGGTCCTCTGGCTGCTCCGGTCCCGGATAGGCCAAGGCTGGACGTACTGGTAGTACGCCGATGTTGGTCGGCAAGCACACCGTGGCAGCCAGCCCGCTTCGCTCGAAGGCAGCGAGCTGCTCGTCATCCTCGCCGTCGCGCAGTTTGTCCTCGCTGATCCCGATGCCGGTCGCTCCTACCGACCGGTAGATCTCGAGGTCGTCCTCGAACGTGGTGTCTGGCGTGGTGAACTCGCAGATAGAGAATTTTGGATTCCGCAACTGACTCTCCGGTGTCGATGTGTTCTCAAGGGGTGCAATGTGTTTGGTGGTCCGCCCCGTAGGGGGCCCATCGAATGAGGAAACGCATCATCCGATTGTCGTCAAGGGGCGATTGAAATCGAGTGGATACCGTGGGTGGGGCCGGCGGCGAATTGCCGAGCTTCATTGCCTGGTTCCTGTTCGCGGGTCGTCTCGGGCTGATCAGATCGCGCGGCCGATCTTTTCGCCCTCGTAGATGGCCTCATCGACGTGCCGGGGCGCCATGCAGTCACCAATTCGATGCAGTACTCCAGAGAAGTCCGCGCTGAGGTGGTCGTACAACGTCCGTTCGGGGAATCGCTGCATATTCAGCACGATGGAGTCGATCGGGACCTCGTGCTCCTTTCCTCCCCAAACCTCACTGATTGTGGCCACGCCGTGCTCGATCCCGGCAACGTAGTGCTGGGCGGTGATCTCGACACCCTTCGACCTGACTCGCGGGTAGAGGTGTCCAATGTCGCCCGTGGTGGCGGTATCGGCGCCGACCGCCATGTGCCGCGACACGATCTCCACCTTCTTGCCGAGGTCTGTCAGGAACTCCGCCAATCCCAGCCCCAGGTACTCGACGCTGTCGTCGACGATGACGACACGTTCGCCGCACGCCTCGGGCTCGTCGAGTGCTTCGATCGGGGTGAGCGTGCGGACCGTGTCCAATCCCGGGATGCCCTCCCGAAAGGCAAGACCGGACGAGAAGCCGGTTTTGTCGTAGACCGACCCAGTTGCCATGATGACAACGCCGGGGTGCTCGGCCAGAATTGCGTCGACTGTGGCGGTGATCCCCAACCGGATATCAACGCCGAGAAACTTCAGGCTCCGGTCGAAGCCTTCGATCAGCAGCTTCCAGCGATCCCGGTACGGGAGTTCGGCGGCATACCTGATCGACCCGCCCAAGTGGGGGGTCCGCTCGAACAACACCACTTCGTGTCCTCTGGTCGCTGCGACTTCGGCGACTTTCAGACCTGCGGGGCCGCCACCGACGACGACGACCTTTTGGGTTTGCTCTGCACGGGTGAGAGTTCCATAGCCCCACAACGCTTCTCGGCCAGCTACGGGGTTGATCGTGCACGTGATCGCCCGTTGTTTGAAGAGCCGGCCGACGCAGCCTTGGTTGCAGCTCACACACTCTCGGATGAGGTCGAGCGCTCCTTGCTGCGCTTTTGTTACGAGGAACGGATCGGCCATGTGGGCACGGACCATCGCCACCATATCCGCGACACCGTCATCGATGATCTCAGCGGCCTGCTCAACATTCGTTATGCGGTTGACAGTGATGACAGGGGTATCGGGTCCCACGATGGTCTTCGCGATGGCGGCGTATGGCTGCAGCAGCCCCGCCTCGACACCCATCGGCGAGATCTGTTTGTGGACCGAGGTCAGGTGTGCGCCGCTGATCGAGTAGTAGTCGAACAGGCCGTGTCCGTGGACATGTTCCAGGATCCGCCGGCCCTCGTCCTCGTGGATCCCGTCCGGGGTGAACTCCTCCAGGCCCAGCCGAACCCCCATTGGAAAGTCATCACCTACAGCAGACCGGACTGCTTGCCCCACCTGAATGAGGAAGCGGCAACGATTTTCAGTGCTTCCGCCGTACTGGTCGGTGCGGCGGTTCGATCCCGGTGACAGGAATGACGAAAGCAGAAAGCCGTGGGCTGAATGGATTTCGATTCCATCGAGTCCTCCTTCCTTCGCATTCAACGCGGTGCGCACAAAGCCGGCGATGAGAGCCTCGAAATCGTCTGGCTCCATCGGTTTCGGCATCTCGCTGGTGCTGAACGGCGGGATGCCCGATGGCGACAGGATCGCTCGGTAGTTGTCCAGGAACATCATGTTGTCGTCGGGCGGCCCCATGTGCCCGAGTTCGCAGAACACTTTGGTGCCGAAGGGTGCTACTGCTTCCGCGAGCCGGCGGTAGGCGGCGATTGATTCTGGCCGCCAACCTTCTTGAGCAGACACGACCATGCCCTTACCCGACGAGTGGACCATCTGAGCTTCGGTCAGGATCAAGCCAACACCGCCGCGGGCCCGCTCTACGTAGTAGTCGATGTTGTGTTGGCCGAGAATATTGTCCAGGCTTCCGACCAGTGCATGTGCGGTGAGGGCGACCCGGTTCTTTATTGTCACCGAGCCGATGTTCAGGGGCTGCCACAGGGCGTCGAGGTTCACTGCATCCTCCTTCGAGACGGGATGTACTGGGCTGTGCTGATCGCGGGCTGGGCGGTCGGCATCGGAGCGGCTGTCTGGTTTGGGGGCCGGTGAACAATCCTCCCCGGGGTAGGCGCTAATCACTGGCAGCTTGCCGGTTCTTCCCAGGGGGCGCCTCCGTCGCGGACACCTGAGTTGGGTCGATGTCGAAGTCGAGTGAGCCTCGCCGTCCGCCGACGATCCACCCGTACACGGCAACCGCCAGCAGCAGGATCGGCATGAGGTTGACTGCAAGCGAGTCTGTGCCGGTGACAGAGCTGTACTCGCGGACCACGAGGAAGGTAATGACCGCGAAGAACACGATGGATAGCGCGGGTGCGATCCGCCCCGCCCAAAGCGACGTCGTCAGCTTGCCGCGGAGCGAGGCCACGATGATGCTGGCGGAGCACGCTATGAGCAGGACCATGACGCCCAACGTGTTCATTCCGCCGATCGCGGGCAGGAAGCCGGTCAGCGGGTCGATGCCCGCAACCGCGAACGGCACGATGAGAATTGCGCACACCACGGTTTGGGCGATTCCCGCGGCGACCGGCGTGCGTCGAACCGGGTGGCAATTCGCCAGCTGCTTGGGAATGTAGCCTTCCCGTGCCGTGGCGAAGATGTATCGCGATGCCATGGCATGAAACGAAAGTGCCGCAGCGAAGAAGCTGAAGATGATCATCACCAGGATGATGGGTCCGATCCAGCCGCCAAGGTACTGGCTGGCCACGGACGTCAAGATCGCACCTGGGTCTGCGGCTGCGGTGGCGACGACGTCCGGTACCGCAGCGACGAGGGTCCATGTCACTAGGGCAAAGATTCCTGTGAGCAGTCCTAGCGACAGATAGGTCGCGCGACCCACATTGTCTTTTGCGCCGCGGGCTTCTTCGCCATAGATTGCCGCAGCTTCATACCCCGCGAATGACACGAAGACGAATACCAGTCCGAGACCAATATTTCCGTGAAAGACGTTGGACGGAACGAACACATCCAACGTGAAGCCTGATGGTCGTTGGATTAGAACGCTGACGAACAAGGCTATTAGCAGGGCGAACTCCGTGATGGCCACCCAAGCAGCCACTTTTGCAGTCAATGACACACCAACCACGCCAATCCAGAACACTAGCCCGATGCATACCGCCGCTAGCGCCCACCACGGCACCTGTAAACCGAACTCGTCGGCGAGAAATGCCGCACCGAAATAACCCACCAACTCCGCAGCGACTGCAACCGCCGTGTTGTAGGCCAACATGGCGATCATCGCCGCTACTGCACCCGCTCTGCGGCCCAGGCCGAAACCGATATAGGCGTAGTACGCGGCGGAGTTGACTACTTGTCTGCTTATGGCGATATAGCCCGCCGAGAAGAACGCGAACACGATCGCTATCACGACGATGGCGCCGACGGTACCGATGCCGATGCCAAGCCCGAGGCTCAGCGGCAAATTCGAAGCGACCGCGGTGAGCGGCGCGGTGACCGCAATGACCATGAAGACGAGGCCGCCGACCCCCAACACATTCGGGCGAAGGCGATTGGCCCGTAATGGGCGGTCGAGCTCAGGCTCAGTCATCTGGGGTAGTCATACCTTTCTGGGTGGTTTACAACCGCGGCGGCCACGAACGGGCTTAACGGTCGGCTGTGTGCTCTGCGACACAGTTCGATGGGTCAACTATGCGAGCCACATCCCGTTAGGTGGTGTCTCAAGATTGAGATCGCCGACGGTGTCGATCGAGTCGGATGTGTCGGATCCTGCGCCGCAGTGGAT
>NZ_JBEVLO010000162.1:0-9992 GCF_040509115.1 Mycobacterium sp. | reverse complement strand
GGTTCGGCAGCCGGTCGGCGATCCGCTGGATCAACTTCATCCGGTCGAAGCCGGTCAACACCAATTCCGCGCCCGCCTCTTGAGCGACCTTGGCGATGTGGAACGCGATCGACGAGTCGGTGATGATCCCCGTGACGAGGATGCGCTTGCCTTCGAGAAGCCCTGCCATGTGAGTCCTTACTGTTCAAACGATTTCGAGAAGTATCTGGTAGCCATCGCTATCTGAAGGCCCATCCTCATCAATGGCCCATGCCCATGCCGCCGTCAACCGGGATGACGGCGCCGGCGATGTAACCGGCGTCCTCGGAGGCCAGGAAGCTGACCGCACCGGCGACGTCGGCGGCGGTGCCGACCCGCTTGGCGGGGATGAACTCCAGCGCACCCGCCTGGATGCGCTCGTCGAGCGAGCGCGTCATCTCCGTGTCGATGTAACCCGGGGCCACCACGTTGGCGGTCACGCCGGCCTTGGACAGTTCGCGGGAGATCGAGCGGGCCATGCCGATCAGGCCGGCCTTGGCGGCGGCGTAGTTGGCCTGATTGCCGATGCCCCACATGCCGGACACCGAGCCGATGTAGATGATGCGGCCAAAGCGCTTGCGCTGCATGCTGCGCGAGGCACGCTGAGTCACCCGGAAGGCCCCGGTGAGGTTGGCGTTGATGACTTCGGTGAACCGCTCCTCGGTCATCCGCATCAGGAACGCGTCCTTCGAGATGCCTGCGTTGGACACCAGCACCTCGACGGGACCCTGGTGCTCCTCGACCTCGGTGAAGGCGCGGTCGACGGCGGCGTTGTCCGTGACGTCGCACTCGACGCCGAACAAGCCCTCCGGAGCGCCGGATCCGCGGTGGGTGACGGCGACCTTGTGGCCGTCGGACGCGAGGCGTTCAGCGATCGCCAACCCGATGCCGCGGTTGCCGCCGGTGACCAGAACGGAGCGCGAAACGAACTCACCCATGCAGTGCTCCTTGCGTGCGCAACATGCTCGCCAACCTATCGCCTCAACTGGCCATGGCCGAAATCGGCGCGTCTGCGCGCAGGCCGAATCAGCCGGGCAATCGTCGGTTGATCAGCAACGCCGCGAGAGCCGAAAGCGCCAGCACCAGAGCCCCGAGTCGTAGCCAGCCAACGCTCGCGTCGCCCTTGATGGTCTCGTACCCGATCTGGTCCTGCAGGTTGGTGAACACCTCCTTGAGCTGCTCCAAGCTCGACGCGGTATACGCCTGTCCTCCGGACAGATCGGCGATCTTCTTGAGCATCTCGTCATCCACCGGAACTGGCTGCCGCTGGTCGTTGATCTCCACATACCCATACTTGGTGCCGAAGGAGACCGTCGAGATCGGCACGCCCTGATCATCGGCCGTGCGGGCCGCGGTGTAGGCGCCCTTGGGATTGTCCGGGTTCGACGGGACCGTCTCCTTGCCGTCGGACATCAGCACGATGCGCGCCGGTGGCGGTGAGTCACCGCCACCGATCACCGCGCCGACGGTCGCGATGGCCTGCAACGCCGTGAAGATGCCCTCACCCGTCGCGGTCCGGTCCGCCAGCTGCAGCTTGTCTATCGCGGCCTTGGTCGAGTCGCGGTTGGTGGTGGGCGATACCAGCACCGTCGCCGTCCCCGCATAGGCGATCAGACCGAGGTTGATGCCGGGGGTCAGTTGGTCGGCGAACTGCTTGGCCGCCTCCTGCGCCGCGGCCAGCCGGCTGGGCGCCACGTCGGTGGCGCGCATCGACTGCGAGACGTCGATCACCAGCATGACCACGGCGCGGTTGCGAGGGATGCGCACGTCGTTGGTGGGTCCCGCCATCGCGATCGTGAGCAGCACCAGGGAGAGCACCATCAGGATCGCCGACAGGTGCCGCCATCGCGACGGCCGCTTCGGGGCGACGCTCTCGAGGAGCTCCATGTTCGCGAATCGCAGCATCCGCTGCTTGCGGGCACGTTGAACGATCACGTACAGCGCAACCAAGCCGAGGACGACGAGCAGGAACAGGAAGTACAGGGCGTGATCGAAGCCCGTCAGGCTCATCGGGCCGAGCAACGGTAAAGTCATGTGCAGCTTGTCATTTCGTTCATGGGTTCGGTGGGCAAGCGCTCATCGGGCACATGCTCTTCGCGCAAGCGCTCATCGGGCCGCAAGGGCGCCCCTCCGCCGATTCGCCACGAACCGCACCACGTCGGCGATCCAGTCCCGGTCCGTTCGCAGCGTCAACAGCGGCGCACCGCAGCGCCGCAGCGTCCTGGCCACCTCGAGGCGGTGGTTCCCTGCGGCCTTGGCGAAGTCGTCGCGCAGCTGCGCGTCGATGGTGAACTCCCTGGTGACGCCGGACTCGGTGTCCTGCAGGATCACGTCGCCGACGTCGGGCAACTCGACGTCGCGGGGATCGATGACCTCGATGCCGAGCACCTCGTGCCGTCCCGCGATGGCCCGAAGGGGTCGCATCCAGTTGATCGGTCCGAGGAAGTCGCTGATGATGACGGCCATCCCGCGCCGCCGCTCCGGTCTGCGCAGCGCGTCGATCGCGGTAGCCAGGTCACCGCGCACCCCGAGCGGCGCCCGCGGCATGGTGGCGATGGCTCTGAGCAGCTCGTGCTCGTGCAGCCGTCCGCTCAACGCGGGCACGCGCCTGGTGCTCTCGCCGTTGGTGATCAGCGCACCGAGGCGGTTGCCGCCCCCACTGTTGAGGAAGGCGATGGCCGCTGCGGCGGCGACCGCGAGGTCGCGCTTCTCACAGCCCGCCGTCCCGAAGTCAAGGCTGGCCGATACGTCGACCACCAGCCAGGTCTCCAGCTCGCGGTCGGCGATCATCTGCCGAACGTGGGGCGTCGTGGTACGCGCGGTCACCGACCAGTCCATCCGACGGACGTCGTCGCCCGGCTCGTAGATCCGGGAGTCGCCCGGCTCCGAACCCGGCCCGGGGACCAGGCCCTGGTGATCACCGTGCAGCACGCCATCGAGCTTGCGGCGAACCGTCAGCTCGAGCTTGCGCAGGGCGGCGGACAGCTCGGGGTCCCGGATCTGCCCGCGCTGAAGCGACGGCAGATCCACGCGGCCTGAGGGCTGGCTCACCGACCGCTGGCCGCAGCCGCGGCGGGCATCGTCGGATTGACCGAATGACCTTGCTGCGGAATGGCATTCACCTGCGGCAGGGCGACCGTCTGCAGGATGCGGTTGACCACGGTCTCGGCGGACACCTCGTCGGCCAACGCGTCGTACGTCAGCACCAGGCGGTGGCGCAGTACGTCGGGGATCACCTCGACGACGTCCTGCGGGATTACGTAGTCGCGACCGCGGACCAGGGCCAGCGCCCGCGACGCGGCGATGATGCCGAGCGAGGCACGCGGCGATGCGCCGTAGGCGATCCACGACTTGGCGTCGGGCATGCCGAACTTCTCCGGCTCACGGGTGGCGGTCACGATGCGCACCACGTAGTCGACCAGAGCGTGGTGCACGAAGACGCTCGCGGCGACGTCCTGCAGGCGCAGCAGGTCACCGGTGTTCAGGATCTGCTTGGGCGTCGGAGGGGTGACGCCCATCCGGTAGATGATCTCGCGCTCTTCCTCGGGCGTCGGGTAGTCGACGTTCAGCTTGAACAGGAAGCGGTCGCGCTGCGCCTCGGGAAGCGAGTAGACGCCCTCTTGCTCGATCGGGTTCTGGGTGGCCATCACCAGGAAGGGACTTGGCAGCGGGAAGGTCTTGCCGCCGAGGGAGATCTTCCGCTCGGCCATGATCTCCAGCAGCGCCGACTGGACCTTGGCGGGCGCCCGGTTGATCTCGTCGGCGAGAAGGAAGTTGACCATGGCGGGCCCGAGTTCGATGTCGAACTCCTCCTTGCCCATCCGGTAGATGCGGGTACCGACGATGTCGGTGGGTACCAGGTCAGGAGTGAACTGGATGCGGGCGAACGTGCCACCGACTACCTTGGCGAACGTCTCGACGGCCAGCGTCTTGGCCACACCGGGAACGCCTTCGAGCAGGACGTGCCCCTTGGCGAGCAGACCGACCAGCATCCGCTCGACGAGCTGATCCTGGCCGACGATGATGCGCTTCACCTCGAAGATCGCCCGCTCCAGGGTGTGCACCTCGTTCTGCAGGCCGCCGTTGTGTTGCGGAGCCTGCTGGGCGGCTGGAGGGTAGCCCTTCGACATGTCCGGGGACGAACCTTGGCCGGGGAAGCCTCCGGCGCCCTGCGGCGGCCCACTCGGTGACGTCATTCAGTTCCTCCACGTAGCTCTACTCGGACGTTGGCATCAAGACAACGCTGGCCTGTTCATGTCTACCCCCCGAGCCTGTCGATGGGCGTGTGCCGTCAACTATTCCAGGCAGTTCGGAATCCGTCGACGTGCCCCGTTCCCGGAAGGTCCAGATCAGGACTCGATGATGCGGGCCAGATAGGGCTGCAGGCCCGCCATCCGCAACGGGCTCACCTTGACCCTCTCACCGCTGCCGGAGGCTTCCAGCATCTGGTTGTTGCCGAGATAGATTGCGACGTGTTGGCTACCTCCTGGTCCCCAGAACAACAGGTCGCCGCGCTTTGCCTGCGACTGGGGCACCTTCCGGCCGGTGTTGTACTGGTCGCCCGAGTACTTCGGGATCTGCACGCCGACGCCCGCGAAGGCGTAGCGGGTGAAGCCCGAGCAGTCGTATCCGATCTTGCCCGCGTCGTAGTCGACGCCGGCACTGGGACCGTTGAGGGCGCCGCCTCCCCACGAGTAGGGCACGCCGATCTGTGATCCGCCGCGCCGGATCACGTACTCGATGGCCTGCGGTCCACGTACCCGCGCTCCGGCCGCCGGGGACGACGCCGGAGCCAGTCCCAGGGTTTGGAGGAACTGCTGGCCGAGACTCTGGGTGGTCTGGATGGCGATCCTGCTGGCCTGGAATGACGCGTTGGCCATGGCGACGGGATCACCGGGCGCGCCCGAGCTGACGACCTTAGGAAGCGTGGGATCCCACTCGCCGTCGCCGGGTTCCGCGCTGGCGGGCATCGCGGCGCCGATCATCAACGCCAATGCGCAGATGAACGGCAGCAGCACCTTTGCAGGGCGGAACGACGTCAAAGGCAAGACAATTCCCATCAGTATTCGATGTAGCGAACGACGTACGGCGTCATGCCGCTGGTTCGGACCGGCGACACCTTGACGGTGGAGCCGGTGTATGGCGCTTCCAGCATCTGGCCGTTGCCGAGGTACAGGGATACGTGCTGGCCGCCGCCGGGGCCGTAGAAGATCACGTCGCCCCTTCGCATCTGCGACGACGGGATCTTCCGGCCCAGGTCGTACTGCGCCCCGGAGTAGTGCGGCAGTTTGATGCCGACCCCGGCGAAGGCGTACAGGATCAGGCCGGAGCAGTCGAAACCCGTTGTGCCCGCTCCGGAGTCGATGCCGCGGCTGGGTCCGACCGCGTTGCCGCCACCCCACGAGTAGGGCACTCCCAGCTGCGTACCTGCGCGCTGGATCACATACTCCGAGGCTTGCCTACCATAGACGCGCGGAATGGCCCCGTTGGTGTAACCGGTTGGCGTGGGCAGGATTCCGAGTTTCTGCAGGAAGCTGCGCCCCATCTGCTGGGTGGCCTGCGCCGACGTGGTCATGATCCCAAGCACCTGGTTGAGGATCGCGACCGGATCGCCGCTGACGAAGGCGCTGGGGATGGCGGGCAGCGTGGGATCCCACGGGGTGTCCCAGTTGCCGGTGGCAGGGTCGGTGGCGCGGCCGCCGGGCACGCGGTCCCAGTTGGTGGATGGTGCTGCCGACGAACTGGGCACGGCGGCAACCGGAATCGACGCCGGAGTGGCTGCCGGGGTGGACGCCCGCCGTGCCTCCTCCAGTTTGGTCTGCGCAGCAGAGCGTTCGGCGGTGAGTCGGTCCAGCTCGGCCTGTTGGTCCTTGAAGGTCTGCTGCGCCTGGGTCAACGATGCGACGGCCGCGTCCTGGCTGCCCTGCGCGTCGATGACCGCCTGGTCGGCGTTCTGCTTGGCCAGGCGCGCGGCGGAGTCACGGTTGACCTGTTCGGTGCGGGCGCGTTGCAGGTCGGCGACGACCTGTTGCGAGCTGACGTTCAACGTTTGGCCCGTGGCCGCCGTGTCGAGCACGTCCGCTGGGTCGGTGGCCGTTACGTACGACGACGACGGTCCGTTCATGTAGGTCGATGCCGCGAACGCGTCGAAGCGCTGCTGTGCGGAGGCGATCGCCGCGTCGGCGTCGCGTAGTGCGCCCTGGCTTGCCTCGACCTCTGCCTGAGCCGCTGCCGAATTGTCGCGCGCGGTCTGGACGTCGACGATCGCCTTGTTGACACCCTCTTGCTGGGTCTGGATCTGTGCGCCGAGTTCCTGCAGCTTCTGGTCGGCGTTCGCGACGGCCGCGACGAGGCCGGCAATTCCCTCGGGATTGGGAGGCTCCGCTGCGGCGAGTCCGGCACCGTGGCTCAGCACGGCCGCGACGAGTACCCCGCAAGCGAGCGAGCCTGCAATCGAGGCGCGAAGGGTGCGTCTCATTGGACTGAAGTCTCCTAAGGCTCAACGCGAACGTGGTGGCGCAAAGTCGGGGTCCTCCGTCACAGAAGCCTCAATAAACACAACTGCAACAGCAGACGCCTTCTGCACCGTACGTCACAACTAGCGCCAAAGAAACGTCAGCCAAGAATTACATGTTTGTAATTGAAACCGGTGTTACCGAATGGTGATATTCGATTTCGGTGCGCCCCGGAAATGGATCACTTCGGCAGTGCGGGAGGCATTTCCGTTGCCAGCGCCTTTCGGGCCCTGAGCTGCAGAATTCGGGTCGCCGCTGCGGCAACCACCACACCTGCGACGAGCACGATCGTGAATGGCGTCCACGGAAAGTGCGGTGTGGACAATTCGGTCACGAAATTCTGAGAAGCGGCCACTGGGTTACCGCTGACCTTCGCGACGTCCTGGCCTGCCTCCAACGTCGACCGGTCGAACGTCGCGCTGTAGGTGCCCGCGAAGCTCGGACTGAGCACGAGCACCGTCGAGCCCGGATAGGCCTGCCCCACCTCGGTCGCGATGTCGCGCAGTGGCGTGTCGATCGGAGGGTTCTGGTCGAGCACCACGATCTTGAGGTCGATGCCCTTCTGCTTGGCGTCGGCGACGACTGCAGGCAGCCCAGCATTGCCCGCGGTGGCCGGGGCGCTCACGCCGTCGTCGCGCAGGTCGATCCGCACCAGATCCATGCAGGCGTCGGGCGGCGTCGCCGGATCCTTCCCGACGGTGGCACACACTTGCGACGGGATGAACAGCGGCACCTGCGGAGTCGTCACGTGCCAGACGGTACCGCCAACATGGACTGATCGGCTGGCAGCACGCCCAGATCAGGAGAAGACTGGGCCCCGCATTGAGAAGGCTTACAGGACAAGCGTACTGTTAGGAACGTTACCGCTGCGACACAGCCCGTCGCGGCGAAGATCGAAGCGGGAGTAGATGTGACCAGCGTTAATTCGTTCGGAGCCCACGACACGTTGAAAGTCGGGGACGAGGCCTACGAGATCTACCGCCTGGATGCGGTGCCCGGAACCGAGAAGCTTCCCTACAGCCTCAAGGTGCTCGCCGAAAACCTGCTCCGCACCGAAGACGGCGCCAACATCACCAAGGACCACATCGAGGCCATCGCCAGCTGGGATCCCACGGCGGATCCAAGCATCGAGATCCAGTTCACCCCGGCCCGCGTGATCATGCAGGACTTCACGGGCGTGCCCTGCATCGTCGACCTCGCCACCATGCGCGAGGCCGTTGGCGATCTCGGTGGCGATCCCAACAAGGTCAACCCGCTCGCGCCCGCTGAGATGGTGATCGACCACTCCGTCATCGTCGACGTCTTCGGCAACGCAGGCGCCTTCGAGCGCAACGTCGACATCGAATACTCCCGCAACGGCGAGCGCTACCAGTTCCTGCGCTGGGGTCAGGGCGCCTTCGACGACTTCAAGGTCGTGCCCCCGGGCACCGGCATCGTTCACCAGGTGAACATCGAATACCTCGCGCGCACCGTCATGGTTCGCGACGGCGTGGCCTACCCGGACACCTGCGTGGGCACCGACAGCCACACCACGATGGTCAACGGCCTTGGCGTACTCGGCTGGGGCGTCGGCGGCATCGAGGCCGAGGCCGCCATGCTCGGCCAGCCCGTGTCGATGCTGATCCCCCGCGTCGTCGGCTTCAAGCTGAGCGGCGAGATCAAGCCGGGCGTCACGGCCACGGACGTGGTGCTGACCGTCACCGAGATGCTGCGCAAGCACGGCGTCGTCGGAAAGTTCGTCGAGTTCTACGGCGAGGGTGTCGCCGAGGTGCCGCTGGCCAACCGCGCGACGCTGGGCAACATGAGCCCCGAATTCGGTTCTACCGCAGCCATGTTCCCGATCGACGAGGTCACGGTCGACTACCTGCGACTCACCGGCCGAACCGAGGAACAGCTCGCGCTTGTCGAGGCCTACGCCAAGGCACAGGGCATGTGGCACGACGCGGAGAAGGAGCCGGTGTTCTCCGAGTACCTCGAGCTCGACCTCGGCGACGTGGTGCCCTCGATCGCCGGCCCGAAGCGTCCGCAGGACCGGATCCTGCTGTCGGAGTCGAAGGTCGCGTTCCGCAAGGACATTCACAACTACGTCGAGGAGAACCATCCGACGCCGGAGACCAAGCTCGACGAGGCTGTCGAGGAGTCCTTCCCGGCCAGCGACTCCGTGTCGTTGTCCTTCGCCGACGACGGCGAATCCGACGTGCGGCCCTCCGCGGCCAACGGCGCCGAGGGCAGGCCGAGCAAGCCGATAACGGTGAAGTCCGACGAGCAGGGTGAGTTCGTGTTGGATCACGGCGCGGTCGTCGTCGCGGCGATCACGTCCTGCACCAACACGTCCAACCCGTCGGTGATGCTCGGGGCGGCACTGCTGGCCCGCAACGCCGTCGAGAAGGGCCTGAGCTCCAAGCCGTGGGTCAAGACGTCGATGGCCCCCGGGTCGCAGGTGGTCAACGACTACTACGAAAAGGCGGGCGTCTGGCCGTATCTGGAGAAGCTCGGCTTCTTCCTGGTCGGCTACGGCTGCACGACGTGCATCGGCAACACCGGGCCGCTGCCCGACGCCATCTCCAAGGCCATCAACGACAACGACCTCTCGGTGACGGCGGTGCTCTCCGGCAACCGCAACTTCGAGGGTCGCATCTCCCCCGACGTCAAGATGAACTACCTGGCGTCCCCGCCGCTGGTCATCGCCTACGCGCTCGCGGGAACGATGGACTTCGACTTCGAGACCGAGCCGCTCGGCACCGACAACGACGGCAACGACGTCTTCCTCAAGGACATCTGGCCCTCGTCGAAGGAGATCTCCGACGTCATCGGGTCGTCGATCAACCAGAAGATGTTCACCGACAGCTACGCCGACGTCTTCAAGGGTGACGACCGCTGGCGCAACCTGCCCACTCCCGAGGGCAAGACGTTCGACTGGGATCCAAAGTCGACGTACGTCCGCAAGCCTCCCTACTTCGACGGCATGCCCGCCGACCCCGAGCCCGTCACCGACATCTCGGGCGCCAGAGTGCTTGCCCTGCTCGGCGATTCGGTAACCACCGACCACATCTCGCCGGCAGGCAACATCAAGGCGGGTACACCCGCCGCGCAGTATCTCGAGGAGAACGGCGTCGACAAGAAGGACTACAACTCCTACGGCTCGCGGCGCGGCAACCACGAGGTGATGATCCGCGGCACGTTCGCGAACATCCGCCTCAAGAACCAGCTGCTCGACGACGTGTCCGGCGGGTACACCCGTGACTTCACCCAGGATGGTGCCCCGCAGGCGTTCATCTACGACGCCGCCCAGAACTATGCGGCGCAGGACATTCCGCTGGTGGTACTGGGTGGCAAGGAGTACGGCTCCGGCTCGTCCCGCGACTGGGCGGCCAAGGGCACCAGCCTGCTTGGCGTCCGCGCCGTCATCACCGAGTCGTTCGAGCGGATCCACCGCTCGAACCTGATCGGCATGGGCGT
>NZ_JBEVLO010000161.1:0-20611 GCF_040509115.1 Mycobacterium sp. | reverse complement strand
ACGCCACGAATCGGTTCGCGGTCAACGCCGTCCGGCCCAGATAGCCCATGCCGACACCACGGCCCGCGACGTACAGCTCACCGACCACCCCCACCGGCACCGGCCGCAACGACGCATCCAGCACGAAAGCGGCCGCCGTGGCTACCGGCCCGCCGATCGGCGGAACTCCGGACCCCAGTGTCAGCGGCGCACTCATCGACGCGTAGACCGTGGCCTCGGTGGGGCCGTACGCGTTGATCATCACGCGGCCAGGCGCCCAGCGGTCCACCACGTCGGCAGGGCAGGCCTCACCGCCGAGCAGCAACGCCACCGAGTCCAAGCCCTCCGACGAAAGTGCCGCCACCGCAGAGGGGGTCTGCGTCAGCACGCTGACCTGTTCGCGAATCAACAACGCGTGCAAGTCTTCTGGCGAGTTCGCCACCTCGTCGGGAACCACCACCAGCCGGCCCCCGCCGAGGAGCGCCGCCCAGACCTCCCAGACGGAGAAGTCGAAGCCGTACGAGTGGCACTGTGTCCACACCTGTGTCGAGGGCAGGTCTGCGGGCAACGACTCCGCGAGGTGGGCCAGGTTGTGGTGGGCGATGGCGACGCCCTTGGGGATTCCAGTGGTTCCCGAGGTGTAGATGACGTAGGCGACGTCGTCGTCGGCGGCGGGCAGCGGCAGCGGGGCGCTCGGCTGAGCGTCGACCACGGAATCGTCGAGGTCGATCAACGGCACCCCGCACCGCTGCAGACGGTCGGCCAACGGTCCCGTGGTGACCGCGACGACCGGTGCCGCGTCGGCGAGCATGAAGTCGATCCGCGCATCGGGATGGGCGGGGTCGATCGGCAGGTACGCCGCGCCGGTCTTGAGAACCGCAAGCATGGCCTCGATGGCTCGGGCGGAACGCTCCAGGACCAGGGCCACACACCGTCCTGGTCCGGCGCCGTGGGCGGCGAAGAGGTGCGCCATCCGGTTGGCGGCCTCGTCGAGTTCTCGGTAGGTCGAGGAACGGTCCTCGAATCTGATCGCGATCGCTTCGGGTGCGCGAGCGACGCTTCGTGCGAACAACTCTGGGATGGAAGCCGACGTCGCCCGTTGGCTCAGCGCCGTCCGGTTGGCGAACTCGTCGAGGCGGGCGTGCTCGACGGCGTCGACCACGTCGATCGACGACAGCCGTTGGGTGGGGTCGGCGGCCAAGACAGTCAGGAGGTGCCTCAGCCGCTCAACCAGCGTCTCGATGGTGGCAGCGTCGAACACGTCCGTGCGGAACTCCACCGTCCCGCCGATCCCGTTCGCCTCACCGGCGTCGGTGAAGCGCTCCCCGAGGGAGAAGGCCAAATCCATCCGCGCGGTGTGGGTGTCGATGGGCATCTGCGTGACCTGCAGGTCCCCAAGCGTCACCCCGGATGGGTCGCCGGTCGCCTGTCCAGCGAAGTTCTGCCAAGCCAATGCGACCTGGACGACCGGGTGGTGGGTCAGCGACCGGGTGGGGTTGAGTCGTTCGACGAGCACCTCGAAGGGCACGTCCTGGTGTTCGTAGGCGGCGAGGCTGCGGCGGCGGACCTGGGCCAACAGGTCCGCGACGGTGGGGTTCCCGCTGAGGTCCACCCGTAGCACCAGGGTGTTGACGAAGAAGCCGACCAACTCGTCGAGTGCCGGGTCGTTGCGTCCGGCGATCGGGAAGCCCACGGCCACATCGGAGCTCGCGCTCAGACGGGCCAACAGTAGCGCCAGCGCCGCCTGAACCACCATGAACGTGGTGGCGTCGTACGCGTGCGCGATTTCGTGCAGCGCTTGCTGCAACTCGGGGGACCAGTCCACGACCACGCTGGCACCGCGCTGGTCGGCGACGGGAGGGTGCGGTCGATCGGTGGGCAGCTGCAGCCGCTCGGGCAACCCCGCCAGGGCGCCTTCCCAATAGGCCAGCTGCCTGGCGATGGGACTGTGACCGTCGTCGAGATCACCGAACTGCGCGCGCTGCCAAAGGGTGTAGTCCGCGTACTGCACCGGCAGCGGTGCCCACTGCGGGGCCTGGCCTGCGCACCGGCTGGCATATGCCAAGCCCAAATCGCGCGCGAGTGGCGTCACCGACCAGCCGTCGGCGGCGATGTGGTGTACCACCGCAACGAGGAGGTGTTCGCCATCGGCGACGTGGAAGAGCCTGACCCGCAGCGGGATTTCGGTTTCCAGGTCGAACGTCCGGCGAGCCATGTCGTCGATGGCCGCGTTCAGTTCGACAGTCGGAAGCGTCGTAGCGTCCACGACGTCCCAACCGATGTCGGAACGTTCCGCCGAAACAATCACCTGCTGGGGGATCCCGTCGGTGGCGGCGAAGCGGGTGCGCAGGCTTTCGTGTCGGCCCACCACGTCGTCCAGCGCCACGGCGAGCGCGTCGACGTCGAGCGCCCCAGTGATCCGTAGCGCGGTCGCCATGTTGTAAACCGCTGAGGGACCGTGCAACTGGTCGATGAACCACAGTCGGTTCTGCGCGAACGACAGGGGTATGACCGCGGGACGCTCGCTGGCCGTCAGGGGTGCCAGCGCCCGGTTGACGCTGCCGACATGGGGCACCAACTGGGCGACCGTGGGCGCATCGAACAGGGCACGCACCCCGAGACCGGAGCTCAAGGTGCTGTTGACCGCAGCGATCACGCGCATGGCCGAGATGCTGTCCCCGCCGAGGTCGAAGAACGAGTCGTCCACTCCCACCCTGTCGACATCCAGAACCTGGGCGAAGATGCCCGCCAACAGTTCTTCGGTGAGCGTGGCGGGGGCGCGGTACCGCTCGCGATCCAGGTACTCGGGCGCGGGCAGGGCACGGGTGTCGAGCTTTCCGTTGATGGTCAACGGCAGCGACGTCAGCGTCACGACGGCGGCGGGCACCAGGTAGGCCGGGAGGCGTTGGGCCAATGCCGCTCGCGCGGCGGTCGGGTCGGCGAGTCCGGTGACGTAACCGACGAGGCGTTTGTCGCCGGCACGGTCTTCCCGCGCCACGACGACGGCCTGTTCCACGCCGTCCAGCGCCGCGAGCGCAGTCTGCACCTCGCCGAGTTCGATGCGGTAGCCGCGGATCTTGACCTGGTCGTCCGCGCGGCCCAGGTACTCCAGTTGTCCATCGCTGCCCCAGCACACCAGGTCTCCGGTGCGGTACATCCGCGAGCCGGGTGCGCCGAACGGGCAGGCGACGAAACGTGATCCGGTCAACCCGGACCGACGCACGTACCCGACGCCGACACCGCGGCCCGCGACGTACAACTCACCGACCACCCCGGCAGGCACCGGTCGCAGCCACCGGTCCAACACGAACAACGCCGCCCCCGGCACCGGCACCCCGATCGGCACCCCGGCACCCGGTGACAACGGGTTGCTGATCGCCACGCACATCGTGGTCTCGGTGGGGCCGTAGGCGTTGATCATCAGCCGATGGGCACCCCAACGCTCCACCACCTCGGGCGGGCACGCCTCCCCGGCCACCACCAACGTCATCGACTCCAAGCCCTCGGGGGGCAGAGCGGCGAGGGCGGAGGGAGTTTGGGTCAGCACGTCGACGTGTTCGTCGATCAGCAGTGCGTGGAAGTCATCCGGCGAGGCTGCAACGGATTCGGGCACGACGACGAGCCGTCCGCCACGCAGAAGGGGACCGAAGATCTCCCACGCCGAGACGTCGAAGGCCAGCGAATGACATTGGGGCCACGTACGTGCGCCCGCCAGGCCGGAGTCCAGTGCCCGCAGCAGGTCGGTCACGTTGTGGTGGGTGATGGCCACGCCCTTGGGCGTGCCGGTGGTTCCCGAGGTGTAGATGACGTACGCGACGTCGTCCGCAGCGGGCATCGGCAACGCGGCGGCGGGCTGGCCGGCAATGACGGGGTCGTCGATGGCGATGACGCGCACGCCGGAGAGTCGGTCGGCCAACCTCGACGTGCTGACCGCGGCGATCGGCGCGGCGTCCGCGAGCACGAAGTCGATCCGGGCCTGCGGCACGGTGGGGTCGATGGGCAGGTAGGCCGCCCCGGTCTTGAGCACCGCCAGGATGGCGACGATTGCCTCGGCCGACCGGGCGGACAGCAACGCCACGCATTCACCGGGGCCTGCGCCCTGCTCGGAGAGCAAGTGCGCCAACCGATTCGACGCGGCATCGAGCTCCTGATAGGTCATCGATCTGCCGTCGCACCGCACCGCTACCGCCCCCGGCCAGCGCGCCACCTGATCGGCGAATAGCCGCGGGATGGACACGGGCGTGCTCGGTTGCGTCAGGGTGGCCCGATTGCCGAGTGCCTCCAGTCCCGCATGCCCACCCTCGTCGAGCACATCCAGGGTCGACAACCGTGCCTCGGGATCGGCGATCATGGCCACCAACAGCCGCTCCAGGCGCGCCACCAGGTCGGAGACGTCGAAGTTCGACAGCGGCTGCCCCGCGCCCTGCGTGCTGAAGAGGTGTTGGCTGCCTGCCAGCAGGAAGAACAACCCGAAGTGATCGACCGGGCCGAAGGTGCTGTACGTCGCGGTTGCGTCGACACCTGCGAGATCGATGGACAGCCTGGACAACACGAAGTTCAGAACTACCCGGTTGGTGTCCTGCCGCGGGCCGCGCAGGTCGACCTTGTCCTCGAGGACGTGCACCGGGAATCGCTGATGCGCCACGGCTTCCCGCACGCGTGTGTCGACGTGTCGGCAGAAGTCGGCAACGGTGGTATCTGGCGACGTCTTGAGCACCAGTGGGACCACGCCTGCGAGCATTCCCGGGACGGTCTTCGACTCGGGAGTCACCCGTCGGCTGACCGGGAAGTCCAGTACCACCTCGGAACCGTCGACGCCGTGCCCGTGCACCAGGAGAGCGCACGCCGCAGTGATGACGGATGGCCTGCGGACACCCAATGCCTTGCACAAGCCCTTGATTCGTCCGATGACCGCGGGGTCCACCTCGACCTGAGCGGATGGCCAGTACGGATCGCGGTCGTTCGCGCTCCTTGGTTGGGGGTGATCCGATTCGTCCTCCGCCGGGAGGTGGTCGCGCCAATACGCTTGATCCTCCAGAAATTCGGCCGAAGCCTCATACTCCAGTTCGTCGTTGACGTAGTCACGGAGGGAACGGAACGTGGCCGGGGGGATGGGCCGACCGGAGACGATCGCCGTGTAGATCGTGGCGATTCGACGGCCCACCAGGGCCATGCTCGTTCCGTCGATGACGATGTGGTGGCAGCAGGCGAACCAATAGAACTCGTCGGCCTTGGTCTGGAACAACGCGAACTTCATCAACCGCCCGGTGAACGGCATCAGGGTGCGCTGCATGGCATCTGAGATCTCGCGCGCATCGGCCACGGCGCGGTCCGAGTGCGTCAGATCATGAAGCGTCAACTCGACGTCCGAGTAGTCGATCGCGCGTTGCACGACCTGCCCGTCCTCAACGAAGAAGGCGGACCTGCTCGGCTCGGCCTCCTGCAGCGCTTGACGGATCGACTGCTCGAAGATCTTCGGATCGATGGCACCATCGATCCTCGCGAACATCCCGAGCTGCCATTCCGTGCCGGAACGACCCGTCTCCTGCGATAGCCAAATGGCCAGTTGTCGTCGTGTCAGCGGAAAGGCACCGTGGCCAAGCTCCATCCGACTGCCCCCAGTCCGTCGGCTTGGCCGTCAGGATTGGCTCTGAGCCAATCGCTCCCGAAGCGTTCTCGGCCGGATGTCGGTCCAGTTCGTCTCGATGTACTCCAGGCACGCCGCGCGATCGGCTTCGCCGAATGCCACCCGCCAGCCGGCCGGTACGTCAGAAAACGTTGGCCACAGGCTGTGCTGCTCTTCGTCGTTGACCAACACGAGAAAAGTGCCGTTGTCGTCGTCGAACGGATTGATACTCATCAGTACGCCCCCCCGGGGAACCGTTGGTCCATGTTCTATAAACCTCGCCCAACGTACTGCAGGCCAGCGGCGCCAGTCGGACGATTCCGTGAAATTAGCGGAATCGTCAGCTACTTGCCAGCCGAGATCCAAAGTGGCGTTCGTGCTGGCCCGCCGCCCGCCGCGACCAGTGGCGGGTTCGCGACAGGTGCACCGAGTTTGCTGGGCGGGGGAAGTGGCAAAATGCGTTGTCGCGCTAAGTAAACGGCGAAAACCCCAGGTGTTTCCGTCGTAACCCGGTGAATTCCGGCGGGGGCGATCCCGTAGCAATCAAGATCGCGGAAACCGGCTTGTGCCGGAGGCTTTCAAGATCCCGTGTGCTGGGCGACGCCGACCGCACCCTGGCGGGGCGAGATCGAATCCGAAGATCGATTGCCAGGAAGGTGGGCATGGTGCAGAGGGTGCCGATCACGCCCGCGCCTGACGGACGTCGCAACGTTACTGGTCCCTAGAACGCGAAGCGGTGGAAGCGGTCGTAGTTCCGGATGGGTGGGATGACGTGAAGCGTGCGGTACAGCAACCGCTGGGGCGTCAGCGGAATCCGATCGAACCCCGCCATCACGGGGCTGTCCTCGACGAGGCGCAGCCGCGACTCCCAGCGCGCTATCTCGGCGCCGTCGTTGGTGCCCCACGTGATGACCTTCGACAGTCGCGGGCCCCAGGCCGAGACCACGTCGGCCAGTAACTCTCCGGTGTCGAACCTGTCCAGCAGGCGACGGAGGAGATCGGTGATCTCGGCCGGGCTCAGATACATCAGCAGCCCCTCGGCCGCGATCAGGACCGGGCCGCCCTCGGGTAGCTCGTCGATCCAGTCACGATCGGTCACCGACGATCCGATCATCCGATAGGTCTCGGACTCGGCGTACAACTGCCGGCGCAACGCGATGACCTTCGGCAGGTCGACGTCGAACCATCGAACGCCCTTCGCCGCGGTCAAACGGAAAGCGCGACTGTGCAACCCGCAGCCCAGATGCAGCACCACCGCTTCCGGGTGGCGCGTCAGATACTCGGACGTGAACCGGTCGAACAACACCCCGCGGAGCGCCACCATGAACTGGTTGGTGGCGGGGCGAACGGCTCGGTGGATGCGCTCGAAGTCGTAGTCGATTCGCCCGACGGCTTCGTCGGCCATGTAATCGCCGAGGATGGATTGGGGCAGGCGACTTTCGTAGGCCCGAAGGTAGAGCACGCAGAGGTTCGTCCACTCCACGGACCGCCACCGAACAGTGGTGAAGTCCACCTTGTCGCGGTGATTCCCGTTCGGGCGCACCGGCTCTCGCGCTGCAGAGTTCGTCACGATCTTCCCCTCACCGTCCCCGTGATCCGTTGGTCTTGCTGGCCAGCGATCGCGTCATCCCGCGTCAGCGGCCGCCAGCTCGCTCGCCGCGGGCTGCTTACCTCGCGCAGGCGACCCCGGTCGCCAACGTGACGGCCACCAGTTCGCTCGTCCCACCAGGACGGCCATCGCGGGCACCGTGACCGTTCGCACCAGGAACGTGTCCAGCAGAATGCCTGCCCCGACGACGAAGCCGGACTGAACGATGGTGCTGATGCTGGCGAACAGCAGACCGAACATCGACGCGGCGAAGATGAGACCGGCCGCCGTGATGACGCCGCCGGTCGAGCCCACGGTGCGGATGACACCGGACCGGATGCCACGCGGCGACTCATCGCGAATTCGCGAAATAAGCAACATGTTGTAGTCGGCGCCCATTGCGACCAGGATGATGAACGTGAGTCCCGGTACGCTCCAATGCAATTCCTGGCCGAGGATGAACTGAAAGACGACGACGCCGATGCCGAGCGCCGCCAGGTACGAGATGATCACCGAGGCGATGAGGTACAGCGGCGCCACTATCGCCCGCAGCAGGGCTATCAAGATCAGCAGAACCACGATGATCGTCAGGCCGATGATGAATCGGATGTCGTGGTTGTAGTAATCACGGGCGTCCCTCAAGGAGGCCGGGTAGCCCGTCATCGATATCGATGCGTCGGCCAGTGCGGTGTTGGGTTGCGAGCCGCGCGCGGTATCGACGACGGAGACGACCTGGTCCATCGCCTCGGTGGTGAACGGGCCAAGCTTCGTTTCGAGCAGATACCGCACCGAATGTCCGTCAGGCGATACGAAGAACGCGGCGGCCTTCCGAAAGTCGTTGGACGCCAGCAATTGTGGAGGTATGTAGAAGCCGGTCATCGACGGTGTCGCCGCGTCGTTCTTCATCGCCAGCAGAAACGCCGATGCGTCGCCGAGGTCGGTGCCCATCCTCTTGGTCTGGTCCACCAGCTGCTCGACACCGTCGGCCAGCTGCCTGCTTCCACTGGCGAGCGAATCCAGACCCTGCTGCATGTTCTTCAGGGGATCGCCGCCGCCACCACCGCGCGCACCGAGGCCGCCAAGTCCCGACATCGACCCCATCGAGCCGGTCACCGAACCCATTGCCTTGGTCAGATCGGCGACCATTTGCGACAACTTCGACATCGGCCCGGTTGACTGCAGTTGGGCGGCCAGCTTTTCCAGGGTGCCATCATTCCTGGCGGTCTGGAGTTCGTGGAATTGGTCGCGGGCAGCGCGACAAATGTCGTCACCGTCGCAGAAGGGGCTTTGGTCGAGTGCGATGACCACCGGATCGATCCATTCGAGGTTGTTGGCCATGCCGCCGAACTTGGTCTGCAGGGCGTCGCCCAACGCGCGCATGCCGCTGATGAGGCGGCTGCCGTCGCCCATCTGGCCAAGCGTCATGTCGCCGCCGAACTGTCCACCGAACTGCTTCTGAATCACCGACAGTGAGTCGATGAGACCGGTGACCCCCGAGAGGGCCTTGGTGATCTGGTCGCGAAGAGTGGCGAGGCTGTCCGCCAATTCGTCGGAGCCCGAGGCCAACCGGTTGAGGTCGTCGTTGCGCTCGGCGATCAAGGTGGAGGCGTCGTCCAACCGTTGGCCGATCTCGCCGGCCTGACGCGTCGTGCTCGCGGCTTCCAGCGGCTCCCCGTTGGGCCGGGTGACACCCCTGATCGCGGCGACGTCGGGCAGTTGACTCAGCCGCTGAGCCATCTGCTCGAGGTCGGCGAGTGCCTCAGGGGTCCGCAAATCGTGCGGCGACTGGACCAAGACGTACTGAGGGATGATCGCGCTCAGCGAGAAGTGCCGATCCAGCTCGGCGTACCCGAGGGAGCTGGCGACCGTGGCAGGCAGGGCCTTGCGGTCGTCGTAGTTGTAGCGGACCAACCCGACTGAGCCGGCGAGCAGCAGCAGGATGATCAGGCTCGCAACGAGATTCGCCTTGGGCCTGCGCACGATCCGTATTCCGGATCGACGCCAGAACCGCGTGGTGAGGTCGCGTCGCGGCTTGATCCATCCGCGTCGCCCGACGAGAACCATGATGGCGGGTAGCAGCGTCACCGCGGCGACGAACGCCACGCCAATGCCGATCGCCAACGCAGGCCCGATGGTCGAGAACAGTTCGAGCTGGGTGAAACTCATCCCCAGGAAGGTCACGCCCACGGTCGCCGCGGACGCGGCGATCACCTTGCCGATCGAACTCAGTGCACGCTTGACCGCGTGATTCGAGTCCAATCCAAGCCGCAGGTAGTCGTGATAACGACTGATCAGGAACACGGCGTAATCGGTGCCCGCTCCGGCCAGCATCCCGCTCAGCAGGACGACGGTCTGGTTGGACACCACCAGACCGAACTGGGCGACTCCGGCGACGACGGTCTGCGCGATCACCAGGGACGCGCCGATGGTGATCAACGGCAGCAACATGGTGATGGGGTTGCGGTAGATGATCAGGAGGATCACGAGCAGCAACACGATGATCGCGAGCTCGATTTGTACCTGGTCTCGCACGCTGACGTCGACGAAGTCGGTCACGGTGGCGGCTGCCCCGGTGAAGTTTGCGGTCAGCGTGGATCCCTCCACCGCGTGGTTGACGATCGCGGTGACCCGGCCGTACGCGGCGGTGGACTCCGGTGAGCCCAAGTCGCCGGCGATGCCGATCGGCAAAATCCAGGCCTTGCCGTCCTTGCTGCTCAGGGTGTCTCGCAACTGTGGAGTGGCGGCGAAGTCCTGCAGCATCACGACGTCCTGGTTGTCCACGCGCAGGCGTTCGACCAGGGTTCGGTACACCTGTTCGTCGTCTGCGGTCAGCCCCCTGTCATCGGTCAGGAGCACCAGCAGGACGTTGTCCTCCGAGCCCGACTCGGGGAACGCCTCGGTCATCTGTGCGGTAGCGAGGGTGGACGGTGCGTTGGCGGGCAGGGGAGAGACCGGATGCTTCTGGGTCACCTCGGCCAGCGTGGGGAACAGCGGCGGCAGAACGACCGCGAGCGCGATCCAGAAGCAGATCACCAGCCACGGCCACCGCACCACCGCATCGGCCAACCGGGGAAAGAAGCCACCGCTCGCCCGCGTGTCCTTGTCTGCCAGGGCCGTCGTGTGCGACGTATCTGCAGTGTCCGTCGGGTTGGTCGGGTCCGTCGGGTCCGTCGGCGTGGACGCCGATGACCTCGTCGGCCAACGCATTACAGGACCAGACTGGTGTTAGAGCGCAATCCGAGGTGGCGCCGGTCCGTGGCAGCAACGTCAACGGCGGGTATTTCGCCCACGACTGTCCACCTCTTCTCTCGGCTCGAGTGGAGAGGCGCGGATGAATCCCCCGTGTCACGGCAGGATCCACCTCGCGCCTTGCCCCCAGTCGTCTTCGTGGCGCATCCAGCTGAAACTCGCGAGCCAGCGTAATGGCTTCTGTTGACGGTCGGGTAAGGAATTGTTGATTCGTCACGAGCATCGCGACGACGTTTCAGCTACGAACGGCGAGCCTGCGGACGGCGACAGCGATACCCTCCAGCCATGTCACGATCAGTTGACTTCTCGGTTGAGTCCTCGGCCACCGTGGAACAGATCCGATGGGCCTTCGCCGAGCGCGACTACTGGCTGGCGCGGCTCGAGGAATTCGGTGGCGGCAGGCTGGACTCGTTGGTCGTCGACCCCGACGGCACCGTCACCGTCGTAGTCGTCTACGAGCTCGGCAGCGACGGGTTGCCGGGGCTCGTCGCGAAGTTCCACCCCCTCGACTGGCAGGTGGTCCAGACCGAGAGGTGGAGCCCGGTCGACGGCGGCCTGGTCCGCGGGGAGGTCAGGCAGGAAGCGCGCGGGGCACCAGGATCGGGGCTCGGCATGGTCCTGCTGACACCAGCGAAGAAGGGCTCCCGGCTGAAGTGCGAGGCGACGGTCGAGTTCCGAATTCCATTGGTCGGTGGCAAGATCGAGAGCTTGATGTGCCGCCAGCTGGCCGAACAGACCTCCGTGATCCAGCGCTTCACCGCCGAGTGGATCGCGCAACACGCCTGAGACCGGCATCGCCCGACGTTCGACGTACCGCGCGGTGTATGACGAACACATGCCCCAACAACTTCCAGAAGGTCTGCTCGACCTTCTTCGTCGCCCGAGCCCATGCTTCATCGCCACCCTCATGCCCGACGGTTCACCGCAGCTGACCGAGACCTGGGTGACCACCGACGGCGAGAACGTCGTCCTCAACATCGTGGGAGGCATGCAGAAGGCGAGGAACATCGCCCGCGACCCGCGCGTCGCCGTGAACGTCGTCGATCCCGAGAACGTGAACCGCTACTACGCCGTGCGTGGGCGCGTCGTCGCCACCACCACCGATGGCGGCCGGGAGAGCATCAACGAGATCTCGCACAAGTACCTCGGCATCCCGTATCCGAACTTCAGCGGCAACCCGGACGAGACCAGGGTGCTCGTCACGATCGAGGCAGACAAGGTCACCCCACCGCCGGGCGAGTGATCAGCGGTGCCCAATGGGCTGAGATTCGTCAGCCGTGCCTGAGTGGGCTGAGTGGGCTGACTCCTCACCGGCTCGTGCCTCGCCGCCTTCGTCGTCAGCCGTGCCCAATCCTTAGCAGGTCCGCCACACTCGTCAGCTTGACCCGCGGCCTGCCGAACGACTCACCGCTGGTGCGCTCGTGCGCGTCGATCAGCTTCCAGTGGTCGTTGGTGACCAACTTGGGCTGCCGGGACCGCAGCCATTCGAGGACGTCGTCGTCCCCGAACTTCGGCTCGACGTCATGCAGATCCGCGAGCAAGGTGTTGACGGTCTCCTGCGAGTCCTTCTTGTTGCTTCCGATGACGCCGGAGGGACCACGCTTGATCCAGCCGACGACGTATTCGTTGCGACTGCCGTCGATGCGACCGTCGGTGTGCGGGATGGTGCCGGACCGCTCGTCGAACGGCAGCCCAGGCGTGGGCACACCCCGATACCCGACGGCGCGGACGACGAGCTGCACCGGAAGCTCCTCGCGTGTCCCGGTGTCCTTGGCCACCAGTCGGCCGCCGTCCTCGACCAGCTCGTTGCTCCCCAACACGATCGACTCGACCCTGTCGGTGCCCTTGATCTCGATGGGGGAGGTGCGGAAGCGAAACACGATGCGGCGCTTGGCCGTCCGTGCCGAACCCCCGTCGCTTCGCTCGCCCCGCTGTGCCGAACCCCCGTCGCTTCGCTCGCCCTTCTGTGCCGAACCCCCGTCGCTTCGCTCGCCCCCGTCACCGCGGTCGGCGTAACCACGCAACGTCTTCACGTTCAGCTTGACGGTCTTGCCCGCCGCCTCGAGGTCCTCGTCGGAGATGTCGGCGAGGTCCGCGGGGTCGACGATCACGTCGACGTCGGCCATCGCCTCCAGGTCCCCGAGTTCGCGCAACTCGAGCGTGGTGAATGGGGCCTGCAGTGGCCCGCGGCGTCCGATGACGACGACCTCCTCGACGCCTCTGGCATGGAGGGAGTCCAGCGCATGGTCGGCGATGTCGGTGTTGGCCAGTGCGTCGGGGTCGCTGACCAGGATGCGGGCCACGTCCAGCGCGACGTTGCCGTTGCCGATCACCACTGCCCGTCCCGTCGACAAATCCGGCGTCATCTCGCCGTAGTGCGGGTGGGCGTTGTACCAACCGACGAAGTCGACGGCGGCGACGCTGCCCGGCAAGTCCTCACCGGGGATGCCGAGCGGTCGGTCCGCCTGGGCGCCGACGGCGTAGATGACGGCGTCGTAGCGCTCGGCCAGCTCGGCCGCTTCGACGTGCTCGCCGACCCGCACGTTGCCGAAGAACCGGAAGCGGGGGTCGTTGCCCGTCCTCTCGAACTGGCCGCTGATGGTCTTGATCTTCGGGTGATCGGGGGCGACGCCGGACCTCACCAGACCCCAAGGGGTCGGCAGCATCTCCAGCATGTCGATCCGCACGTCGGCATCGTCAGTGTTGTCCGCGAACTTCAGAAGTGAGGCCGCCGCAAAGTAGCCAGACGGACCAGAACCGACGATCGCCACGTGGTATGGGCGCATGGACGAACCTTCCAAGAGCCTGCTGTCTTCGCCCGCCGACGCGCAAGGGGCTGTCGCGACGCCGCGGCCGGGTTACCAAGCCGATGCTAGACCGCCGCAACGGTCGGTACCCTGATCTCCCGTGGAACCCGACCGGCAAGAAGACATCGCAGCGCTCGACACCACTCTGACGACGGTGGAGCGGGTGCTCGATGTCGACGGGCTGCGCGGCCGCATCAAGACGCTGGAAGACGCGGCGTCCGATCCGAAGTTGTGGGACGACCAGACCCGTGCTCAGAAGGTCACCAGCGAGCTATCCCACGCCCAGAGCGAGTTGCGCCGCGTCGAGGAGCTCAGGCAGCGCCTCGACGACCTGCCCGTCATGTACGAACTCGCGGCGGAGGAGGAAGCGGGCGCGGGCCGAGACGAGGCCGTGGTCGATGCCGATGCCGAACTGGCCAAGCTGCGCGACGACGTCGAGGCCATGGAGGTCCGCACGCTCCTGTCGGGGGAATACGACGAGCGCGAGGCCGTCGTGACCATCCGATCCGGCGCCGGTGGCGTCGACGCCGCAGACTGGGCCGAGATGCTCATGCGGATGTACATCCGATGGGCCGAGAAGCACTCGTACGGCGTCGAGGTCTTCGACACGTCCTACGCCGAGGAGGCGGGCATCAAGAGCGCAACGTTCGCGGTGCACGCCCCCTACGCGTACGGCACGCTGTCGGTCGAGCAGGGCACCCACCGGCTGGTGCGGATCAGCCCATTCGACAATCAGAGCCGACGGCAGACCTCGTTCGCCGACGTGGAGGTGCTGCCGGTGGTCGACACCGCCGACCACATCGACATCCCGGACGGTGACGTGCGCGTCGACGTCTACCGTTCCAGCGGCCCCGGCGGACAGTCGGTCAACACCACCGACTCCGCTGTTCGACTCACCCACATTCCCACGGGCATCGTCGTGACTTGCCAGAACGAGAAGTCGCAGCTGCAGAACAAGGTTTCGGCGATGCGCGTGCTTCAGGCAAAGCTGTTGGAGCGCAAGCGCTTGGAGGAGCGCGCCGAGATGGACGCCCTCAAGGGGGACGGTGGCAGTTCGTGGGGCAACCAGATGCGCTCCTACGTGTTGCATCCTTACCAGATGGTCAAGGACCTGCGTAACGACTACGAAGTCGGAAATCCCGCAGCAGTACTCGACGGCGACATCGACGGATTCCTGGAGGCCGGAATCCGTTGGCGCAATAGGAAAGATGACGACTAGCTATCAAGCAATCGAGTTCGCGCAACGCTGGCACGACTTCTGGCGGGGCGGCGTCGGCGAGTGGATCCTCACCAGGGGTCTGAAGATCGTCCTGCTGGTCATCTTCGCGATGCTCGCCGCCCGGTTCATCAGCTGGACCGCCCAGAAGATCACCCGGCGCATCGACGCGGACTTCCAGGAGACCGATCAACTGGTGCGCACCGAGACGGCCAAGCATCGACAGGCCGTCGCCTCGGTCATCTCTTGGGTGTCGATCGCGGTGGTCTTCGTGGTCGTCCTCGTCGAGATCACCGACGTCATCGCCATTCCAGTGGGCTCGCTGGTGGCGCCTGCCGCCGTGCTCGGCGCGGCGCTCGGCTTCGGCGCGCAACGCATCGTGCAGGACCTGCTGGCGGGGTTCTTCGTCATCACCGAGAAGCAATACGGCTTCGGTGACCTGGTGGCTCTCACCGTCGCGGGGATCGCCGCGCCCGCCGAGGGCACCGTCGAGGACGTGACACTTCGCGTCACCAAGCTGCGGTCCACGGAGGGGGAGGTGTTCACCATCCCCAACGGTCAGATCGTCAAGACCATGAACCTGTCCAAGGACTGGGCCCGCGCGGTCGTCGACATCCCCGTTCCGACGAGCGCCGACCTGACCAGGGTCGACGACGTCCTCCACGGTGTGAGCGACGCCGCGATGAACGACACCAGCCTGCGCAAACTCCTGCTTGATGCGCCTCAGGTCATGGGTGTCGAGAGCATCGAGGTCGACACCGTGAACCTGCGCATGGTCGCCCGGACCCTCCCCGGCAAGCAGTTCGAGGTCGGTCGACGGCTCCGCGTGCTGGTCATCGCCGGCCTGATCCGAGCAGGCATCGTCACCTCCGGCGACACCACGCCATCGGTCAACACGATCCCGAGTCCAGCCACCGTCACCCCGCCTGCCTCCAGCCAGGCAGCGGCCCAGAACGTCGAGGACCTTCCATGAGCTTCTGGAACTGGGTCACTCGCCGACGCACCGACCGCGGCTGGCCGGGATACATCATCAACGGTCGAATCCGCACCTCTACCGTGGCGCTGATCGTGGCGTTCTTCGTGGTCTCCTGGGTGCACAACACCTACCAGCCGGCAGCGTCGACGCCTGCGACGCCCGAGACCGCTCAGGTCGTGCCGCCGGGGTTCATGCCCGACCCCGAGTACACCTGGGTGCCCCGCACACAGGTCCAGACGGAGCCGAGGACCACCTACCGGAGCACGACGAGGTCCAGCACCACGACGGAGACGACGCCGACCGAGACGACCACGACGGAGACCACCGCCACGGACACCTCGGACCTCCCGACGACCTCGGTCGTCGACCCGGATGGTTTCGGGCCGCTGCCGCCGACGACCATCACCGGGACCGCCACGCCCACGCCTACCGGTCCCACGCTGCCCGTGCCGAACCGGTCGGGCGTGTCCACGACCACGACGACGACCGTCCTTCCCGGTGCAGGGCAGGTGTCGACGACGCCCCCGCCACCCGGGTAGTCAGGGCCCCCGAGGCGGCCCCGCTACACTGGCGTGCCGTGATGATCACCCTCGACCACGTGAGCAAGCAGTACAAATCCTCGGCACGACCAGCTCTGGACAATGTCTCGCTCAAGATCGAGAAAGGTGAGTTCGTCTTCCTCATCGGTCCGTCCGGCTCCGGCAAATCAACCTTCATGCGGCTGCTGCTTGCCGAGGACACTCCGACCCAGGGCGACATCCAGGTGTCGAAGTTCCACGTCAACAAATTGCCGAACCGTCACATCCCGGGCCTGCGCCAGGTTCTCGGCTGCGTGTTCCAGGACTTCCGGCTGCTGCAGCAGAAGACGGTGTTCGAGAACGTGGCGTTCGCGCTCGAGGTGATCGGCAAGCGTGCCGACGTCATCAACCGGGTGGTGCCCGACGTGCTGGAGATGGTCGGACTGTCGGGCAAGGCGAACCGGCTACCCAACGAGTTGTCCGGCGGCGAGCAGCAGCGCGTCGCCATCGCGCGCGCGTTCGTGAACCGGCCGCTGGTGCTGTTGGCCGACGAGCCGACGGGCAATCTGGACCCCGAAACCAGCAAGGACATCATGGATCTGCTCGAGCGGATCAACCGCACTGGGACGACCGTGCTGATGGCGACACACGACCATCACATCGTCGACTCGATGCGCCAGCGAGTCCTCGAACTCGAGCTGGGACGACTGATCCGCGACGAACAACGCGGTGTCTATGGAATGGATCGCTAAGTGCGCTTCGGCTTTCTCGTCAACGAGGTCCTGACAGGGCTTCGTCGCAACGTCACGATGACGGTCGCCATGATCTTGACGACCGCCATCTCGATCGGCCTGTTCGGCGGCGGTCTCCTCGTCGTCCGTCTCGCCGACAGTTCCCGTGACATCTATCTGGACCGCGTCGAAAGCCAGGTGTTCCTCACCAACGACGTCTCGGCCAACGACCCGACCTGTGACGCCGACCCCTGCAAGGCGTTGCGCCAGCAGTTGGAGGACAGAGACGACGTGACGTCGGTCCGGTTCCTTAGCCAGGAAGACGCCTACAACGACGCGATCGCGAAGTTCCCCGAGTTCAAGGACGTCGCGGGGAAGAACGCGTTTCCTGCGTCGTTCATCGTCAAGCTCAACGATCCCGAGAAACACCAGGACTTCGACGCCGCATTCGCGGGTCAACCAGGTGTCGTCAAGGTGCTCAACCAGAAGGACCTGATAGACCGGCTCTTCGCGGTACTCGACGGGTTGAGTGCGGCGGCATTCGCAATCGCGATCGTTCAAGCCATCGGTGCAATCCTGTTGATCGCCAACATGGTTCAAGTCGCCGCCTACACCCGAAGAACCGAGATCGGCATCATGCGACTGGTGGGTGCCAGTCGGTGGTACACGCAGCTGCCGTTCCTCTTGGAGGCGATGCTGGCCGCCTTCATCGGGGTGGTGATCGCGATCGTCGGCCTCATCCTGGTGCGGGCATTGTTCCTGCAGAAGGCGTTGAGCCAGTTCTACGACGCCAACCTGATCGCGGAGGTCGACTACAAGGACGTCATCTACTTCAGCGCGCCCATCATGCTGTTCCTCGGTTTGGCGATGTCCGGCGTCACGGCGTACGTCACCCTGCGGTTGTACGTGCGGCGCTAGCGATGGCAAAGAAATCGGCTGCGGACGTCAAGAAGTCCCGCAACAATCAGATCGTGGCCACGAATCGCAAGGCGCGACACAATTATTCGATCCTCGAAACCTTCGAGGCCGGGGTGGCGTTGATGGGTACCGAGGTCAAGAGCCTGCGGGACGGGACGGCATCGCTCGCGGATGCCTTCGCGACGGTGGACGACGGCGAGATCTGGCTGCGCAACCTCCACATCCCCGAATATCACCACGGGTCGTGGACCAATCACGCGCCGCGGCGCAACCGGAAGTTGCTTCTTCACCGCAGCCAGATCGACACGCTGATCGGCAAGATCCGCGACGGCAATTTGTCCCTGGTTCCGCTGTCCCTCTACTTCACCGAGGGCAAGGTCAAGGTCGAACTGGCCTTGGCCCGCGGCAAGCAAGCCCATGACAAGCGTCAGGACCTGGCCAGGCGCGACGCCGAACGGGAAGTCACGCGCGAACTGGGCAGGCGTGTCAAGGGCATGAGCTGATCGGGCTCGCCTTCGCCCTGGTGTCGGCCGTCGGCTACGGGGTCAGCGACTTCGTCGGTGGCCTAGCGTCGCGCAGGGTGGCGGCGCTGCGCGTCGTTCTGGTGTCCTACCCGGTGGCGTTGGTCCTGCTGACGGCGCTGGCGTTCGTGGTTGGGGGCCAGGTGTCGACGCCGGCGATCGTGTGGGGCGGTTTGTGCGGCATTGGCCAGGCGTTCGGGGTGTGGTGGTTTTACGCCGCGCTCGGGTCGGGACCCATGTCGCTGGTGTCGCCGCTGACGGCGATCCTGGTGGCGGGCATCCCCGTGGGTACCGGCGTGGTGCTGGGGGAGCGACCCAGCCTGGTCGCCTATTGCGGAATCGTCCTGGCGCTCGTGGCGGTGGTGTTGGTGTCCCGGGAGGTGCGCGACGAGCCGCCGCCGGGAACGGGTTCCGATTCGACGGCGCACCGCTTCACCGCCAAGGTTGCGTTGCTCACGCTCGGTTCGGGGCTGGCGTTCGGGTTGAACTTCGTCCTCATCGATCAGGCGCCCGCGGATGCGCGATTGTGGCCCTTGGTCTTTGCGAGATTGGCGGCGAGCGTGGTCGTCTTCGCGGTGGCGGCGGTCACCGGGGACCTTGCGGCCCCGTCGGGCATTCCCCTTCGATTGGCCCTGGCTGCCGGTGTCGTGGACACCATCGCCAACGTGTCGATGTTGTTGGCGTTGCAGGCGTCGATGTTGTCGTTGACGAGCGTGTTGATCTCGCTGTACCCGGCGAGCACCGTCGGTCTCGCGATGCTGGTACTGAAGGAGCGCGTGACGCGCCTTCAGGCCGCCGGGATGGCGCTGGCGTTGACGTCGGTGGCGTTGATTGCCGCTAGTTGACGGACCGGCGTGACGCGCCGATTCTCGTTTGACGAAGTTGCTCGGCCCAAAGTCGATCTTGACGTTACGATCCGTCGCATGAATCGGGGGATCAAGATCATTGTCATGGCGTTCGTCGTTCTGCTCGGGGCGGCGCTGCTGTCGCCCGCCTCGGTCTTCGCAGCGCCGCCGGATGGCAATTCGGCGCCACACATCGTCGGCATCGAGCACGTCAACGACCGCTGGGACAAGGTGTCGGTGTACTCGCCGTCGATGGACAAGGTGATCGTCAACGACGTCCTGAAGGCGCCGAGGTCCGGCGCGCCGACGTTCTACCTGCTGCCGGGGATCGACGGCGGCGACAACCTCGACCCGGGCGCCAACTTCGCGCCCGGCGCCAAGAGCTGGTTCGGATTCACCGATCTGCAGGGTTTCTTCGCGAACAAGAACGTCAACGTGGTCTCCCCGCTTGGCGGTCCGTTCAGCTGGTACACCAACTGGATCGCCGATCCGAGCAAGCAGTACCAGACGTACATGACCCAGGAACTGCCGCCGTTGATCAATGCGCAGTACAAGACCAACGGCAAGAACGCGGTCGGCGGCCTGTCGAGCACCGGCGGCACGGCCGTCGACTACGCCATCCAGGCTCCCGGGCTCTACAAGGCCGTCGGTTCCTACAGTGGTTTCCTGACCCCGTCCACCGGCGCGCAGAACGTCTCGCTGACACTCAGCAGCGGTGGCGCGAGCGCCGACGCCATGTGGGGTCCCCCGGGTGGCCCGCTGTGGGTCGAGCACGATCCGACCGTCAACGTCGGACGGCTGAAGGGCGTCGCCGTCTACGCCGCTGCGTCGGGCGGCGGCCAGGGCGCCGTCGACAAGCTGCCACCCGGCTCCAACAACTTCGCCGGCGGTTTCATCGAGGGGATCGTCGCCGACAGCACCCGGCAGTTCGCCGACGCGGCCAATGCGGCCGGGGTGCCGATCACCTACGTCGTACGACCCGAGGGCTCCCATTCGTGGGGCTTGTTCGAGTCGGAGATGCAGGAGTCGTGGAACACCACCATCGGGCCGGCGCTCGGCGTCTAGCGCCGCCGGGTGGCCAGGTCGACGTTTCGACGCTGGCCCACGCACACGACCCCGTCGGCCACCGGGCGACGTGATCTGACCGGGACTAAATAATCGCTGGCCATTGTCTTATGGGCGGGTAGTATCGACCTTCCTGCCGAGGTTCGGCAGGCGCGAGGGGCTGAACGGTTTCGACTTCGCGCATCGAATCAAGGGAAGCGTGCCGGTGCAGGCAAGAGACCACCGTAAGCGTCGTTGCAACCAATTAAGCGCCGATTCCAATCAGCGCGACTACGCCCTCGCTGCCTAAGCGACGGTGTGTCCGTCAGACCGAGAGAGCCCTCGACTCGGACCCTGGCGTCATCTAGAGGGACAAACCCATACGTCCGGTCGCGGGATGTACGGGGACACCAAACAGCGACTGGGATCGTCATCTCGTCTCGTCCGCGTGAACGGGAGATCCAAGTAGAGACATAGCGGACTGCGCACGGAGAAGCCTCGAGGGAATGCCGTAGGACCCGGGTTCGATTCCCGGCAGCTCCACCGTTTGACCAGCAGGCCGGATGACACATCCGGCCTGCTGGTCGTTTTCT
>NZ_JBEVLO010000160.1:0-13859 GCF_040509115.1 Mycobacterium sp. | reverse complement strand
GGTCGAGACCGGCGGTTCCTTCTGCGCTGGGCTCACCACCGAGGCCGCGGGGCCACGATTGACGATGCGACCGTGTCCCCAGCGCGGTCCCTTCTTCTGCTTATCGGACGCGTTCTGCTTCTCTGGGGTGGATGCTGCGGGCGGCTGATTGGCGGGCGACGGTGTGACGTCCTTGGTGGGCTTCGCCACGACCGACGGCGTGACCGCGACCGGCGTACGTGTCGGCGTAACCGCGACCGGCGTGGGCGTCGGGGTAACCGCAACTGGCGTGCGTGTCGGGGTAACCGCGACCGGCGTGGGTGACGGGGTAACCGCAACTGGCGTGCGTGTCGGGGTAACCGCAACCGACGTGGGTGACGGGGTAACCGCAACCGACGTGGGTGACGGGGTAACCGCAACCGTCGTGGGTGACGGGGTAACCGCAACCGACGTGGGTGACGGGGTAACCGCAACCGACGTGGGTGACGGGGTAACCGCGACCGGGGTTGACGTCGGGGTTGGCGTGCTCACGGGTTGGGTCACAGCGGTGCTGGTTCCGGTGGTGACCGTAGAGGATCCGGTCGGGCTGACCACAGCCGTAACCGTCCCGGCCGTCTTGACCGTCGGGTCGACCTGAGCCGTGACCGCCGTCGTAGTGGTGACGTTCGTCGTAACCGTCTTGGCTGCGACCGTCGTGGCAGGAGCGGCCTGCGTTGCGATCGCCGCGGCGATCACGAACCTGATGGCGGTGAAGTACACGGTCGTTGGCGTGAGGCCGTACATGGAAAGGGACTGGTTGTAGATGGTCAGCAGGGCGTTGTCTGCGACGCCCTGACCGTAGTTGACCTTGTAGAACATGTATCCCGATGCGACGGATTGCACGAACGCCGAGCCGTAGGGATTGGTCCGCGTACCGGAAATGAAGTTCTTCACCACGGTGGCGGCCGCCTTGGGGGTCCAATCCGTGCGGAACAGCCCGAAGTTGTCCTCCGGATCGGAGCTACCGGTCTGCGAATCACGCGTGGTGTAGATGAAAGCCGGGCCTGCGTACGAAAGGGTCGACCAGGTGTTGAGGAAGTCCGAGATGAGACCCGCTTGCACCGCTTCGGTGTCCGTGACGGTGGGGTCGCCGTACTCGCTGGCCCAGATCTTCTTGCCACCGTCGCCGTAATAGACCATCAGCTGACGAATTGCTTCGAGTTGGCTCTTGGGCGAGTCCGGGAGAATTCCGCCGGTCGAGAATGCCAGCCCCGTCGCGTATGGGTGGAAGGACAGCGCGTCGAAGTAGCCCTTCGCCCCTGCCGCGTACATCTGGGAGACGTAGTTCACCGCGCCCGTCGCGAAGTCGCCATAGTCCTTGTTGACGGCGGCGATCACCCCGCCGACGACGGTTGCCGATGGGTCCGCGAGTTTGATCGCCGGGTACGCGGCCTTGAGAAGGGCAACGTAGCCTGCAGCGTTGGGCGTTGGGTTGTAGAAGTACTGCCCGTTCGGCTCGTTCCAGATCTCGTAGGCCGAGATCTTGCCCTTGTACCGGGTTGCTGCCAGCGCGGCGAAGGCGGCGAACTGCTTTGGGTCCTTCGGCGCGGCACTTGGTGCCGTTCCACCGGGAACGGCCGCCCACGCTGGCGCGCCGTTGATGTCGGCGAGGATTCCCATGTTGCGGGCGGTGGCGGCCTTGACGACCGCGTCGACCTGGGACCAGTCGTACTGGCCCTGTTTCGGTTCGACCCAGTACCACGGGATCACGATGCGAACGTTCTTCACGCCGAGCGACTGCATGGCGTCCAACGTCTTGTTGATGTTGGCGGTGTTCATGAAGAAGATGTCCGAATCGGCGATGCCGACCGTGGTGTTCGTCGGGGTGATCGCCGCGACTTGGGCGACGTCATAGCTGGCGACTCTTGGAGGGCCGGAAAACACGTTGGTCGCGGCAATGCTCATCAGCGCAATGGCAACGACGGTGATCACGAACCTGGATAGTTGGGCGCGCATTGGGTACATCTGTGTCGCTCCGATTGCAGTTTGCGGGGTCTTGGCAATGTTGCTGCAAGGCTGAACTTAACCCACGAACATGCTGTTAGCGACCATGTTCTGGTGAATAGTTCGGGCGGCTAATAGTGTGCTGGAATCCATACCTTTGGTATGACATTGTCTAGGGACGCCGTCCGAATTGCGCCACTCGGCATTCATGAGCAAATTTGGCAAACTAAGCTGATCGGCCATTCGCCAGCCCCATTCATGCCGCGCTAGCTAATTAAAGGGGCTCGGAAATGCCGGAATGCCGTCGCCGTCGGACACGAACGCCACCGTTCCCACCGGCTCGGTGTCACGGCAGCCACGCTTTGGCAACGAATTGGCCACGGCCCGGCGTGTTTGCTGTTTTTGATTCATCTATGCGGTAGAAGCCAGCCCGGTAGCGAACGGCGCGCCATGGCACGCGGCTTTCAGCAAATTCGGTTCCAGCCCGTCAAAAACGTCCATCAGCCCTACTACCAGTACTGACCAGCATATCCAGCCGTGTACTTTTGCAGTCAGCAAATCGCCCATTGGATCATGATCGTTGGTGCGAGGCCCCGAGCGTCTCGGATCCTTACGCCCGCTGCTCGCGGTCGTCCTGCTGCGTCAGCAGTCGCGCATATCCGGCGCCCATGCCGAGCAGCGCCAAACCCACCACGATGAAGACCACGACGCGGAAGATCCCATCCAGCGTGCCAAGGTCGAACAGGAATAACTTGGCCATCGCGGCGGCGACCAGCGCCACGCCGCCCCCGAGCCACAGCGACCGCTGGGCACGCGGCAACTTCGTCGCATACCGGAACACGGCCGCGGCCGAGGCGATCCAGCAGATCGTGGCCGCGACGTGTCCAGCGAAGAAGCCCTGCTCCCCGCCTCCGAGCAACATCCCCGCCGTCACCGTGAACATCGTCACCGCATAGAGCGCCACCACCGCCGCGATGGCCAAGAGCCAGTCATCAGGCCGGACACCGTCCTGCGCCTGGCGAGCACACGTCCACGCCAGCACGGCCACATAGGCCACGACCAGCAGGCTGGCGACCAGCGTCGACACCGCGATCGGCGTCTTCAGACCCGTGGCGGTGATCAGAGTGGTCAAGGGGGCGTTGGCGAGATAGAACGAACCGCCCACGGCGCCAAATCCGACCGCGCACCAGCGGGCCACCTGATTGCGGCGGCCCGCGGCCGCGGCGACGACTGCCATCGCCAACAGCACCGGCCCTGCCACTGGCCCGTCGAATGCAACCACCACGGAGATGAGCGCCGACACGCCACTCAGCGCAGACCACACGATCCGGACGGGAGGCGAGACCATCGGCAGGCGACCACCGATCGCCACGATCACGAGCAACGCCGCCGCCAACAAGGCGGCCATGGCGGCGGCAACCGCACGGTCGACCACCAGCGACGCGGCCAACACCGGCATCGTGCCAGCCGCGCTCAGCAGCGCCATCGCGACCGCATGTGCGGTGTGCCGCAACAGGATGAGCGCGCTACCGATTGCCAGCATCGCACCTACCAAACATGCGATCGCCAGCCACACGGACTGCCGCGAGCTGAACGTCGACGCCGCCAACGCGACGAGCAACGGCAGCGTTGCCGCCGCGATCCGCGCTGCGTGCAGGCCGATCCAGTCCCTACCCACTTGAACCGGCACCGACGCGGCGGCCAGTGCGAGCATGAATCCGACGAGGAGCAGGGTCGGCCCATCGGTGACGGCGGGCGCCACGCCGATCAACGGAATCAGCACCAGCAGGCCAAGGTGCTCGGAGTCCCACTGCCGAGCCAGCGTTAGGCCCGCGACGGCAACCACGGCGGCGATCGCCAGTCCGACCGGCGCGGCCACCCAGTCATAGATCGTGGTGATGGCGATGACGTCGATGTAGGCGGCCGCAATGCCGGTGGCCGCCAACGAGATCGCGCCGACGCGCCCACCGGCGCGCTGGTTCAGCCGCCATCCTGCGCCGACCAGACCTGCGGCCAGTACGGCACCGGCCCCCACCCGAAACTCCGGACGCAGGATCCCGGCCTGCGCCGCCAACACCAACAGCAGTGCCACGCCGACGAGCGTCACGGCGACGCCTGCCACGGCGAGCGCCTTGCCGATCCAACCGTCCGAGCGCGGGGTCGCTGCGGGCCGCATCGCGACACCCGCGGCCGAGTAGGGGCCGACGAGGTGCTGCGGAACGGCCGAGCGCACCGGTTGCCGCGGCTGCGGCGTATGTGAGTCGGGAGTGGCGGGCCGCTCGGATTCGGGCGTGACGAGTCCTGGCTCGGGTGGACTCACTGGCGCCTGTGGCTGCCAGTGGGCGTTCGTCGGCCAGGCATACGGTTGGGCTTGCGGCGGAGGGTAGGTCGGCTGAGGGGCTCGCTGCGCAACGATGCGCTCGAGGTGGCGCAGGTCGGCGGACGCCCTCGCCAGATACGCGGCGATCGCGGCGAAATCCCCAGACAAGCGGGCGATGATGGCCTGATCTGGTTCGGTCATTGCGCCATCGTGACACCACCGCCAGCCGCGAGGATGAGTATTACTACCCGATGCGAGCTGGTCATTCCCCCCGTCGCTTCGCTCGCCCCCGGTCCAATCCCCCGTCGCTTCGCTCGCCCCGGCTATTCGTCGAGGCCGTGTTCAATGGCGTAGCGGGCCAGCTCGACCCGATTGGCGACCTGCAACTTCCGGAACGTCGCCTGGACGTGGTTCTCGACGGTGCGATGGCTGAGGGTGAGTTGCTCGGCGATCTGCTTGGCGGTCAATCCCTTTGCGACATAACGCAGGATCTCGGTCTCGCGTTCGGTGAGGCTCGGTGTCGAGGCGTCCTTCGGGGCGCGAGCCATTCGTCGGTACTCGCCGAGCACCAAACCGGCCAATCCTGGCGTGAAGACGGCGCGGCCCTGCCCGGTGGCACGAACGGCGGCAGCGAGCTCCTCCTTGGATGCGCTCTTGACGAGATATCCAGTGGCCCCGGCCTTCACCGCCTCCAGCACGTCGTCGCGTTCGTCCGAGGCCGACAGCACCAGGATCCGTGAGGCCGGTGAGACGGCAAGAACCTCGGCGGTGGCACCAGCACCCGAGCCATCCGCGAGCCTCATGTCCATCACCACCACGTCCGGTTTCACCACCGCCGCGCGGCGGCGCGCCGAACCGACGCCGTCGGCGGTCGCTACGACGGTGAAGCCCTCCTCGGCAAGGTCACGCGCCACCGCCTCCCGCCAGATTGGGTGATCGTCGACGACCATCACCGAGTAGCCCTGATCAGTTTCGGCGGCCATCCACACCCTCTCTCGGAATGGTCAGTTCCCATTCCGTTCCCATTCCCGGTCCCGTACTCAACTGAGCCGATCCGCCTAACCAATCGAGCCGTCCAACAATCGATTTCGACACTCCGACGCGACCCTCGTCGACGGCTTGCTCCAGCCGTCCGGTCGGGATGCCGACTCCGTCGTCGCGCACGCTGATCACCACGGAATCACCGAGGTCCTCGAGCAGAACGTAAGCGTGCGCGTCCGCTCCCGCATGCGCCACCACGTTGTCCAGCGCATTGGCGACCGCCGCATCCACCTCGGCCGCCACCGCCGATGGAAGCGGCACCGGGCTGGCAGGCAGGCTGGTCGACACGCGATCCGAGGTGCGAGCCCGCAGCAATGGGACCAGATCGGTCTCCGCGCCCTGTGGCACCCTGGTCCCCGTATCGCTCACCCACCGCCGCAACACGCGCTCCTGCTGTCCCGCCAGCTCCGCCAACTCCGCTGTCGCACCGCCGATCTCGCGGCCCCGACGGGACACCAACGCCAACACCTGGATGGCGCCGTCGTGCACCTCACGGGAGAGTCGCTCGCGCTCCTCCAGGGATGCGGCCAATCGGACGGCCCTCTCCAACTCGGCGTGCGAGCGGCGCGCCGTTTGGGCGGCCATGCCGACCGCCAACCCGACGGCGAGCTCGACGACGACCGTCGCGTTGCGGCCCACGTCGGTACTGAGGTACCCCTTCAAGACCGCGTTGGCGGCCGTGACGACCAGACCGCCGCCCATGCCTGCGATCGGGCCGAGCAGGACAGCCGCCGAAATCGTTGCGTTGGTTGCCCACAACGTGGTCGGCCAGGACTGGTTGTCCAGTGCCCACTGCGGGGAGGCGACGACCTCGGTGGACAACATCAGCGCCACGACCACCACGACCTCGGCGATCACCCATGCCGGTCGACGGCCATAGCCGTGCAGATAGGCTGCCGCGCACGCCACGCTCCACGAGATCAGCACGGCGAACAGCGCCCACCCGATCGCGGGATGCTCAAGGTCGCCATTGATCGCGATCTGGAATCCCAGCGCATAAAGGCAACTGAGCAGCCGAAAGATCTGCGCCGCCCGCCACAGGGGTGAGGCCGGATCCTGCCGTGCCGCCATTTCCTCAGCATAGGGCGGGCGTCGCAGCAAAATTTAATGTCACAGATCCGCACACCTGAACAGTCGGTGCCAGGCCGCGGGTATCGGTACCATTCCGCCTGTGCGAGGCGACCTCCATCCAGGCATGATCGACACCCACACGTGGAGCGACGCCCTGGTGCAGGAAGCGGGCATCCCCATCGTCGACGTCCCATTCGTCACGATCGGCAGCGGCATCGGCTCATTCGTCACCTTCGACACCCTCCGCATCTACGGCGTACCCGCGGCGTCGATGGCGGTACTAGGCACCCAGAAGGTGCCATGGGACAGCTACGAGTACCTCACCCGGGTGTCCCAGATCCCGCGCGGCGAACGGTTGCGGTCCGATTCCGCGTCGACGCCCGACAACATCTGGGGCTTTCCGTCCTACGCGGTGCGCGAGGCCTTTTCGGCCAGCTCCGTGTCAGGGTTCGTCAAACCGCTGTGGAACGTCCTGACCGAACCGATCCTCACCAACTACTACACGCCGAAGGCGGGACAGGCCTTCGAGTCGATGGAACGCGAGTACCACCGGGTCGGCTATGCCGGGTCCCTCAAGAACGGCACCGTCAGGATGGTGCGTCGCCGCGACGCCGGCGGGTACTTCACCATCCTCACCCCACCGCCTGGCGTCACTCCCACCAAACGGATCGCGTTCCGCAGCATGTACGTCCACATCGCGGTGGGCTACCCCGGGCTGAAGATGCTCCCCGATCTGCAGGACTACCGGGAGAAATACAACGACCCCACCAAGGTCGTCAACGCCTACGAGCCGCACGAGCACATGTACCAGTCGCTGCAACGCAGGCCCGGGACGGTGATGATCAGAGGGAGCGGCATCGTCGCGTCGCGCGTGTTGCAGCGCCTCATCGACGATCGCGACAAGTACCACCTGCAGACCCGGATCTTTCATCTCTTCCGGACCTATGTCGCGGGCTCGCACGGCCCCAACGCCTTCAACCGGCGAAAGGGCAAGCACGGCTGGGCACATCAGGGGTTCAACTACCCCAAGTCGGTGTGGGGTGGTCAGCTCAAGGCGAAGATGCGCAAGCTGGAGGGTCAGGAGCGGGCCAAGGCGTACGACCTCATGGGCGGTACCAACACCCCGGTCCGCAAGGACTGGCAGGAGCAGCTCGCCCGCGGCCGCGCCGAGGGTTGGTACCAGGTGATGGCCGGCGAGGCCAAGAATCTGCGACCAGGTCCGAACGGTCGGGGGGTGGTCACCACGATCATTCCCGACCCGAAGGCGCCGCTGCCGTTTCCGCCCCCGACGCAGCCGTACGACGCCCCCTTCGACTACGTCGTCGACTGCACCGGCTTGGAGGCCGACATCCGCGAACACCGCCTGCTGGCCGATCTGCTCGACCACACGGGCGCGGGACGAAACCCCAAGGGTCGCCTCGACGTCGACCGCACCTTCGAGCTGATCGGCACCCGAAGCGGCACGGGCCGGATCTACGCGTCTGGGACCGCGACCCTCGGCGGGTACTTCCCCGGCGTCGACACTTTCCTCGGGCTGCAGATCGCCGCCCAGGAGATCGCCGACGACCTCGCCGCCAACGGCTTCTGCCGCAGGCTGGGACCGCTGCGCTCCACCCAGCAGTGGTGGGCCTGGGTCCGAAACACCAGGATCTGACGATGCTCCCCACTCTGAACGGAAGGATTCAGACCCGTGTCATCGCCCTCGGCGTCATCGGGTTCTTCGTCGCGCTGATCATCACTCCCCTGCTGGTGCCCAGGGGCGCCACCCTCGCGGAGGGGTACCGCGTGACGTTCAGCGTGTTGCTCGCCGTCATCGTCGTCGGCATCCTGTGGGAACTGCTATACCACCTTCTGCAGCAGTTCCGATGGGAGAAGGACTGGCCCACGCTGTTCGGACTGCTGACCGCCGTCAACGAGGGCATTGTGATCTGGCTGTTGGTTCGTTACACCACCCTCGTCCTGCCGGAGGATCTCCGGCCGTCGCTCGCCGCGTTCCTCACCCAGTTCGTCCTGACGTGGCTGGCCTTCTGGCTGATGGTGAACGGACCGATGCGCGTGCCATTTCATCGATGGCGATTCCAAGGGGGCCGATACCTTTGAGTCGCAAGCGAATCGAGCTCCTTCCCGGCAACCATGTCGTCGCCGCCAAGTCCGGCGCGGTGATCGTCATCGCGAACCGGGGCGGCGCACGGCTCACGGAGTCCTCTGGCGCGGCGCTGGCGTGCACCGCTCTGCTCGGCATCATCGACGACGCCGCGGCAAGTGAGGGCGAGCACTTCGGAGAGGCCTTCACCCGACTCGCCGACCGGTGGTCGTCCGACCAGAGCGACGACGTCGAGTTCGCGGGCGTCGCACCGTCTCTCACGGGTTTGGCGATCTACCTCCGAGGTGGAGTCGGCGTCAGCTTCCAGCATCCGCACGGCTCCGAGGAGCTCCTCGGCGTCAAGGGTGCGCCGTTCGTCGACCTGATTTCCTTGACGTCGGGCAAGGCGGCAGTGTTCGTCAGGGAAACCGAAGGCGCGCCGGTCATCCCGGGCGAACCGGGCATCGGGTCATTCGTCGAGGGCGTCGCTTTGGGCGCGGGTGCAGTCATCTGGCTGACCGGAGACCCCCTGGAGAACCCCGAGCGCACCGATTCCACCGGCGACACGCCGATGACGGGTCCGATGCCCACGCCGAGTGTCGAACTGCGCCCACCGAAGATCTTCGATTCATTTCGGCCGAACGACGTTCCACCCCCCTTGCGTCCTCCGCTACCTCCGATCCGCAAGGCGCCACCACCTCCCCCGCGGCCCGCGCCCCCGCAGCAACCGCCCCCGGTCCAGCAACCCCCACTGCGGGGACCCGTCCGACCGGGACCTCCGGGACCGCCCCCACCAGGGGTTCACGTGCCGCCACGGCCGCAGGCGCAGCAACGCGCACGGCCCAGGCCGCCGAGCGATCGCATGGTCCGAGGCGTGTTGTGCTCCGAGGGGCACCTCAACGATCCCCAGGCTCAGTTCTGCCGCGTGGACGGCCGCCGGATGGACCACACCAAGATCATCGTCGAGGGGGAACGTCCCGCCCTTGGCGTCCTAGTTCTGGACGACGGCGCTGCGATCGTCCTGCACGGAAACTGCGTCTTCGGTCGGGAGCCCGAGGCGTCCGAGTCGGCCAGGCGCGGCGCCACGCCCATCCGGCTCCAGGACCGTTCGGGCCGGCTGTCGCGAGCACACGCGGAGATCCGCCTCGTCGAATGGGAGGTTGCGATCCTCGATCTCGGCTCCAGGAACGGGACGTTCGTCCGGATGCCCGGCGATCACCAGCAGCGGCGACTCGCGCCGGGAAGTCCGTTCACCCTGATGCCCGGTTCGGAAGTCGCCATCGGCGGTCGGCTGTTGAACTTCGACTCGGCGAACCCGCGGTTCTAGGCCTCGGCTCGGCGACGGTAGTCAACGATCTCGGCGATCTCGTCCCGCATCGCCCGCTCGGAACGACCGGTCCGGTCTTCCACGCGAGCGACCGCGAACACTTCGGCGCCGGCGAGCGTGGCCTCGAGGTCCACCTCGGTGCCCGCCGACCGCAGGGGCTCCAAGCCGTACTGCAGTCGGCGCCGGGTGCGCGAGTCTCCGTCCGCAACCAGCACCGTCAACGGTGTGTCGGTGTGCAGCGCGGCCCGGGCGGCCGCAAGCACCGCGAGCAGGCCGGCTTCTTCGCCGTCATCCCTCGCGATGAGCCCCGTCGCTGAAATGGCAAGCGTTGCTTCACTTCCGGACTGCAGCCAAACCGAAGGACTCTCGGCGGGAACCACCAACACCACGACTCCATCGAGCCTGCGGTGAGCACCGGGATGGCGCCGCGCCCAGTCCTCGCTGATCACCACCACGTCGGCGTCGGTGGATTCGATCTGGCGCGGCAGGTCATCTTCGCGGCTCGACGCGAAGCGGCACATCGGACGCACCGGGGCGCTCGTCGCCGTCGTCTGCGCCAGGTAGGTCTTCAGATCGTCGACCGCCGCAGCGAGACCCGCCAGATCGAGCACACCAGCCGATCCGAGTTCGAGCGCCGGCTCGTCGGTCGCCTCGAGGAAGCGGGACAGCAGAACCTCGCCGGGGCTGTGGTCGGCCAACGCGGCATCCGCGACCCGCAGCATCCGGTCGGTGAAGGGACCCGGCGCGGAATCGGTCACCACCAGGACCCGATAGGTGTCGGCCGGGCCTAGGGCGGCCTTCTCGGCTGCCTCGATGTCACGGTCAATGGCCTTCTGGGGGTAGACGATTCGCAGCAGCGGATCAGCCATGATGGTGGTGACGAGCGCCATCACGACCATCATGGTGAACATCTCGGTGTCGAGCACGCCCAGCTGCTTGCCGACCGACAGGATGACCAACTCGGTCAATCCGCGCGTGTTCATCAAGATTCCGACGGCCGCACTCTGCCGCACCGGCATGCGCTGAGAGCGCGCGCCCACGAATGCTCCGATGAACTTTCCACCGATGGCCACGGCCAGGATCAGGAGCAATTGCCAGACCAAGCTCACCTGAGTGAACTTGGTCAGGTCCACCCCCTGTCCCGCGATGACGAAGAAGATCGGCAGAAGTAGTGACACCGCCACCGGTTCGAGTCGCTCGAGGATCTCGCGGGAGAACTCCTGCGCCGAATGCCGCGGCATGATCGCGCCGAAGAGGAACGCGCCGAAGATCTCGTGAATCCCTATGCGCTCGGTGGCCAATGATGACAGCAGGATGCCGACCAGGACGACGGCGAAGATGTCCGGCGTTACCCGGCCGGCCCGCTTGTACGAGTTCAAGAGTCGAGCAAGCAGGGGTTTGACGACGAGGAACATCACTGCGGTGAACGCAGCCGAGAGCACGACGATCCGCAGCACCTGCGCGGGGCTGTGGCCACCGACCACCGCCGTGACGAACGCGAGCAGCGTCCACGCCAGAACGTCGTCGATCGCGGCAGCTGCGAGCGCGAGGACCCCGACGGTCGTTCGATTCATCCTGCGGTCGCTCAGGATTCGGGCGAGCACCGGAAAAGCGGTGATCGACATCGCCACGCCCATGAAGAGCATCAAGCCCAGGAACGAGACGTCGACCTCGCCCTTGCCCTCGACGGTCGACGTGTCGTGCAGGGGGTGCAGGACGATGGTCGCCAGGGCGCCGAGTGCGAACGGCAGCACGATCGACGACAGCGAGATGACCCCTGCCCGTCGACCGCGTCCACGGATGAGGGTCAGGTCGAGCTCGAGGCCGATGATGAACATGAACAACACGAGGCCGAGCTGCGCCAGAATCTTCAGGATCGAGACGACGTCCTTGGGAAACAGGAACTGATCGATGTCGCCGGGAAGCAGTCCCAGTAGGCTTGGCCCCAGCGCGATTCCGGCGATGATCTCGCCGACCACTGCCGGTTGGCCGACCTTGCGCGCCAATCGACCGAAGAGACGGGCCACCACGACGATGATTGCCACGTCCAGGATCACGAACGCGAATGTGCTCCCCACCTGCAACAGTTAACATCATGGCGAGCACCAGCGCTCAACCTTTCGGACCACTGGGAGACCTGACATGCCCGCCGAATCCACAGCCGCTCCAGCCGCGATCGCGGATTACCGAATCGTACGGCTGTTGGCCGAGGGCAACCACGGCAAGTTCTACCTCGCCGAAGCACCCGAACGCCTGGGTCTGACGGAAAAGTTGGTCGCGCTCAAGGTCTTTCACAACGAGGTCACAGAGGACGCCTACCGCCGTGGTGTGCGGGAGCTGCGCGCCTTCGCCGCAGTGAAGTCGCCGCGTCTGGTCAAGATCTTCGACGCCGTCCTCGACGATCGTTTCTTCTACGCCATGGAGTACTTCCCACTCGGGTCGCTGGCCTCACCCGGCCGGGAGCTGACGCGCGCCGAGACACTGCGAGCGCTGCAGGACGCCGCCGTGGCGGTCCACGAACTACACGAGAACGGCATGGTGCACGGTGACGTCCAGCCCGCGAACATCATGTTCGACGGCACCGGCGGCAAACTCTCCGACCTCGGCCTGGTCCGGGTGCTCAACTCCGAGTCCACGGTCACGAGCATTGCCCCGACCACGTCGGTGGAGTTCATCGACCCCGAGCTGCTCCAGGGCGCGTTGCCGTCGCGGGCCACCGACATCTGGGCGCTGGGCGCCACCATCCACCGCGTGCTGACCGGCGACGGCCTCTACGGAGATCTGCCACCGGGTCAACCACTGGTGGCGATCCGTGCCGTCGTGTCCGGGCAGTCCAAGGTCTCGTCGAAGCTCGGCGTCGACGAAGCCCGACTGGTCCAGGCCTGCCTCGCCCCCGCGGAGCACCGGCCGCCCACCGCCGCAGCGGTCGCCGAGGCGATCGGCCGGCTCGCCTAGTCGCACGGCAACGGTCTACATGACCTTGGAGAGAAACTCTTTGGTGCGTGGGTGTTGAGGATTGCTCAGCATCGCGCGCGGGTCACCGCTCTCGACGATGACACCACCGTCCATGAACACCAGCTGATCGGCGACCTCGCGGGCGAAGCCCATCTCGTGCGTGACGACCAGCATCGTCATGCCTTCTGACGCAAGCTCTTTCATCACGGCGAGCACTTCGCCGACCAGCTCGGGATCCAAAGCCGAGGTCGGTTCGTCGAACAGCATGAGCTTGGGTTCCATGGCGAGGGCCCGAGCGATCGCGACACGCTGCTGCTGCCCACCGGACAGCTGGGCGGGGTAGGCGTCCGCCTTTTCCGCCAATCCGACTCGGTCGAGCAGTTCCTTCGCCCGCGCAACGGCCGCGTCCTTCTTGACGCCCTTCACCTGCACGGGGCTTTCGACGATGTTTCCCAGCACCGTGCGATGCGGAAACAGGTTGAAGTGCTGGAACACCATGCCGATGTCGCGGCGCTGCTTGGCCGCGTCGCGCGGTGACATCTCGAGCAGCTTCCCGCCCTTCTCGCGGTAGCCGATGAGGTCGCCGTCGACGTACAGCCTGCCCGCGTTGACCTGTTCGAGGTGGTTGATGCAGCGCAGGAACGTGGACTTGCCGGAGCCGGATGGGCCAACGATGCACAGCACCTGACCGCGGTCCACCTCCAACGTCACGCCCTTGAGAACCTTGAGCGCGCCAAAGTTCTTGCACACCCGTTCGGCCTTGACCATCACGTCGGACGTCGGCGCCGACTTCGTTAAGGACGTCATCCCTTTGCCTCTCCGAGTTGCGCATGGGCAAGGGCCTCGAGTTGCTTCGTCGTGAGCTTGCGCGACGCACCCCGGGAGAAGTGCCGCTCGAGGTAGAACTGGCCCACCATCAGGATGCTCGTCACCACCAGGTACCAGGTCGCGGCGACCAGGAGCATCGGCACGGGGTCGAAGATGCGGGCCGCGATCTCCCGCGTCGCGATGCTGTACAGGTCGAACGAATACGGCACGGCAGTCACCAGCGAAGTGGTCTTCAGCATGCTGATGACCTCGTTGCCCGTCGGCGGGATGAT
>NZ_JBEVLO010000159.1:0-16449 GCF_040509115.1 Mycobacterium sp. | reverse complement strand
CAGCTCTATCGGTGCTGTGGATCTGGACCACGTACCGGGGTTATCGCAGCGCCCGCGAGGGCGACGTCGCCGCACACCAGGCCTGGATGATCCGCAGCTTTGCCCTGACCTACAGTGCGCCGATGCTCCGCTTGTCGCTCGACTCCTCGGGGACGTGGACGCTGCGGTTCACGATCGACGGTCCGCACGGCGAAGGCACCGGGGACCTGGTCGTCGACGTGCTCAAACAGCCAGGCCCCCCGCTGGCGCTGAGCTGGCTCGTCGGACTCACCCCGCTGGCGCTGACGTTGGTGTTCTTCGTGGTGGTCTGGATACGCACCGGCCAGCGCAGGAACGCCGACACGAGTTCCTAGTGGCCCGCCTCAGCTCGGCACGCCTTGACATACGGCGGTAACGTGAATCACTCTGATGGTCAACACTATTCACAATTCTTGGATTGTTCCACCTCTCCCCCCGGGCGTCTCGCCGAATGTCTCGGGTTGGTTCGCCACCACGAATTCGTGCACCAACATTTGGAGTGTCCTCCGGCAAACGTGGGCAAGGTGACGCCGATGAGACCTCCTCGGCGAGACGGTGGCCGCCTAGCACGAAGGTTGCCGACTTCTCGATCAGTGCGGCGCCGGCGAAAGGGCGCCTCGCGGAGTCGCCGGCGGCGGTGGATTCTGGCCGATTTCAATCCAGAAGTCGCGAGCCGCTTCAGCAAGGCGAACACCCAACCGCAGAGGTGCCATCCGGCGGTCCTGGCCATGTCGGGGAAGCTCGACGGCGGCGATCTCTGCGTAAATCTCTAGGCGGCGTTCGTACTGACTGACCTCATGACGTGCGAGCTCAACGAGCTGCTCAGACGACAGTTGGTCGCTGAAGAACAGCTGTAGGACTGCTTCATCTCGCAGTTCGAAAACATCCTCCACGGGCGCGGAAAGCCACTCCCCCAGCGCGGCGGCGCCGCGCTCGGTAAGGGCATACACCTTTCGGCGACGCCCACCATGTTCCCGTTGAACGGTCAGCAGGCCAAAGGATGTCAGACGGTCTGCCTCGCGGTAGAGCTGCGAATGCGGGAACGTCCAGAAGTAGGCAACTGACTTCTCGACGGCGGCCTCAAGCTCGTAGGGCGTCGAGGGGCCCCGCACCTCAATGAGCCCGAGCACAACATACGACGTCGGTCCCAGACGCGGCGCATCCTCTGCCGTGATGGCCACTGTGCCTCCTACCCGGCCCGCCGTGGGCCACGATTGACAACCATCCGATTAGGAGGATACGCTGCCGCGGTAATAGTCTGATTCGGAGGGTTATGTATCCGTATTGCAGGCAGTCGTGGAGTTGCAGGGGATTCTGTTGAAGTAGGTGTCGTCGGGCTCGTCGTTTCGGCGTCCGTCGCCGCAGAGGGGCGTCGCAATGACAGCGGTCGCCGGGCGAGGTGCGCAGCGGTCCCCTACACGCGATCCTCGCCCGTCGACCCGCCAAACGCGTGCGACACTCTGCCGACGATCACCGAATTGGACAGCAGCGCAACAGCACTCGTCGACGACTTTCGTCGAGACACTCGATCTGGCATGGCTCTATGGTGCGCCCCGGATCTGACAAGGAAGGCGGAACCGGTGTGGAAACAGCGATGACCAGACTGTTCAACATCGAGCGGCCGGTGATGCAAGGCGGTATGCACTGGGTCGGCTTCGCCGAGATGGCCGCCGCGGTCTCGAACGCGGGTGGACTCGGCATCATCACCGGACTCACCCAGCGCTCGGGCGAGAGCCTAGCCAAGGAGATCGCCCGCTGTCGGGACATGACCGACAAACCATTCGGAGTGAACCTCACGTTCCTACCCTCGGTCACGCCGCCGGACTACCCGGACTTCATCGAGGCGATCATCGACGGCGGCGTCAAGATCGTCGAGACCGCCGGCAACAACCCCAAGCAGTACCTGCCGACCCTCAAGGAGGCGGGTATCACCGTGATTCACAAATGCACCTCGGTGCGGCACGCGCTTAAGGCGCAGGAGATCGGCTGCGACGCGGTCAGCATCGACGGTTTCGAGTGCGCAGGGCATCCCGGCGAGGGTGACGTCCCGGGCATAATCCTGCTGCCGCTGGCTGGGAACGTGCTGAAGATCCCCTACATAGCCTCGGGCGGAATGGGTGATGCCCGTTCCCTGGTGGCGGCGCTGGCGATGGGCGCCGAGGGCATCAACATGGGGACACGGTTCATCGCCACCCAGGAGGCACCGGTTCACGACAACGTCAAGCAGGCGATCCTGGCTGCCGGCGAGTACGACACGAGGCTGGTCATGCGGCCGCTGCGCAACACCGAGCGGGTCTTGACTAACGCCGGGGTCGAGAGGCTATTGGAGAAAGAACGAGCCCTCGGCGACAAGCTGGTGTTCGAGGACATCATCACCGAGGTGGCTGGCGTCTACCCGAGGGTGATGCGCGACGGTGAGATGGACGCCGGCGCCTGGTCGTGTGGCTTAGTGGCCAGCCTGATCGATGACATCCCGACCGTTCAGGTGCTGCTGGACAGGATCGTGGCCGGGGCGGAGGAGATCATCCGCGGCCGGCTACAAGGGGTGCTGTAGGTCCGGCAACACTTCGACGTACGCACTCGCGATCACGACTCCTCCGTCAAACATCTGGCTCCGTCGGCCGAACGTTCCTCTTCGAGCCGCTCGAACACGTCGAACGCACTTGTTCTGGCCAACCAGCGAGGCTCTGCCAGCCTGCCCGGTCACACCTCGGTGACCTGCGGGGTGCCGTCGGGGTCGAAGGCGACCAGCGTGGCGTACCGCGAGGTCAGCGAAACGCGGCGGCGCCTCCTGTGATGGCGACGTTCTCCCCTCCCCCGGGAACGACGCAGACTCGATTGACAACCATCCGATTCGGAGGTTACTCTCGTGTGACCTCCATCCGATTCGGATGGTCGTGTGGGCGTGGTCACATCCGCGCCCGAGATCGCTACGCGAATGGAAAGAAATGTCGTCACGCTTGGACCTTTCGCACTGGCTCCCACAGACAACCGGCGGACACATCGAACAAACGATTGGTGCTGCACTCCAGGACGCGGCCTCGCAGTGGGGTGACCACCTGGCACTGGTGGAGGGATTGCTCGATGACTCCGCCCGGACGTGGACGTTTTCACAGCTCGAAACCGCAGCGATCGTCGTCGCGCGCGCGCTGCTGACCGAATTCGAACCTGGTGACCGCATTGCTGTGTGGTCGACAAACAGGCCGGAGTGGGTGCTGCTACAGTTCGGCGTCGCCTTAGCAGGAATGACGTTGGTGACGGTCAACCCGGCCTACAACCGCCAAGAGGCCGAGTTCGTCCTAACCCATTCGCGTTCAGTCGCAGTATTCGTCGAACCCAACGTGCGGTCTCGCGATCTCCTCCAAGTCGCCCATGACGTGAGATCTGCATGTCCTCGCCTGCACTCCGTGATCTCACTGAATGACTGGGACCAGTTCATAGCCCGTGCGGGCGGCGGCCCACGCGAGCTACCGCTCGTACGGCCAGTCGATCCCGCACAGATCCAGTACACGTCAGGCACCACCGGCGTCCCCAAAGGCGCCCTGCTGGCCCACCACGGACTAGTCCTCAACGGAAAGCTCTACGCGACCACCATCGGTGCCAACTCCGATGACGTATGGATAAATCCAATGCCTCTATTCCACACCGCCGGATGCGGTCTGGTGACGCTGGGGGCCCTACAAACCGGCGGCACCCATGTTCTGCCGCCCACCTTCGACCCCGATCTCGTCCTCGATCTCTTCGCACAGCACCGTGGCACGGTGTTCCTATCAGTGCCCACCATGCTGATACGGGTACTCCAAGCCCATAGCCAACGGCGCCGCGACATCACGCATTGGCGGCTAGCTACGTTGGGCGGAGCGCACGTACCGGTCGAGCTGGTGCGTCGTGCCGAGACAGAGCTCAACGTGTCCGTCGGCATCGGGTATGGCCAGACGGAATCGTCGCCGTATATCGCCCACACACGACCGCGCGATCCACACCATCAATGGGAACGTACTGTCGGGCAACCACTTCCGTTCGTCGAGGTCAAGATTAGCGACATGAACACCGGCGAACCGACAGCTATCGACACATCCGGAGAGATCTGTACCCGCGGTCCGTGCGTGATGCTCGGCTATGCCGATAATCCCGATGCAACTTCACAAACGGTTGATCAGGATGGCTGGCTGCACACTGGCGATATCGGAACCCTTGACGCTGCCGGCTATCTCCGCATCGAGGGACGTCTGAAGGACATGATCATTCGCGGCGGCGAGAACATCTACCCGCGCGAGGTCGAAGACGTTCTCAACCGCGCCGACGAAGTCCAGAATGCTGCCGTGGTCGGCCTGCCCGACGAGGAGTGGGGCGAAGTGGTCGCTGCGTTCATCCAACTACGTCCGGGAAGCACCATCACCCCAAACGAACTCGAGAATCACTGCCGCCAACACCTCTCATCCTTCAAAGTTCCGCGCATCTGGGAGTTCGTCTCGGAATTTCCCCAGACCAGCACGGGGAAGATACAGAAGTTCGCACTCCGCGACGCTTTCTGCAATCTCGGCAGGTGAACCGCTGAGTCCACGCAAACACAGCCGCCCGACGGTCACATCGACCTGCTCACAAACGCGGACCGCCTCGCCTCAGTGATCGAAACTCTCGACCGAGGAGCAGTCGTCAAGCCCATCAACCATCCGCCGTTCGACGCAGTCATGCTCGCCGATGAACACGACGAATTACGTGCGGTGCTGCGGGAACTCAGCGAGAAGGAGATCACCCGGCGCCTGCATTCGACGTCGCCGACGGCAGCCGTCCCGCTGTCATCGAAGAAGCGGCACGGGTATGAGCATCGTCGTCGCTGATCCCGATTTGCAACCAAGCTGAGCACGATGGGTCTGCTGATCCGTGGGTCCGAGGAAGTCAAAAAGCAGGTCTTGACATCAGCCGCCGCCGGTGACGCGGTCGCCTGCATGCCGTGTCGGAGGGGGAACCCGGCAGTGTCGCCGCATCGATGCGCACCCGCGCAGCCAAGAGGGCGGCGATTGGGTGCTCAACGGCGCCATGGGCTGGCTCTCCTCCGGAGGGCATTCGACCTGGTGCACGGTGATGGCTGTAACCGATCCGGACAAGGGCGGCGATGCGGCCCGTAATCGAGTCGGTGAAGCTCGCGGACTTCGGCATCGCCAAGGCAGCCGGCGAGGCGACGTCCTCACCTCCACCGGGATGACCATCGGGACGATGCAGTACACCAGCCCGGAGGTGATCGAGGGCGAACAGGTCGACAACCGGTCCGACGTCTACTCCTTGGGGTGCTCGGCACATCTGACAAAGACAGTGCCGCTGATGAGCGAGGTCGCGCCTCATCTGCCACAGCCGATGGACGCAGTCTTCGCGCAAGCGCTGGCGAAGCGCCCGGCTGACCGGTTTCAGTCCTGTGCCGAGTTCATAACCGCCCTGCAGGCGGCAGCCACCGAGGTACGAGATCCGGCGTTCCTCCCAACGATGGCTGCCGTGGCGCTGCCCAATCGCCGCGCGGTGGAACCGCACGCTCCGACCATGCTGAGAACGAACGGAGAGAAGACCGCGTCGGCTCGCAAGTCCCAATTGGGGCGGCTGGCTCCGGGGTGCAAGTTTCCTACACCGTTGAGACCGATACGCCCGCTGTCGACATCGCGTACGCCCTGGGGCAGTGGCAGCGCTACACGCTGGAGAACTCGAATCTGGCTGGCCGCTATGCGCAGTCGATCCAAGCGAAACCGGAAAAGGCTGAAAACACGTTCATCGCCATCACCGGTTCGACACACAGCATTGTCGTATTCGCGTTTCCGGTCAGGTGGTGGCCGTTGACAACGGCACAACACAAGCTGTGTGTCGAGCTTGATTCATCTGAGACGTGCAGACGTGAAGCTTCGAAAGACGGCGCGCAGTCGTTCACCTGGTTGCGTCTCGCGCAGCGCCGGGCCGAGATCCTTTCGGCCCTCCACGCATCACGCCCACCGATCTCGACCTTCAACGTGACGGCGGGAGCGGGCGCCCTTGTTCGTCGGCTGGGGCGCCGGCCCATACCCGCAACGCATCCATCACCGGGCCGAGCCGTTGAGCACGGTCGGTCAGCCGATATGTCGCGGTGATCGGCGGCCCGGCGTCGACTTCGCGCTCGACCAGCCCAACGTCCTGAAGCTCGGTGAGGCGCTCGCTGAGCACACGGCTCGATAGCGCGGGAAGCGCGGCATGCAATTCGTTGAATCGGGCTGGGCGCTGAAGAAGCAGATCGACCAGCTGTCCCATCCAGCGCTTTCCGAGCGAGCCGAAGGCAACCTCGATGTACGAGCAGGGGTATAGCGGCAGCCGCGTTTCGGTCACGCCGTCCACAATAGAGCTGCCGAAGTAGCCGGTCGTAGGTTGACGGCGTCCTGCTCTCACGCCTGGAACGCCCAGCTGGGGTTGGTCGGCCTCCAGCCCTCCCCTGTGAAGATATCCCACCGCGGAATGTTGCAGCCGGCCAGCGACTTGTATTTTGATAGCAACTAGTATTTAGTAACCTCGCCGGGTCGAGTGCTTCCATCGATATGCCGAGGCCCGGTTTCGCAGAGGATCTGCCACCCAGGGAAGAAGGAAGTCGATGCCTACCATTCTGGTAACCACAGCCACTGGCGATACCGGCCGACCGATGGTCGACCACCTACTCAAGGAGGGCTTTCAGGTCCGTGCCATGGTCCGCAAGGACGATGCCCGTGCCCAGCAGCTCCGCGACAAGGGCGCAGAGGTCGTCTTCGGCGATCTACTTATCTTCCGCGACGTGCGTGCAGCTCTAAATGGCGTGCAGCGCGCCTACTTCAACTACCCGGTTGGGGAGGGTCTGGTCGAGGCTGCGGTCATGTTCGCTCAGGCCGCGAAGGAACGCGATCTCGAGTTGATTGTGAACATGTCCCACATTCAGTCGAGGCCCTACGCGCGCAGCAAGGCCACCCAGAACCATTGGCTTTCCGAGCAGGTCTTCGACTGGTCGGGTGTGCCCACCACGCATCTGCGCGTCACGTTCTTCATGCAGTGGCTGCTCTACGTGTCACATCTGGTCCGATATGGCCGGTATGCCATGCCCTTTGACGCCGAGAGCCGTTTTGCGCCCATCGCGGCCAGCGACATCGCGTTGACCGCCGCCAAAATTTTCGCGGATCCCGCCGAACATGGTGGCCAGATCTACACCCTGACCGGTCCAGTCGAGTACAGCCATCGAGAGCTGGCCGCTGAGGTAAGCCGCGTACTCGATAGAGACATGCCCTATGAGCAAGTCACGGTGACAACGTTCCTGGAACTGATCGGGCTATCCGATGACATAGCCAAGCTCAAGCACTTCGAGGCGGTGACGCTTGATCAACAGGAAGGTCTCTTGGCCGGCGTCGACGACACCGCGCGCCGCATCCTCGGCCAACCCCTTTCGCCAGTCGAAGAATTCATCAATGCCAACCGTGCGCTCTTCGAGTTGCACTACCCAGAGACCGCCGCGTAGCGCTCCAGTCCGCGCGAAAGGTCGCCCCCAGCCGGGCTCGTTTCGGACTCGCCGCTGTTTGATTCGATCGTCGATCTGTGCCGGCAGTTCAAGTCGTCCACCGGGGGATCAGCGACCCTTACATGACTTTCGTCATCACCCGGTTCTGCAGGTGCCCTGCGACCGTTCCCCGACCGTTCGCGAGACGAATCACGTCAATAGGCGGGACGGCTGAACGCGGCGAGCACTCCGGTGGTGCCGTAGCGCGTTTACACAGCGGGATGACCAAGTGTCACTTGGGCGGTCCGGAGGGCGACATGAGTCTGCCTGCCGCCCGTCGTGCAGCGTCGATCACTTCCACCTGGGTGGCGGGTGTAGACATCGCCCGCGAGATCGAAACGGCTCCCACTATCAGCGCAACGATGCTCCATGCTCGGCGCTCCCGGTCAGGTCGTCGCCCATCGAGTAGGTCTGCCACCCGCTCTGCCAGCGCCACGACCCTGCTCTCATACGCCTCCCGAGTCGCTTCGCTCGCCCGCGCTACGTCGGCACTCAGCGCAGGCATGACGCAGCCATCTCCCGGATTCTCCACGTGATGGGCACTGAGATAATCAGACAAGAAACTCTTCAGTTGTGAACGCTTCTCCGTTTTGGTACCCGACTCGCTGTCGGCGAGAAATGGCTCACCGACGGCAACTTCGACAATTGCCTGAAGCATCTCTTCCTTGTTGACGAAGTTGGAATAGAACGCCCCCGAAGTGACGTCCGCCGCGGATGCGAGGCCATCCACTCCAATCCCGTTGAAGCCAGCGACTTTCATCTCGCGCATACCAGCCTGCAGCAGTGCCGCGCGCGCCTCAGCTTTCTGATTCGGTGGATATCGCATGCTGTCTTCCCTTGTGCAGATTCCCAGGTTGTTCACAACAATACCCCTTTGCATCACCACCGCTATCCTGTAATGGGCTGCAGGAACGGCACCGGGCCGAACCTGCGGCAACTGACAACTGATCTGGCCTCAGTCGGGCATGTTTGGACGCATGCCCGCGAGGCTTTCACGAGCTGGATCGCTGACTGGGCATTGTCACGGAATTGGCTCGATCGGTCGGCGCATCACGACGTCGATCACGCCTGGCGGCAAGTCGTAAGAAATGTACTGGCCCCGACGGGCGCGACGGCATCGACCTCTTACGGTGACCGAATAAGGCGGACCGACCATGCGCTCGCCTCATGGAGCCCCGTCTCGCCGATGAAGAATCCGTGCGACCCCCTTACAAGGTCCCGGTGGCGCACTTCTCCCGTCGGCCGGTAGAGGTCACAACGGGACCTTGGAGGCGAACTGGCAGATTCTCATGCCGTGGTGCATCTAGTGCAATCAGCGCTCCGCATATCTTCGACGAGGCCAGCCCGGTGGCGAGGCGTCCAATAGTATTGCAAGGCAATGTAGTCGACGGCATAAGGATATGGCTGAACGGCGCAGATGACGTTGACGATGACCAGCATATCGCATACCGGCGTAGCATAGCGATCGTGATCGTGCGGACCCGGGAGGGCAGTCATCGTTCAAATGAATATGGCAAATTGGAGGTCTATTGAGCCGCGGTCGCCGGACAAGTGGCCCCGAAACGTCGTCGGCGGAGCGACCGGCCACAGGTGGTGACACCTCGCCGACCAACTGAGCCGCCAACCCATCACGTTTCACAGGCAAGGAGCGTCAGCAGTTGATCACCTTCACGTCCGACTCATCTAGCCTGTTTCCGTGCAGCAAGCAGGCAGCGCATTTCGATTGGGCGCCTTGAAATTTTCGGCATGTCTGGGCCGGCCGTCGCGTGCCGACTTGCAGAAAGTCCGGCGGCAAGGGTCTCCCTCCGAGAAAGTCTCCCAGCGGCGCCGATTGGACCCTTGAACGTGTCCGATAGGTGGAACGTGAGCCGTTCGTCCGCGACCCAGCGTCCACCTAGTGCGCTTGATCAGGTAGTGCCGAGATGGGACGGGTTGTGATGCCCGTCGTTGACGAGTTGGTTCTCGCACTTGGCGTTCGACGGCGCTCCGGTTGGGTTCGCCGATGAAGTCACCGTCGAACCCAGACCCGCGCGGAGCGGCGCTCAAGGAAGTCGAGATGCGACTCGACCGGTTGACAGTGGGCCGAGTTCACCGCCGCGTGGTGTGGGCCATCGGCCTCGGGCTGTTCTTCGACATATACGAGATATTCCTCTCCGGCGCAATTGGTGTCGCCCTGAAGTCGCAGTACTCGGTCGACGAGGAGACATTGAAGTTCTTCATGGCTTCGGCGTTCCTAGGGATGTTCGTCGGTGCTGCACTTCTCACTCGACTGGCCGACGTCGTCGGTCGTAAGAGGGCGTTCGTGCTCACGCTGGTGTGGTTCTCGGTATGGTCGTTGATCGGCGCCTTTGCCACTGGTCCGTATCTACTGGTCGCGAGCCGTTTCTTGGCCGGCGTCGGCATCGGCGCTGAGTACCCGGTGGCCGACGCCTATCTGTCCGAGGTTCTTCCGCGATCCCATCTCGGTCGACTGGCCGCTTTGGGCTTATACGTGCTCGTTCCTCGCCGTGCCCGTCCTCGGGTTCCTTGCGCTAGCTCTGACCGGGCGCGACGTACTTGGTGTCGCGGGGTGGCGAATCCTTTTGGCCCTGGGGAGCTTCGGCGCAGTTCTGGTGTCTATGATGCGGCGCAGCCTTCCCGAGTCTCCACGCTGGCTAGCCTCTGTCGGCCGAATGCCTGAGGCTCGGCAGGCGCTGGCGCAGTTCGAATCCACGTCCGGCTTCAAACAGTCGGCGGCCCGGAATGATGAACGCCCAGTCGGTCAATCGCGCTGTCGCACAGAAGGGGTGCCGAGCAAGCCGAAGCCGTTGGCGCGTTTGTCGACGCCCCCCTACAGGCGCCGATTCGGCATGATGGTGGTGTTCCACCTCCTCCAACCACTTGGTTACTACGGGTTCGGCACATTGGCCACACTCGTCCTGGTTGCACGAGGATTCGACGTCACCTCCTCGTTGCTTTACACCGCGTTGTCGTTCATCGGCTACCCAGTCGGCTCTGCGCTCGCCGTCCCACTGATGCAACGCTTCGACCGCAAGTTCCTTCTGATGTGGTCCGTGGCGCTGATGGCCGTGTCAGGTCTGATATTCGCGACGGTCGACAACGTCGTGTTGATCGTTGTCTTCGGATTCTCGACGACCGCGATCAGCAACGTCTTTTCCAACATCTACCACGTGTATCAAGCCGAAATATTTCCTACCGATGTCCGCGCATCCGCTGTTGGCCTGACGTACTCGCTGTCACGGCTGTCCGGCGGGGCGCTGCCGTTCGTTCTGCTGCCGGTTCTCTATGCCCACGGTGCACCTGCAATGTTTACGGTCGTCGTCGTCGCGCTTGCGATCGTCATCGCAGCGGTGGCGCTCGTCGGTCCGCGAACGTCACAGCGCGACCTCGACGAGATCAACCCCACCTAGACCTACTCAGGCACGCAATGGGGTTCTATTGGGCGCAGCCCGAGCGCCCAGCGCGCGCATCGGGGACTTGCTCCCCTCGCGCTGGCGCGCAACTCAGGTGTGCTGCGGGAGCCACTTCAGGATCGTCGCAGTGGCGTCAGCCCACACCGGGTTTAGTGGAATTCCGTGACCGGTCGCCGGTAGTACGACGAAGTCCGCTGCGATGGAGTTGGCGAGTGCTCGAACGGCGTCGGGGGGCACTAATAGGTCCGCCTCGGCGCCGATCATGAGGGTGGGGATGTGTCCCAGGCTCGACGTGTCCACGTGGCACAGCCAACGTGTTGCTTCCAGTACTGCTCTCGGCGACTCTGGGCACAGCAGCGATCTGTAGAACTGCGCCTCGTCGGCACTGACTTCACCCCACCATGCATGGTCGACCAGTTGCGAAGGGGGGAACCACATCGTTGTGGGATCGACGGACAGATCGATCGGTTGCGCTGCGAACGCTGCCGGAACAACGGGAGCTAGCAGCACCAAGGCGGCGACGGGGTGGACCGTGGCAAAGGCGAGACTCGCCAGACCACCCATGCTGTGCCCCACCAGTACCGGCTTGCGGCCATAATAATCTGCAACCTCGCCGATCTCCATGGTTACGTCGAGAATCGAACGGCTCAGCGCCCGTGATGGCGGAAGTTCGGTTGACCCGTAATGACCAAACCAATTGAGGCACAGAACAAACCAACCCTCGCTGGCCAACCGTGGGCCCACTTTGTGCCATGCCCAGCTCCCCTGGCATCCACCGTGGACCGTCAACAGAGGTGGCCTGCTCGACTGGGTGCCGTACGTCTCGACGCGAATCCCCCTGATGTCCAATACTTCGTGGTGGACTTCCACGGCCGGTACCCCTTTGGGTCCACGTAGCGGTTCGGGCGGCGAGGCCACGGCGGGCTGAGCGGTCTCGATGTGAAACGTCATGGCCGACGCACTGCGGTGGTGTCGGCCACGGGGCGTCGGCCGATCGGAACTTTCACCTTGGTGGGTCATGATCTCTGCCTGCGCAGCCAACTGCCCATCTCGGTGATTGCCTGATCGACTTCGGGCACACGGCCGGCGCCCATGATGAAGGAGTGCTGACCCGCAGCAACGCTCTGGAGAGTGATCTCCGACCCGGCCGCCTTCGCGCGGATCGAGAAATCGACGGCGTCGGATGCAAGCAATTCGTATTCGCCGTAGTAGACCGCCGCGGGAGGCATCCCGGACAGGTCCGCGTTGAGCAGGTGCACCTGCGGGTCGGTAAACGCCACACCGGTGTCGTCGAGCCAGCAAGACCGGAAGAACTCCAGCAACCCGCGGGTCAGCAGCTTGTCTCGATTGGCGTTGGTCTCGATGGATTCACCCGACAACGTGATGTCGGTCCATGGCGAGATTGCCAGGACGGCGGCTGGCAAGGCCTCACCTCGATCGCGCAATCTCAACGCGAGTTGAATCGCGAGGTAGCCGCCGATCGAGTGGCCGACACTCGCGATCTTGCTGGACTGATAACCCTGCTTGAGCAGCCAGAAGTAAGCTGTTTCGACATCATTGATCTGTGCCGGGTACTTGTCCTCTGGCGAACGCCGGAAGTTCAGGACTAGCGAACGTGCACCGGCTGCTTTCGCGATATGCGCGGCTGCTTTCCGGTCGGTGTGCATCGACATCAGCACGCTCCCGCCCAGATGGCTGTGCAACAGCACCGATTCCGGATCACTGTCTACCGGGATGCACCACATGGCCTCCACCCCGCCCGCGTCGCCTTCCGCGTAGGTGACTTCCTCTGGCTCCTTGGCGGCCTGGTGGATGTTCTCGGTGACGTCGCGGATCGTGGTCAACTCGAGATTTGGACCGGAGGCTCGTCTACCCAGATCGGCGAGGAACTCCGCGAACTCAATGGCCTGCTTGCTTGCCATGCACATTCGCTCCTTGGTGCCCCGCGCAACGATTCGTCTTCGATCGTCCATGAGGGATAACGACCATGATATAGCGCTCGTTATGCTACAGCTAGTGTTGGTGCCGCTGGACGTCAGACGATGTCAGGTGGGCACAGCGATCCGACTCTGCTCTAGGGCTCAACTATGGATCGCGCTGTCTTCCGGACGGTGGTGAAGCGAGTAGTCGACAGCACCGGGTACACCGCGACACGACGTTGGCATGCGGCAACGACGCCGCGAGGAGAAAGGTCCAATCACGCGAGCAGCACAAGCTTTCGATCAGGCGAAATAGGCATCGAACGAATCGACGTCGGTCAAATGCGCTGTTACGTCTGAGATTTTGTCATCACGAATGGTGAGGACGTTCACGACGTCCTGATCGAGCCGCTTGCCAGCATGCTGGCCGGTGTCGTGCAGCGTTACTGCTACGGAGTCACGACCAAATGCGAGGCCCTTCGGCGTGATGTGTAATCCGTACTGGGCGAACGTGTCGGCAAGCCCGGTCACTTCGTCGATTCCGGATGCACGACCAGAGACCACGCTGGTACCGGGGATCGTCCAAGTAATGTCCGGGGCAGCATGAGCGGCGATTCCCAAATGGTCATCTTGCACGAAAGCCGCCGCGAACGCCCTGACGAGGGATTGTTGCCGCTGGGTTGCCGACCCACTGTCGTCTGACGCAGCGGCCGAGTCTCCGCACATGACAAGAGAACACACGACCACTATGGCACCGATTACGCCCGCCAACGCGCTCCGGTCAGACTGCGAGCGGTTGCCCATGCTGGAGCTGGCATCCGGCATCGAATACCTGCCGACGCGCGGCGTCGAAGCGCACGCCTTGGCGTGCCTACCTAGTGGGAATCTCATGTGATCATCGCCCATTTCGTGCCGCCAGATGCTGAAGTGACACTCACCCTAGGATTGACTTCGGTCAATATTGCTGGCTCCCAGCTGTTTCGATGCGGTCGCACAGCGATTTGGCCGTTTCGCTTCCGAATAGAAACGTCCCCTTGGTCGTTGTGGAAAGTATGCTCCTCGACAGCAGCATCCGCGATGCCGATGACGTGCCCGGCCCCTTCGCCGCCATGACTCACGCCACCACTTCGGGTGGTCGACGATGAAGCGCGCGAGGATAATTGAACTCTGGGAACGCCATGCCCGCTATGAGTTCGAAACCAAAGACGCCGATGCCGCCGTATCCACGATGGTTTCGGACGCGACCGTCATGCATCTTCCCACGATGAGCGGCGCAGCCGGTCGCGAGGCGTTGCGCCAGTACTACCGGAGTGTCTTCATCCCGGCGATACCCGACGGCACCGTCAACGAACCCGTCGCGCGCTTCGTAGGAGATGACTTCCTGGTCGACCAGGCGATCATGAAAATCCGCCATGATCGTGAAATCCCCTATTTACTACCGGGTCTTGCGCCAACCGGCATAGCACTGGAGGTGCCGTTTGCCGTGTTCGTGACATTCCGCGATGGCTTGATGAGCGGCGAACGACTCTACTGGGACCATGCCCAGGTACTTGCTCAGCTAGGCGTGGTCCATGGCAGGGACTTGGCTATCACCGATCCGTCGGCAGTAACGACGTTTCTACGACAAGCCGCAGTACGGCGAACGTAGTTTCGCGCAACGTCGACGATCATCCGGCAGTTCATCGGCCCTGTCGGCCCCATCGTGCACCAGGGGGTCACAACAGTTTGAGCTGGCCTGGGACGTTTCGCCGAGCACACCCACCTCCGGACGGCCAGAATCTGCGCAAACCAGCCCCTCGGCCACTGATCGAATCGACCTTCGCGACCGTACGTCGCGCACCTACGTCACAAGGGCCGGCCCGGTTCACGGGTGGTGGCGAGACTTATGGGCTACAAGCTCACCGACGTTGTGTGGCCCACTTTGCGTGGTCGCCCGTTGCCGCTGGGTGACCCGTGTACATCAGGCGCTCAGCGTGCCGTCTCCAACGACGAGGCCCGAGACCTGCACCAACGTTGGACCATTCCTGGCCCTGGCAAGCCGCTGTTCGAGGCCACCTCCGCCAAGAAGGACCCACACTCTCGCGCCGCCGTGGACACCGCCAACAGTGCGCGCGGACCCCTGCTGATCACCGGGGGCGGCAAGGATCACCAATTCTCCGAAGTCGTCACCCGACTGGCATTTCGGCTCAACGCCGACTCCCGCGCCGTCACCGACTACCACGTGTTCCCCGACCGCGGACACTCCCTGGTCTTCGATTCTGGATGGCGCGAAGTCGCCGACTACACCCTGTCCTAACTCGCTCGGCATTGACCGACCGACCGGTCCCCCACCCACCAAGGAGCCCGACAATGTCCACCACGGCACACACCGCCAGCCCGGCGAGCAACCCACCTTCACCGACGCGCTGTGAGAGCGGTTCCGCAGCTACGGCGCCGTGCAAGACACCCAAGCGGGGACCCGCCTCCTTCGGGCGGGGGAACCAGCGTGCGACATGCAGGCCACCTATCTTGATGCCCGCGCCACCGACACCGCGCCCGATCGTCGGCGAAACCTTCGACGTCGTCGTGGCCACCGGAGGACAAGCAGCTACCAGCTCTCGCCTCGATCCGACGGCAGCGCGGCGGTCTGACCACTCGAAGCGGCCTCACTAGTCGGGGAACATCACCAGGGTGGACACTGTGTCGTGGCCCTTTCTGCAACAGTGTTCAAAGTCGAACTTGGCGTCTCTGATGTCGATCACGGTTACTACGCCGATCACACGCTGACCGTGGCCCGTCATCCCAGTGAGACCGATGAGCGGATGGTGGTGCGGTTGTTGGCGTTTGGGCTTCGCGCGCACCGGCTCAGCGACGTCGACGGTGAGTTGGCGTTCGGGGCGGGCCTGTCCACCCCTGGCGTCCCGGACTTGCGGCTCGCTGACTACACGGGGCGCATTCTGGAGTGGATCACCGTTGGCCAGCCCGATGAACGCGCCTTGGGCAAGGCGGCCGGCCAGGCCGATCAGGTGTTGCTGTTCCCGTTCGCCGCCGGCGTGGCCACCTGGTGGCGCACCGTCGGACCCAAAGTGGCGGGATGGAAGAACCTGTCAGTGGTGCAGATACCGCACGCACCGGTGCAGCAACTGGCCCAGACCGTCGATCGACGGGTCGCGGCGCAGGTGATGGTGATGGAAGGTCAGGTGACGATGACCGTGGGCGGTGTCGACGTCACCTTCACTCCCGAGCCGTTGCAGTGACTACCTGACAACGGATGGCGTCGGCTGTCGGTTCTCAAATGGCGTGTCCAATCGCGGTGCGCTGGAACTGCGGTGACGCGCGGTGCCTTAGGTGATGTCCACCTGCATTTGTCTTACGTTCGTGTCCAGAATTCGGACATGGCATCCGGGTACTCCAGCGCGGCTGGCGCATACTGGCTAAGGAACTCGCCGTGTGGATGGGGCGACTACCTGGCACGATGGGCTGGTGAGCTTGGTTCTGGACACGACGGCCCTACCCCAGGGGGATAGGGCTGACGCATTGCGCGAGGCGATGCGCAGCGCAGGAATCGTTGCGAAGGTCATGCCGTTTCAGA
>NZ_JBEVLO010000158.1:0-4543 GCF_040509115.1 Mycobacterium sp. | reverse complement strand
TACTTGCTATCCGGATAGCATTCGTCCCATGACCGATGACGGCGACACCCCGCCACCCCCCGATGGATCGCGCACGCAGGCGTTTCGTCGCGCCGAAACGGAGCGCCGACTTCTCGACGCCGCGCTGGCGCTCATCGCGGAGTCGGGGTCCAGGTCGATGTCGACGGCACGCGTCGGCGCCGCGGCCGGGTACAGCCGGGGGATCGTGACTCATCAGTTCGGCAGCAAGCAGGAGTTGTTGCGCAGAGCGGTCGAGCACGCCCAGGCGCTCGTCAGCGTCTCCCCGAGGGCCAGCGGACTGGACTGGATCCTCGAACTCGTCGACAAGTATCTCGCGGTCTCCGCGGACGGAGACATCGCGACCCGTGCGTTCCTCCTCATGTGGGGCGAGGCAGTTGCCAACGACGACAACGTGCGCGACGTCTACGTCGAGCGGGACGAGTGGTTTCGAGGCCTGGTCGCCGCTGCCGTCGCCGAGGGTGTCGCCCAGGGCACGATTCGACGAGCCGTGGACCCGGCCGCGTTCGCCTATCTACTCGTCGGGCAACTGCGCGGGACCATGCTCCAGCTGATGCTGGTGCCGGACACCGCGATGCAAACCAGGTTGCGCGCCGAGTGCGCAGCGATGGTCCGGCGACACCTCGTCGACGAGGAAGTGCGGGACCACCCCGCGTGAATCAGGGGCAGGGCCCGCGTGAATCAGGGGCAGGGCCCCGGGAGGAACAACGACCAGCACCATCCCGGCGGAAGCGGCGGGGTGAACCCCGGCGGAGGAGGCGGCGGCGGAGGCGGTGTGGCTCCCTCGAAGATGTTCTGCGCCACGTTGCCCTGGCCGTGGTACACGTACCAGTACGTGTGGCAGACGCCCTCATCCCAAATGACGGGGTTCACTCGAATGTTTCCGGTCTGCACCGGCGGATCGCCAGGACACCACACACACGGACCGGATGGGTTGTCGGGCGGGCAACCGGGCCAGGAATCCAGGGGTACCGGACCACCGGGAATGGCCTGAGCGGTGGCTCCGGTCAGGCCGACCCCGGCCATCGCGATGCCGACGGACACCAACGCGCCTGCGATCCGATTGAGGTGCTGAGTCGTGCTCATCATGCCCTCCCCTTTCCAGGTGATTCGCCGCCTCGGTCGACGCCGTTACCTCGAAGTGCACAGGACGGCGTGGACTACCGATCCCAACAAACGAGTGGAGTTACCCTGTCGGCATGAGTGGTCGGCGAGTGCCCGGTGGGGTGGTGCACGACCTGCCCGCCGACCTGCGCCAGGCACTGGTCGCCAACGACACGGCGCTCGCCGCGTGGACTGACATCACGCCACTGGCGCGCAACGAGTTCATCTGTTGGGTCGAGGATGCCAAGCAGGCGAGCACCAGGGAGCGGCGGATCCGCAGGACCCAGGAGGAGTTGGAGGAAGGCAAGCGCCGACCATGCTGCTGGCCGGGGTGCAAGCACCGCGAGACGATCAAGAGGTAGCGGCGAGGCACGGCCGAGAAAATCGTTGGCGCCCTGAGCTGCCGGTGCACGACTCTATGAAGCATGCTTGCACTCGACGCATTCACCGAGAACGGATTCCTCAAGATCGACGAGGCAGTCCGACGCGAGACTGCCGACGCCGCAAGACAATTGCTGTGGACGCAGATCGGCCTGTCACCGGAGCGCCCCGACACCTGGACGGAACCGGTGGTGTGGGCAGCCGACCTAACCGGTCACGGGCCCTTCGGCGAACTGGTCCGCAGCCCCAGGTTGGCCGCTGCGCTGGACGCGGTCTGCGGAGTCGGCGGCTGGCAACGACGGGGGTCGCTCGGCAATGTCCCGATCCGGTTCCCGGCACCACCCAAGGTCGACGATCGGGGGTGGCACGTCGACCTGAACACGCCAGCGTCGGATGGTGCGTGGGCGGTCAGCGGCCGCCCCCACACGCTGTTGCTGTTGACGATCCTCTCCGACGTCGGACCCGATGATGCGCCGACCAGGATCCGGGTCGGGTCCCATCGCGACGTCGCCGCCGTGCTCGACGATCAACCGATGGACGTCGCCGAATGGGGTCCGCTTGTCGATTCCGCGAGCGCAGGCCGCGCCGTCGAACTGGCGACCGGCCATCCCGGTGACATGTACGTCGTGCATCCGTTCACCGTGCACGCCGCGGACGAGCACCGCGGCAGCACCCCGCGGTTCATGGCTCAGGCACCGGTGATGCTGGCGGCGCCACTCACCCCGGACACACGTTCACCACTCGCGTCGGCGTGGCAGTGAATCGGGTCCGGTGCGGTTGAATTCGGACGGACGCTACGGCAGCCGGGGGACGTACAGCACCGGCGGTGCGGGCGCCGCCGGCGGCGGCGCGTTCGGGTCGGGAGGCGGAGGGGCGTCGAAGTATCCCGGCGGCGGCGGTCCGTTCAGCGGGTAGTAGCCGGGCGGCAGGGCCGGAACGCCTGCGGGCGGTCCTTCCTGCGGCGGCAGGATCGTCTCGGAACCAGGTGCGTTCAATGACTTGTACCCGGGTGGCAGCGGCGGTGGCGGCCCCGCTCCCGGCGGCGGCGCCGACGAGATCACCCCGCCGTCTTCTGGGACCATGTACGGATTTTGAGCCTGGTGCCAGGCGTCCCTCAGGAAGCCCAACGGTCCCGACGACTGGGAGCCGTACTGAGGGTCCGAGATCTCCGGCACCACCGGGGCGCCAATGGGCGGCGGCGCGGGCGGGGCGTCACCACCGGTCGGTACGCCGGGAACCTCGGGCACGGGCTGGCCGGGCGGTGGGGCGGCAACACCGGGGGCTGCCGGATCTGGCGTCGGCAGGGGTAACGGCTCGGCGTAGGCCTGGGCCGCCATCGCGAGGGCTCCCCCGGCGACGATGACGGTCGCGATGGCGATCTTCGCCGCGTTGGCCGTTGGCGTGACGCGCTGTCCTTTGGTCATGGATCCCGGTCGTCCTCTCTGATGGCGCCCCGCGCGGACTCCTGTGGGGGGATCGGCGCGGGTGTGCCGGGCGTTACTTCTGCCCGGTTCGACCTCGGTGGGCCGAGCCGCGGGCTCCGCCATCGTCGCACACATCGACGCGGTCCGATCGGTCGTCTCAGATCTGACCGGCGCGCCACCTGTCCAGCATCCGACGGTCCCGCTTGGTCGGCCGTCCCGCTCCCCGATCGCGGTAGGCCACCGGAACGGCGGCAACCGGCGGCGGCGCGGGTGTCCGATCGATGAAGCAGGTCACGGCGTCGGCCGCGCCCACTCGCTTCTGAATCACCCGGACCACCTCGACGATGCGCGTGGTGTCCCCCACCCTGGCGCGCACCTCGTCACCTGGCGAGATCATGGTGGCCGGTTTGGCGGGCCGGTCGTTGACCCGCACGTGTCCCGCGCGGCAGGCCGTGGCCGCGTCCGGCCGGGTCTTCGTCAGCCGGACCGCCCACAACCATCGATCCACCCGGGTCGCCTCCATGCCAACCATCATGACCTGCGGGCGGCCAGCCAGTCGCGCTGCCTGCGGACGAACGCCGCGTCCACCCTGGCGCCGTGGCCAGGCACGTACACCGCGTCGGGGCCGCCAAGCTCCAACACCCGATCCAGGGCACCGGGCCACTCGGAGACGACGGAGTCCTCGTCGATCGCGGGGTCGGCCGACTCCTCGATCAGATCGCCGCAGAAAACGACGGCCGGCTGGGCTGGTCCGGTGGGAGTGACGACGACGATCAGGTCGTGATCGGTGTGACCGCGACCCGGATGTTCGACGTGGACGATCCGGCCCCCGACGTCGAGGTCGGCACCCAGCACCTCGTGGTCAGGCGCGCGTACCGCCGCGATCGCCTGGTCGACCTCGTTAGGGTCGGCGCCATACCCGATGGCGTGGGAGCGGACCCCGGCGAGCCCCGACGTCAACGCCACACCCACCGCGGGCGCGGCGTACAGCTCGGCGTCGCCGAAACCCGCCGAGCCGAGCACGTGATCGAAGTGGTGATGGGTCAGTACCACGTGGGTAACGGCCGACCCGGCCAGGTCCCGCACGTCCTGCGCGATGGACGATGCTTCGAGAAGTGTTGTGCCGCAGTCGATCAGCAGGGATCCTCGGCGACCCCTCACAAGGCCGACGGTGACGTCGAGGAACGGTAGGCGACATCTGAACACGCCGTCGGACAGGACCTCCCAGGCGTAGTTCACTCCCCGAAAGTAGTCCCGCCCGCCGGCTCCGGCACGGTGCGCGTGACGCTGACCCCTCAGGGACGGGCGGTGAGTCAGCGGACGGTTTTAGGGTAGGCTAAGCTACTTTGACGAGACGGGCACAACCGTTCGTCAGCTCCAGTCCGCGCGATCCCGTGTCGGCGGGGCGGGTTGGCTCAACGACGAGAAACCCACAGTCACACGCTGGGCGCGTCGTTCGCGACGCTGGCTGAGGAGCGCCGTTTGAACGGACTGTACGACCCGGATCGGGAGAAGGATAGCTGCGGTGTCGGTTTCCTCACCCGAAAGGACGGCGTCCAGACCCAGGAGGTCATCCGCAAGCTGCACGAGGCGCTGTGCGCCGTCCCGCACCGCGG
>NZ_JBEVLO010000157.1:0-6348 GCF_040509115.1 Mycobacterium sp. | reverse complement strand
CCATCGGGGCCGCACGCATGGCAAGGCCCGTTTCGCACCGACCGGGCAGCAGCGGGCCTCAGGCAGCCGAGATGCGCGCGCGGATCTCGAAGTCGAGGTCCTTGGCCTCGGCGACGTAGATGTCCTGGGTGAGCTGATTGCCGTGCATGCTGACCTCGCCGCGTGGGCTGATGTAGGTCAGGTTCTGCGACGCCATGGTAAGGGCGGGAACGGTGAGGGAGCCGGCTCGTGACGTCAGCGCGATCAACAGCGTGATCGCCTCGTAGCAGGACTCGCCGATGCTGTTCAGCGCGGGCGCGGCCGGACCGAAGTGCGAATAGTAGTGTGCCGCAAAGTCCATGCTCGACGTGGTGTTGAGCGCCTCGAAGTAGCCTGCCGCCGCGAACAGTCCGTGGTTGCTCTCGCTGCCACTGGCCAACAGCATGTTCTCCTCGACGTGCGGGCTCAGCCGGGGCACGGCGTCGGCGAGGCCCGCGGCGGCGAACTGCCGGTTGAATGCGACGCCGTCACCGCCGACCAGCAGCAGGATCACGCCCGTCGCAGCGGTGGATTCGACGTCACGAATTGCCTCGCCGAAGTCCTGGGTGCCCAGTGGCAGATATATTTCGTCGACCAAAGGGCTGCCGCCGCCGCGGGCGTGGTGCCGCGCCGCCGCCCCGGTCTGGCGGGGCCAGACGTAGTCGTTGCCGATCAGGATCCATCTGTCGATGCTGTACTCGGACTTCATCCAGTCCATTGCGGGCAACAGCTGGCGCGACGGCGTCTCACCGGTGAGGAACAGGCCGGGCGTCCGCTCGCCGCCCTCGTACAGCGGACCGTAGACGTAGGGAATCCGATCCTCGGTCACCCGGGCGATCGCCTGCCGCACGGGGGAGATGTGCCACCCCGTCACCGCGTCGATCGCGCCGGAGTCGACCAGGCGGGCGATTTCGGCGGCGACGACGGCGGGTGCGCGGGAGCCGTCGACGGGGATCAACCGGACCTGGTTGCCGAGCAGCCCCGTCGTCGCGTTCAGCTCGGCGATCGCCAGCTGGGCGCATGCCTCGCAGGAGGGACCGTAGATGCCTGCCGAGCCGCTGCGGGGGATGACCAGCGCGACGTCGATGGTGGACCGGCCAGTGGGCCGGCCACGTCGTCGTTCGGCCTCGTCGTTCACCGCCGCTCCGTTCACCTTCTGCGCACTCGACCAGCGCGATCAGCCGATGGTGTTCCCTACGGGTTACTACGACGTTGCGCGGTTGTTCTCACAATGAAAATATTGCGCTCCGGGTGCATCGTCACGGCACCAGGTCGCCGATTCGGGCCAGCGTGCTGATCAACTGCGTCGCGGTGTCCTCGCCGAGTTCGTCCATCAGCGTCGCCTTGACGTGCGCCTCCTGCCTGCTGAGCTTGCGGACCTTGCTCTTGCCCCTGGCCGACAGGTAAATCAGCACTCGACGGCGATCTGCCGCGTCGACGCGGCGCAGGACGAAGCCACCGTCGACGAGCTTGTCGACGATCCGAGTCAACGTGGGTGGCGGAATGGCCATCGCAGCGGACATGTCGCTCATCGTCGAGCCGTCCCCGGACCGCAACGCACCCAGAACGCGCCATCCCTCAAGGGAATTGACGTCGGAGTCGAGGAGCCCGGCGCTGATGGACTCGGTCCACCAGCGCCCCGCGTTGAAGAATGCCTCCGATACGCCGGAGACCATGTCGGGACTCGTCCTTGAAGGCACCTTGCTCCTGTGCTGAATCGCTTCCATTGCGAACTATTGTGAAATTACTCTAACCGAGGGTGATCTGCACTGCGGCCGCTATGCGGGTGCCGCGGCGCCGGTTCCCAGCCTCCCGAACCCACGGGAGAGCACGGCCGCGCCCAGCTCGGAGGCCACCCCGAAGCCCGCCCCCACCAGTGCGGTGATCGCCGCGATCAACGCGGGATGCGAGAGTCCGGTCGTGGTGATCGGCTGGCCCGTCGCCGACATCGTGCCGACCGTCATGGCGAATCCGAAGACGATTGCGGGAGTCGCCGATATCCACGGGATGCGGGAGACCTGGACCATGACGAGGCTTCCGATGCCCACTGCGATCGAAAGCCACAGGGCGCTCGACGTGGCCGAGACTGCCAACAGCGTGCAGGTGGCGATCGCGATGCCAGTCCAGTTGCACGCCACCGACTTCACCAGTCCCGACCAGCCCGTGCCGACGAAGAAGAACGACGCCCACGCAAGGAACAGCACCCACACGGGCAGCTGCCATACCGTCGCCGTCATCAGTGTCGAGAGCATGCCGAATATGCCGACGCTGATCGACAGGGCCGTCACCTTGGACATGGTGGAACCTCCGTTCGGTGTCGCGGGGATCTAGTGGTGGTCATGGTCGTCGTGGTCGTGGTCGTGGTCGTGGTGGTGGTCGTGGTCATGATCGTGGTCGTGGTCGTGGTCGGAGTGCGACAGCTTCAGTGCCTCTGCGTCCGTCCGCAGCTCCAGCGTGCTGGCGTCGAGGAAGTGCTTCTCGGCGGCCAGTCGGCAGAACGCCTCGCCGAACTGGCGGTAGTAGATCGCCGGGTCGCACGTATCGTCGACGCCGGACTCTTCGATCGCGGCGATGAGGTGGGTCTTGAACTCGTCCCACTCGAACGCGCCGGACTGGCATAGATGCACGACCAACCCGAACAGCCGGCCCTGCCAGGGTGCATCGAAGACCAACTCCCCGTTGGACCGCGGCAGAGCACCGAGTCCGCCGGGATCGTCGAAGGTGTCGAGTTCGACTGTCAGAAGGGTCATTACGCCACCCCGGGGCTGGTCGCGAATGCGGTGCCGACCATCGAGTCGCGGTTGATCAGCGGAACGAGCTCGTCGGCGGTCATGCCGTCGGTGCCCTCGGGTCGCTGCGGGATGACGAGATAGCGAATCTCCGCGCTGCTGTCCCACACGTCGACGTGCACGTCGTCGGCCAGGGTCACGCCGAACTCGGCCAGCACGCTGCGCGGCTCCTTGACGACGCGCGCCCGGTACTGAGGGTACTTGAACCAGGCGGGCGGAATGCCAAGCAGCGTCCAGGGATAGCACGAACACAGCGTGCACACGACGACGTTGTGGCGCTCCGCGGTGTTCTCCACGGCGACCATGTGCTCGGTCTGCAGGCCGGTGAAGCCCATGTCGGCGATGGCCGCGGTCGCGTCCGACAGCAGCCACTGCCGGTACTCGGGCTCGGTCCATGCGCGGGCGACCACCTTGGCGCCATTGACCGGACCCATGTCGTTCTCGAAGGAGGCGACGACGGCGTCGACGGCCTCGTGCTCGGCGAGTCCCTTCTCGACCATCAGCGACTCGAGTGCGTTCACGCGCGCCTCGACGTCGGACAGTGAAAGCCAATCCATTTCAGTGATCTCCTAGTGTCAGGGGTTGGCCGGTTCGAGGTAGCCCTCGAACAGGTCGGCGTACAGGTCGAAGCTCTCGGCGGCTTCCGGTCCCCACAGGTCGGTTGCGGAGAAGCGGACCATGTACATCTGGTGCGGGCGGTCGACCTGCTCGTGCGCGCTCGCCGCCGGATCGTGGAACGCACCGTACTGTCGCGCGATGACGCCGCGGACCTTGTTGAGGTAGCCGGGCAGCCGGTTGTGCGTGGACTCGTGGAGATTGCGCACTATCACTTCGTCACCCACCTCGAAGGCGGGCGGCGTGTCGGCGGGCAGGTCGTGCGGCGTGCCCTTCCAGAGAACGTCGATCATCTCCTGCGCGAACGGCGAGAGCGTCTCGGGCTTCGCCGGATGCGGTGTCATCGACGGGGTGCCGAGGTCTGCCATCCGCTGGTCGACCTCCTCGTGGGAGATGTATCCCTTGTCGTTGAGCAGCTTCTCGACGGAGAACAGCCAGTGGGCGTAATAGGTGGAGTCGAGGTAGTCGCTCCACTTCATCAGCTCGATGCCGTGGCGTTGCTCGTCGAGGTTGAAGGCACCGTTCTTGATGGCCATCGCCGTCACGGCGTGCATCCGCCCCTCGAAGGGGTAACGCCAGTCCGGAATGCCGGGCTTGAGGAACTCGGCGTCGATGGAGCCGACGCCGTCGCGCCCCCCGACGTCGTGTGGACCATGCATGCGATCATCTCTCCGCTCGTTAGTTCTGCTGGGAAATACTTCCAAAATGGAACTATGCACATCCCGCGCGAGGTCCGCAATCGCTCACGGCCAGCCGTTACACGCGGTTAACAGCGGAGGGGCCGATTGTTAAACCTGCGTTGCGCTTCCCCTCCGCAGGCTCGTGCCGGTTGACCGAAGCCGATCGAGATGGGTAACTGTCCACGTTAAGGAATAATTGCAAACCGGAAGTAATCCAATGGAAGGAAGACCATGACGTCTACGACACGCACGGCCACCAGAGTGCGCCAACTCGATGACGCGACGGTGAGCACCGCGCTGTGGTTGACGGCGACCACAGTCCTCGCGCTGATCGCGTACTACTTCATCGGCATCGACCAGGGTGCGGTCTCGATCTTCGGATCCGATACCCACGTCCACGAATTCGTGCACGACGCCCGGCATCTGCTCGGCTTCCCCTGCCACTGAGAGAAGGACCATCATGGAGAAGAAGTTCATCGGCCTGGGCATTGCGGCCGGAGTGGTCGGAGGGTTGGCCGCGTTCGTGCTGGCCCGCTCGCAGGTCACGCCGGCCATCGCCGCCGCGATCGACTACGAGGAGGGACGATCGGCGGCCGAGGCGCTGCTGTCTGGCGAGCACGAGCATGGACACGAGTTGTTCAGTCGCGCTCTACAGGCCAACGTCGGTGCCGGGCTCGCCACCGTCGGGTTCGGAATGGTCATCGGCGCGCTGTTCGCCGTCGCCTTCTCGGTGGTGTGGGCCTACCTCGGCCGTCGCTACCCGACGGCGTCGCCACGGCTGGTGGCCCTCGCGCTGGCAGGTGCTGGGTTCGTTGCGGTGTACCTGGTGCCGTTCCTTGGGTATCCGGCCAGCCCCCCTGGGGTCGGAAGCGGCGAGACCATCGGCGATCGCACGACCGCCTATCTGGTCCTCGTCCTGGTGTCGTTGGCATCGAGCATCGCCGCGTTCGTCGGGGCGGGGCGACTCAGCCCCAGGATCGGCGCCTTTCCCGCCGCCGTGGCGGCGTCGGTCGGCTACGTGGCGGCCGTGATCATCGCGCTCACCGTGCTGCCCACCTATGACGAGACTCCCGGTCCGCTCGTCGACGAACTCGGAGTGACGGTGTTTCCCGGCTTTCCCGCGGAGGTACTCGCCGACTTCCGGCTGTACTCGATGCTCAGCGCAGCGGTCATGTGGATCGTCGTCGGGGCCGCGTTCGCCATGGGCGTTCCGCGGGTGATCCGGGACCGTTCGGCTGTCGCCAGCCACGTCGTCGCCGCCGCACGGTGAAGGGGACCATGGAGTTCGTCGACTTCACCCCGACGAAGGATCAGTACGCGTGGACGTTCGGCGGCGTCGAGCCCGTGTTGGAAGTGCGGCCGGGTTCGGTGATGCGACTGTGGACCGAGGATGCCTTCGCCGGCCGCGTCACGTCGCCGGACGACAAACCGAGCCAGGTGCTCAACCCCAAGGAGCTCAACCCGCAGACCGGGCCGTTCTACGTGACCGGCGCGGAGCCGGGGGACACGCTGGCTCTGCACTTCGTTTCGATCGAGCCGGCGCGGGATTGGGCGGCGTCCACGACGATCCCGTTGTTCGGCGCGCTCACCGGGACCGACCGCACGGCGACCCTGCAGACGGCACTACCCGAACTCACCTGGATCTACGCGGTCGATGCGTCGACGCAGTCGGCCACGTTCACGGCCCACGAGGGTGACTTCTCGGTCAGCCTGCCCCTCGCCCCGATGCTCGGAACCGTTGGCGTGGCCCCTGCGCTCCGAGAGGTCCGAACGACGTTGGTGCCGGACTACTTCGGCGGAAACATGGACACCCCGGAGCTGCGCGCGGGCACCACCGTCTATCTCGGCGTGAACGTCGAGGGTGCGCTGTTCTCGATCGGCGACGGCCACTACCGCCAGGGGGAGGGCGAGACCTGCGGGACCGCCCTCGAGGGGGCGATGAACGTCACCCTCGTCGTCGATCTCGTCAAGGGTGGCGCGCCGGCCTGGCCGCGGTTCGAGCACGACGACGCACTGATCACCGTGGGATCGGCCAGGCCCCTCGAAGACGCTTGGCGCTGTAGCCAAGTCGAGATGGTCCGCTGGATGAGCGAGCTGTACGGACTCGGGCACATGGACGCCTACCAGCTGTGCAGCCAGCTCTGCCTGTCACCGCTCGCCAATGTCGTCGACGTGAACTACAGCGCGGTCACCAAGATTCCGAGGAACCTGCTCCCCGAGGTGGATCCGTTCGACGGGACCCACCG
>NZ_JBEVLO010000156.1:0-26654 GCF_040509115.1 Mycobacterium sp. | reverse complement strand
ATCCAGGTGTGTCTGCGGCACAACGGTCGGGTGGTGCTCAACCGGGCGATCGGCCACGGTTGGGGCAACGGCCCTGACGATCCGCCCGACGCCGAGAAGATCGCCGTCACTCCCGAGACACCGTTCTGCGTGTACTCCGCCGCCAAAGCGATGACGACCACGCTGATCCATCTCCTGGCCGAACGCGGCGTGCTCTCCCTCGACGACCGGGTGTGCGATTACCTGCCCACCTACACCAGCCACGGCAAGGACCGCACCACCATCCGGCACGTGCTGACACACAGCGCGGGTGTCCCGTTCGCCACCGGGCCGAAGCCCGATCTGCGGCGCATGAACGACAGCGAGTACGCCCGCGAGATGCTCGGAAACTTGCGGCCGGTCTATCCGCCAGGGCTGGTGCACGTCTACCACGCGCTGACGTGGGGCCCGCTGACCAGGGAGATCGTCTCGGCTGCCACGGGCAAGGACATCCGGGACGTGCTGGCCGACGAGATCCTCGACCCACTCGGCTTTCGGTGGACCAATTACGGCGTTGCGCCCCAAGACGTTCCGCTCGTCGCGCCGAGCCACGCCACCGGCAAGCCGCTGCCCGCGCCGATCGCTGCCGCATTCAAGCTGGCCATCGGCGGCACCACCCACCAGCTCATCCCCTTCACCAACACCCCCAAGTTCCTCACCAGCGTGGTGCCGTCGTCGAGCACCGTGTCGACGGCCGACGAGTTGTCTCGCTTCGCCGAGATGCTGCGCCGCGGAGGTGAACTCGATGGCGTGCGGATCATGCGCCCCGAGACGCTGCGGGCGGCGACCACCCAGGCAAGGCGCCTGCGCCCGGACGTCGCGACGGGGTTGATGCCCATGCGCTGGGGCACCGGATACATGTTGGGGTCCAAGCGATTCGGGCCGTTCGGGCTCGGCGCACCCGCCGCCTTCGGGCACACCGGCCTCGTCGACATCGCCGTCTGGGCCGATCCCGAGCGCAAGCTCGCGGCAGGAATCGTCAGCAGCGGAAAGCCCGGCGGCCACCGCGAAGCCAAGCGCTACCCCGCCGTGCTGGACCGGATCGCCGCCGAGATCCCGCGGACCGCGGCGGGCTAACATGCGCGGATGGCCAAAGTCGAGCTGTCCCGCACGCTGTCGATCAGCCCGGAGGAGGCTTGGTCCCACGTCTCCGACCTGTCCAGTCTCGGCGACTGGCTGGCGATGCATCAGGGCTGGCGCAGCGACCTGCCCGACGAGCTCGACGTCGGCACCACCATCGTCGGAGTCGCCGGTGCCAAGGGCATGCGAAACCGCGTTACCTGGACGGTGAGGGAATTCGATCCCCCAAAGCTGATCGCGATCACCGGTGAAGGCGTCGGAGGCACCAGGTACGCGCTGCGGATGACCGTCGCGGCGCAGGCGAAGGGCTCGAAGTTCACCGTCAAGATCGACCTCGGCGGGAAGCCGCTGTTCGGACCGATCGGCATGGCCGCGGCACGTGCCGTCAAGGGCGACATCGAGCGGTCGATCGCGACGTTCGAGGAACTGTACGGCTGAACGACCCGCCGAGCGGTTACCTGATGCTCTCCCCGTAGACCTTTTCGATCGTCAGCGCCATCAGCACCCGACGGTCGGAGACCATCACCGAGCGGTATTCGTCCCAGTCGGGATGCTCCCCCGCCGCCTTGCGGTAGTAATCGACGAGCGCCTCGACCTCGGGGCCGTGAGGGTCGGTGCCCGGACCGGTCAACGTCACCGTCCCCTCGGCCGTGGCCCACGACCAGCCGTCGGCGCTAGTGACCTCGAGCGCGGCCCGAGGATCGCGACGGAGGTTGGCGGTCTTGGCCCGACCCTCGGTCATCGATACGTAGACGACGTCGGCGTCCTGGTCGTAGGACGGCGTGATCGGTGAGAGCTGTGGGACGCCGTTGGCCTTGATGGTGGCCAGCACGCCGAGTCGCGCCTCGGCGAGCAGCGTGCGCGGGTTGAATGCAGTAGCGGTCATGCCATACCGCAACCTGTGACCGCGCACACGCATTCCGGGGCGGAGCAGTTTCGACACGCCAGAACGACGCCGGTACCGATGGCCGCACCGATCACGCCATCCGCGCGGACCTCGTCGAGCACCGGTGAGCCCTACGTGCGGTCGAGGTAGACGTTGGTGCTCTGCGCATTGTTCCGGTTGATGGTGACCGTCAACGAGGCCGGTTCGTCGCCCCACTGCCAGACGGTCTTGGTCTCGTCCACTCGCTCCGACTTCCAAGGGATGCCGTCGTACTCCTCCCCGAGCGGGAGCATCCGGCCCAGCTCGTGCACGGTGTCGACGAACGGCAACGGCACTCCCCAGATCTCCGGCTCGCCGGGTTGGCGGCTCGCCACCAACGAGCCTCGGGGAAAGGTCAACTCAGGCACCATCTTCGACTTGAGTGGATTCGGGCGGGGCGAGGTGGACGTCGACGCCGTGCCTGCCGTCGGCGACTCGGCCTCGGAGCGCGTGGGCGACGGCGACAGCTGGGTAGCGGTGACGATCACCGCGACGACCAGGACCACCAGCGCGCCGCCTGCCACCAACGCCCAGGTGGGCACCGACCGGCGCCCCGACACCCCCGCGGCGGGTGGGGTGGATGCCCCGCCCGCCGTCGGAGGGTTGGTCTGGTCGGTCCACTGGTCACCGTCGAAGTAGCGCAGCGCGCTGGCGTCGCGTGGGTCTGGGTACCACCCGGGCTCCATGGGTGCGCTCATCCCTTCCACCCCCCGTCGACGTCACTCCTAGAATCCAAGCCCGCGCCCCCGGTGTCCAGCGCTTTGGCCGGTCAGTAACGTTCGGCGCTCTGCAGCAACGGCGGGTAGACGGCCGACGGTTCCCCGTCCACGGTGGCGCCGGCGAACTGCAGCATGGCCCGCAGTTCCTCGCCCATCGACGCCGGGTAGTCGAGCGTCGGCTTCGACACGTCGTCCAGGGTGCTCAGGCTGTCCGCGTCTAGGGTGACGCTCAGGCCTGCGAGATTGTCTTCGAGGTGGCGCAGTCTCCGGGCGCCGAGGATCGGCACGACAGTACCTGGCCTGGCTCGTAGCCAGGCCAAAGCCACTGCTGCCGAGGTCGTTTCGAGTTTCTCGGCGATGCCTGCGACAGCGTCGATGATGACGTATTCGTCGTCGCTCGGACCACCGACGTACGCGGCGCGGGCAGAGTCCGACACGGCGGTGGCGCGCCGGTACTTGCCCGAAAGGAAGCCGTTCTTGAGCGGGCTCCACGGGGTCAGCGCCATGCCGTGATCGCGAGCCAGCGGGGCCACTTCGCCTTCGACGGTGCGGGCCAGCAGCGAGTACTCCACCTGCAGGGCGATCAACGGCGTCCAGCCGCGCAACAGGGCAGTGGTCTGTGCCGAGGCGGTGACCCAGGCTGGCACGTTGGAGAAGCCGACGTAACGGATGCTGCCTGCGCGGACGAGGTCGTCCAGCGTGCGCATCGTCTCCTCGATGGGGGTGTGGCGGTCCCAGTTGTGCAGCCAGTAGACGTCGAGGTAGTCGGTCCGCATGCGACGAAGCGTCTGGTGCAACTGAGCGATGATGGACGCCCGGCCAGCTCCGCCGCCGTTGGGATCGCCGGGATACATGTTGGTGAAGAACTTGGAGGCGAGGACGACACGATCGCGCAGGCCGGGTCGGTCGGCGAAGTAGTCGCCGAGGATCTTCTCCGAGTGTCCGTTCGTATAGAAGTTGGCGGTGTCGATGAAGTTGCCGCCGCGCTCGAGGTAGGCCGACAGGATCGTCTCGGACTCTTCGACGCTGGTGCCCGCGCCGCCGGGATCTTCGCCGAATGTCATGGCGCCGAGGGCGAATGGGCTGACCCGCAGGCCCGAGCGGCCGAGTGTGACGTAGTGGTCGAGTGACATTGGATGTTCTCCTTCTTCGATGGTTTTGCTGCTGTTTCCATCAAAGCCGCCGGGCGAAGGGCGGGGTAGATCGAACCGCTCGGATGATTGCACAATCCTGCTCGTCTTGATCGGATCGTGTTGTCGAGGGTGGCGCCGCCGTGGTTGGCTGGGTCATGCCCATCTCGCCGCCCGACCTACTCGAGGAAATTCGGGACCGCATCACGACGCACGCCAGGCCGGACATGTCGACGTCCATCGACGGCGTGTTGGTGTCGAAGACTACGACCGGTCCGGAGACGCCCGACTATTCGTTGACCGAGCCGCTGCTGGTGGTCATGGCCCAGGGCGGAAAGCGTCTCCTGCTCGGCGATCAGGCGCACGAGTACCGGGCCGGGCAGTACCTGTTGGTGACGGCCAATCTGCCGGTCACCGGTCACTTCATCGAGACGAGCGCGACACGGCCAGCGCTCGGCATGGGATTGGTGCTGCGGTCGGCGACGGTCGCCGACCTTGCGTTGCAGGCACCTGCGCGGCGCCCGACGGTGGGCGGTCCCGGCGCAGGAGGTTCGGGCACGACGGCGATGGCGACGGGCGAGGCGGACGCCGAGCTGCTCGATGCGGTGGTACGCATGCTGCGCCTGCTCGACCGGCCCGCTGACGCTCGCGTCCTCGCGCCGCTGATCGAGCGGGAGATCCTGTGGCGGGTGCTGACGGGCCCGCAGGGTCACGTGCTCCGCCAGATCGGACTGGCCGACGGCGACCTTTCGCACATCGCGAGGGCCATCGGCTGGATCCGCGAACACTATGCCGAGCCCATGCGCATCGATGACCTGGCCGACCTGTGTGGGCTGAGCCCGTCGGCCTTTCATCGGCACTTCCGTACCGTTACGGCGTTGAGCCCCTTACAGTTTCAGAAGCGCATTCGACTGCAGGCCGCCCGCGCACACGTCGTCTCCCGGTCGGGCGACGTCGCATCGGTCGGGCACCTGGTCGGTTACGACAGTCCCTCGCAGTTCAGTCGCGAGTACCGCCGCCTGTTCGGCGCCCCGCCCGCTCAGGACGCGCAGCGGCTTCGCCTCGACCCGGACGCCATGGCCGTGATGGCACCGCTGTGACGCCGTCGCACCGAACCCGTGCGACGGCGCCCGTGGCCGGCAGGCGTCAGCCCGCCATGAACTGGTCGTACGCGGACGCCAAGTCGGGTGGCAGCACCGTCACGTTGCACTGGCGCTGGGTGTCGCCGATCGGCGCCAGGATCGCGCGCAGCTCGTAGTACTCCCCCGGGTTGGCGGTGAAGTACGAGCGGATGTCGGCTGCCGCGTCGGCGCGCGGTTGGCCGTAGGCCGCGGTCACCACCTGGTTGGCGCCGGGATGGGCGCGTAGGTAGTCGCGGGCCGAACCCGTGACGGTGCTGACGGTGTTCGCAACGCCTTCTGCGCTGCAATCCGCCGCCGATGCCACCGGTGCGGCGATGGTGGCGGCGGCAACGCCTGCGAACAGGCTCCCGGCCACCATTCCGATGGCCCCGCGGCGCGCGGTCATTCCACTGAATTTCATGATCGATTTTCCCCTCGGGAGTCTCGGTGAATCCCTGTTCGGATTCTCGGGTCCCCGACCCGCTGACCACGCTACGCGTCGTCCAGCGCCGTCCCCTTGGCGCCGGAATGACCGGTTCGCAACATCCCGACCAGGCGTTACCTGGTTTCGAAGTGAACTGCCCAACAATTTGGGTCGAATTCGACGTCCGGGAGACCAATTTCCACAGAATTTGGCTCCACCTCTTAATTGATCGTGATTTGGCGCCCACGGACCCGTAATCGAATCGTTATTCGAGCGGCTGAGGAAAGGCGTCGCGGACGCACTGGCGCAGCCATTGATGGGCGGCGTCGGCGTCGTACCGCGGATGCCACGCAACGCTGAGGTCCAGCGTCGGCAGCGACAACGGAATGTCGAAGGTCTGCAGCGAGAAGGCCGCGACGGTGTCCCGGGTGATGACGAGTGGGGTGATGCCTACGAGGTCGCTGTTCTGAATCAGCTGCAGCGATCCGAGTGCGCTCGGGGTGCACACCACCACCCTGCGGCGCAGCCCGTGCTCGGCAAGCAGCCCGTCGATCGGTCCGGTGAGCCTGCCTCGGCGCGAGGACACGACGTGTTCGGCAGCGGCGAAGCGCTTCAGCGTCACGCGCTTGGTGACGAATTCGTGGCCCGCGCGCACCACGCCGACCATCCGGTCGGAGAACAACGGTTCGATATGGGTCTCCGGGTGCGCGCGACGCATCTGTCCGAGTTCGAGGTCGACGCTGCCGTCCCTGAGCGCGTCGGTGTCCTCGTGGCTATCGCCCACGAAGCGCAACGTCACCCCGGGTGCCTCGCTTCGGATCCGGGACACCAACCGCGCACCGATCGTGTTGGACAGCAGATCGCCGATCTGAATCGAGAAGGTGCGTCGCAGCGTCGCCGGATCGGGCTGCTCTGGTGGGGCGAGCAGTCGGCGACCCTGTTCGACGAGTTCGTGAACCCCACTCTGCATCGCAAGGGCTCTGGGGGTCGGCACCATTGCGCGGCCGGCCCGCACCAGGATCGGGTCGTCGAGGAGCCTGCGCAGCCTCGCCAGGGTGCGACTCATGGCAGGCGGTGACGTGTGCAGCCGCTGCGCGGCGCCACCAACGCTGCCCTCGTCCAGCAGCGCGTCAAGGGCGACGAACAGATTGAGATCGAGACTTGATTCCATTTTGGATAATCGTTCCTTATCAAGCATGCACTGGACGGCAACTGAAGCCGATCCTACGTTGGTGGCATCACCACCGACGAAAAGCGAGACACCATGACTTCAACCTTGTCCTCCGAGCCGGTATCCGTTGTCCTGCAACGGTTGTTGACCACCGAGGAGCACCACGATCCGCGCGTGTTGGCCGACCTCGGGGTGGACGGGTTCCCCGCCCACCTCGACATCGGTCAGCGGGCCGACCTCTTCAAGGACGTGTACATGTCGGTTTCGTCGAGCACCGGCGAGCTGTTGTATCTGCTCGCCAGGGCGACGGGTGCCCGCACCGTCGTCGAGTACGGAACGTCGTTCGGCGTCTCCACCATCTATCTGGCCAGCGCCGTCAGGGACAACGGTGGCGGCACGGTCATCGGCACCGAACTGCAGCCCGAGAAAGCCGTTGCCGCACAACGCAACTTCGCCGAGGCAGGCATTGCGGACGTAATCGAGCTGCGGGTCGGCGATGCGCTGTCCACCCTCGACGAGGTGCCAGCCCCGATCGATCTGCTACTACTCGACGGGTGGCCGGACCTGGCGCTGCCGGTACTGCGTCTGCTGGAAGGCTCGCTGCGCCCCGGCTCGCTGATCCTGATCGACGACGTCGACATGAACTGGGGCAGCGACGTACACGGCCCGCTGCTGGCCTACCTTGCGGATCCGTCCAACGGGTACCTGTCCGTCAAGATCCCGACCGGTGACGGCATCCAGGTGTGCGTGCGGGTGTAGGCATGCCGATTCGGCCGCAATGCGAATGACGTGTCTGCATCAGCGGGGGTCCGCGCGCACGCCCTTGTAGATGCCCCGTTGCACGATCCACGGCTGCAGGATCCGGTCGATGGACCACGCTGGGAAGCGGAACGCTCGGCCGTTCGGAGCGAAGATCTCCAGGCCGTCCGGCTGCGGTCCCAGCACCGAACCCCAGCGCCGCCTCGGGGGGTTGAAGGTCCGCAACGGCTTGCCGTCGAACTCCGCGCGGACGTTGTGTGCCAGCAGTCCGTCCGCGCGGTTGCGCGCGGAGCTGCGCAGCGGGTCGGTGGCCGCGACGTCACCGATGGCGAACACCCCCGGATACCCGGGGACTCGCAGGTCGGGACCGACGCGGACGAAGCCGTGCTCGTCGAGCAGCTCGGCGGGCAGCCAGGCGGTGTTGGGCGTGACTCGCCCGATCGCCCAGAGCACGGCCTCGGCCGACGCCGCCTGCTGGCCGCCGCCCCAGTGCACCGGCTCGGCGGTGATCTCGTCACAGCCGAAGCCGTCGGGCACGACGGCCCGGTGCCCCTGGTGCAGGCCGACACCGAGGTCGGCCAGCCTGCGCTGGACGCGACCCCAGGTGCGGGGGTGATGGGCGGGCAGTGGGCGCTCACCTGGGAAGAACAGGTCGACTCGCTTGTCCGGCCAGGTGCTTGCGAGGTTGGCCGCGCTGCTCACCGCGGCAGCGCCACCGCCGACCACCACGACCGACGCGGCGACCCGTAGGCGGTCGTGCGCGGCGCGAAGGTCGACGCCGATCTCGACGGCCGACTGCAGTGTCGGGCGGCGCCAGAAGCCGTTCGAGACGCCGGTCGAAATCACCAGAACGTCATAGCCCTCGGTGTGCGTCGTGCCGTCCGAGGCCTGGACGGCCACCTCGCGGGCGACGAGATCGACACCGCCGAGGACGCCGTGCACGGTACGTATCCGATCGAGGCCACGGAACCGGTCGAACGCGATCCAATAGTCGCGCGCCCAGTCGTCGGGCCGGCTCAGTCGAATGCCCAGTTCCTGGCCGCTGACCAACGCGGGCTTCGCCGAGATCCCGACGACGTCGGCATGGCGGGCGAGTCGCAGGGCGGTGAGCAGACCGCTGTCGCCGAGGCCTGCGATGACGACGCGGGTCACGGCACGGCTTCTCGGGGCTTCGGCGGGCGCGGCACGAAACGCGACACCCGATCCACGACATCCTGGTACGTCGGCCTGCGTTGCAGGGAACGCTGCTCCATCATCGGAATGCTGGCGCCAAGGAACATCGCGAGCATCGCCGCGGCTCCGATGAGCAGCCACCACGCGTCGGCCGGTGCCGCGGCGACGCCGAGGAGGCCTAACGCGAGCCAGAACGCGAACTCGCCGAAGTAGTTTGGATGACGCGACCAACTCCACAGCCCGCGATCCATCACCGCTCCTGGCTGACGGTCGCGGACGAAGCGGTGCATCTGGACGTCGGCGACGAGTTCGAGAGCCACGGCGGCAACGCCGATTCCGAATGCTGCCCAGGTCAGCCAGACGATGCCCGCTCCCGGTCTGGTGACCGCCACGTAGACCGGCACCATCCCGAGGAACACCTGGCACGTGGGGATGAGATGGATCGCGACCAAGTCCGCACCGAACGCCCAGTATCGCTGGTGCTCCTCGCGTGCGCGCTGTCCGGCCCGCTCCTTGAACATCGGGTAGCGCCAGTCCTCGTGGTGCAGGCCGGGGAACGCGTACACCCAGTTCCCCGTCAACCGAACGGCCCACAGCACCACGACGATCGCCGCCAGCCAGCAGCGGAGTTGGTCGACACCGGGGCCCGCCTGACTCCACCAGTAGAAGAGCAGCAGCGGCGGGATCACGCTCCAGTAGGCGTCGTAGAAACTCGAATTTCGGTAGGCGCGGCTGAAGACGAAGATCACGATGGTCGCGAGGATGTCGGCGATGAGGGTGTCGAGCCAGAGTCTGCCGCTGGCAGGCCCCCACGCCAGCCATGCCGCGGCGACGGCGATCGACGCGACGTACGCGGAGGCGACGACGACCAGCGACCGGGCCTTACTCATCGTCTCCTCCGGGTTCGGGGTCGAAATGCAACACGTTCTAGTTCTACTGCAGACACGGTTCCTGCCGTCGTCGAACCCGCGGCAGACTGGGGACCGACATTCGTGACGCGCACCAAACCAGCCAACCGGCACCCGGTGTTGGTTGACGGGTGTCGACTTCCTATCGTGGCGAGATGAGCAACGTTGCTGATACCGACCGCGTCGCCGAGCTGGCGCAAGCGGTCGTCAAGGAGCACGACCCGAAGTCGGTTCCCATCCCCGAGTTCCTCGGCGCCTGCTACGACGCCGGCCTCTCCTGGGTTCACTTCCCGGAAAGCCTTGGCGGCTTGGGAATTTCGCGCGGCAACCAGGCCGTCGCGGACCGCATCCTTCAGGGCGCAGGCGGCCCCGTCCCGCTTGGCCTTAACCCGATGGGCTACGGCATGGCGGCCCCGACGATCCGCGAACACGCGCTGTCCGACGACCTCAAGCGATCGTGGTTGCGCCCACTGGCCACCACCGAGGACATCTGGTGTCAGCTGTTCTCCGAGCCCGGCGCGGGTTCCGACCTGGCTGGCCTGGCCACCTCGGCGGTGCCCGACGGTGCCGAGTGGGTGATCAACGGGCAGAAGGTATGGACCAGCCTTGCGCACCGCGCGCGCTGGGGCCTGCTACTCGCCCGCACCAACCCGGATGTCCCAAAACACAAGGGGCTGACGTACTTCGTCATCGACATGCATTCGCCAGGGGTCGAGACCAGGCCGCTGCGGCAGCTCACCGGGCAGGCCGAGTTCAACGAGGTGTACTTCAACGACGCCCGCATCCCGGACGCTCACCGCCTCGGCGACGTTGGCAACGGCTGGGCCGTCGCGATGACGACGCTGATGAACGAGCGCAGCGCACTCGGCGGCAGTGGCAGCAGGCGCGGCGCAGGCACGATCTCCGAGGCCGTCTCGCTGTGGGCGGCCAGGCCCGAGCGCCAGACCCCCGTCCTGCGCGATCGTCTGACCCAGCTGTGGCTGCGCTCGGAGGCACAGCGGCTCACGGCCGAGCGTTCGCGTGCCACGGCGACCGTCGGCGGGCCCGGTCCGGAGGGATCGATCGGCAAGCTCGTCGGCGCCGAGCTGAACCAGCACGTCTACCAGTTCTGCATGGATCTGCTTGGGCCGGAAGGCATTCTGTATCACGGGTATGCGACGCCGGAGGGCGATCGCGAAGACGCCGACTGGCGGGGACCGATCCAGCAGCGGTATCTACGCAGCCGCGCCAACACCATCGAAGGCGGTACGTCCGACGTGATGCGCAACATTCTCGGCGAGCGGGTCCTTGGCCTGCCCGGTGACCTGCGTGCTGACGCGGGGATGGCGTGGAAGGAGGTGCCTCGTGGTTGAGGTGACGGGCGGTGAGTTCACCTTCACCGACGAGCAGGACCAGTTGCGTGGCGCGGTGCGCCGCTTCTGCAGCGAGAACTTCGACGAGCAGACCGTCCGTCGGCTGATGGAGTCCGACCCGCCGTTCGACCCGAAGTCGTGGACGCGCCTCGGCACCGAACTCGGCGTGCTCGGGCTGTCGGTGCCAGAGGCGGACGGCGGCGTCGGCGGCACGCTGGTCGACCAGGCCGTCGCGGTCGAGGTGCTCGGCGCATCGCTGGCCTGCGGCCCGACGTTCGGCACCGTCTTCCTCGCCATCCCCGCATTGGTCGCGGCCTCCGCAGGCCCGGTGCGCGACGAGGTGCTCGCCGAGTTGGTCGAGGGCCGTCGCACCGCAGCGTTCGCGGTGACCGATCGGCCGGGCGGCTTCGACGTGGGCGACGTGACGGCGGAGCAACGGGACGAATCGGCGACGTTGACCGGAAAGGTAGAGGGGGTCGTCGACGCAGGCGCGGCCGACGATCTCCTGGTCGCGGCGGCAGGCCAGGACGGTGTGGGCCTGTACGTGGTCGACGCCGCAGGCCCTGGCGTCGAACGCACCGTGCTGCTGACCGTCGATCAGACGCGCCCGCTGGCCACCGTGACGCTGTCGGATGCCCCTGCGCGCCTGATCGCCGGGCCGGACGAGGCCGATCGGGTGATCACGCATGCCCTGTACGTGGGTTCGACGCTGCTGGCCGTCGAGCAGGTGGGCGCCGCGCAACACATGCTGGATCTGGCCGTGCGGTACGCCAAGGATCGCCTGCAGTTCGGCCGTCCGATCGGCTCGTTCCAGGCCGTGAAGCATCGCTTGGCCGACATGTTGGTCGACCTCGAGCACGCCCGTTCGACGGCCTACCACGCCGTGTGGGCGCTCACCGACGGCTCCGACGACCCCGCGTTGGCGGCCAGCATCGCGCAGGCGACGTGCTCGGCCGCGTTCAGTCGGATCGCCGCCGACGCGATTCAGACCCTCGGCGGCATCGGGTTCACGTGGGAGCACCAGGCGCACTTGTACTTCAAGCGCGCCGCCGCCGATGCGGCGCTGCTGGGAAGCGCCGAGCAGCACCGGGATCGCGTGGCGAAACTGGTGCTCGACACGGCCTCGGCCGAGCGGCCGCCACGCGTCGCGAACGGCACCCCCGCCTAGCGGGTCAGCTCCGCCAGGATCGCCGCACCCCAGCGGCGACACCCGCTGACGTGGGTGACGACCGCCTCGTCGCGACCCATGGCGTAGCCAACTGCGTTCTGCCACAGGCCGTTCCAGCCCGTACCTGCAGCTGCGCAGCCGACCTCGGGCGCGCCAGCCAACAGTGCTCTGTCCCCCTGGTCCATCAGGCCAGTGAACGCGCGTGGCCTGTCGTGGCGCAATCGATTTTCCGCGTCGGCGGTGCTAGACGAGGTAGCGGTAGTTCAGCAGCGCACCGGTCACCAGCACGATTCCGATGGCCAAGAACAGGATTCGCACGGTGACCGGGCCGTAGCGGGTCGTCACCCTGACGATGTTGCGCTGCACCCGTCGCGACCGAATGGTCCGATGAGTCGACAGAACCAGCACCAACAACGACGGCAGAAGAGCCAGCGCGCAGTAGACGAGGATGATCCCCGGCCACAGCGCGGGCAGCGGTTGGCGCGCGGACACCATCGTCAGCGTGGTCAGGTACGGCACCGACGTCACCGCCTGACCCAGCCCGATGGCGACCCCGACGATGGCGAACAGCCAGGGGTTGCGCCGGGTGAGGTTCACCGCCCAGAGGGGCGGCGCGGGCCGCGACGACCCAGAGACGGCCGCGACGGTGATCAACACCACCCCTAGGACCAGCTGTCCCCAGTAGCGGATCGGCGGTGTGATCTCCACGTCCACTCGCTCGGTCACGAAGCCGATCCCAAGCACCGTGAGCACGCCGAACGTCGTGGTCGCGGCGAACACACCGGCCACGAAGCTCAGGCCGCCCGGCAGCGCCGACCTCCTGCTCAACCGGCTGTCGTACACGACCGCGGAGGTCACCCCCAGGTTGAGGACGTTCAGCGAATCGAGGAACGCGAACCCCAGCAGAGGCAGTAGAAGTCCGAGCATGGCACAGGAGAACCTACGGGAGTCGCCCTCCGTCTGCGACGGCGGCGACGGGCGTCACATGCGGACGTTCCTGCCATCCAGCGGCTTCACCGACGGCCCGTCCGCCCGACGCCGAGGCGTGAACTCCGTCGCTGCGGGTACTCGGCAGAGTCGGACGGAGACTCCAGGAAGGACCCATGACCGCAGCACGCGTCCAGCTCGACCAGCGCGACTTGGCCGAGGCGCAGCGCATTGCCCATGCGGTCGGCACCGCCTTCTCCGCGAAGATCGTCGGCCAGCAGCGTCTACGCGAATCCATGTTGATCGCGTTGCTCGCAGGCGGCCACCTGTTGATCGAGAGCGTTCCTGGGCTGGCCAAGACCACCGCGGCCCGCGTCGTCGCGGAGTCCATCTCGGGCGGCTTCCGCCGCATCCAGTGCACGCCCGACCTGTTGCCGAGTGACATCATCGGCACCCAGATCTATGAGGCGGCGACCAACTCGTTCGTCACCGTGCTCGGGCCCGTGCACAGCAACATCGTGTTGCTCGACGAGATCAACCGCTCCAGCGCCAAGACCCAAAGCGCGATGTTGGAGGCGATGGAGGAACGTCAGACCACGATCGCTGGGGTCGAGTACCCGATTCCGGAGCCGTTCCTGGTGATCGCGACGCAGAACCCAGTCGACCAGGAGGGCACCTATCCGCTCTCGGAGGCGCAGACCGACCGCTTCATGCTCAAGGAGGTCGTCGGCTACCCGTCGATCGACGAGGAGGTGGAGGTGATCTCGCGGATGGACGCGGGACTCTACGAGAAGGACCACCGCACGTTGCCGGTCGTCACCGTCGACGACATTCGTCGCGTTCAGACTCTGGTGGGCTCCGTCCACATGGACCGGGCATTGATCCACTACGCAGGCAGCCTGGTGAACGCCACGCGCGAGCCGGAGAGCCGCTTGCCACCCAGCACCGCACGGCTGATCGAATACGGCGCCAGCCCCCGCGCCACCATCGCGTTCTGCCGAACGGCGCGAGCCCTCGCCGTGCTGCGGGGACGCGGCCACGTGGTCCCCGACGACGTCGCCGCGCTGGCCCACCGCGTGCTGCGGCACCGGCTGGTGCTCGGCTTCGAAGCGGCCAGTGCCCGGGTCACGCCGGACACGGTGGTCGACGCGGTGCTCCAGGCAGTCAGGGTGCCGTGACGCCGTGGGCACTCATCTCGACCGGGCCAGGACCCACGTCGGCCGTGATGCGGGCGGCATGCTCGAGGGAGGGCGCTACGCCCTCGTCCACACCCGCAGTCTGGAGTTCGACGACCTGCGTCCGTACGTGCCCGGTGATGACGTCCGCGACATCGACTGGAAGGCGTCGGCCCGTTCGGGCCACGTGCTGATCAAGCGGTTCGTCACGGAGAAGCACCACAAGATCCTGGTGGTCGCCGATGCCGGGCGAAACATGCTCGCGCTCGCGCCGTCCGGTGAGCGCAAGCGCGACGTGGCGACGAACCTGATCGGAGGAATGGGACTGATCACCCTGCCGAGGTCCGACGAGATCGGCATGGTGTTCGGTGACCATCGCGGCTCGGTCGACGTTCGGCTGCGCCGCGGCGAGACGCACGTGGAGTACCTGCTGCACAGATTTCACGATCACACCGACTCCGGGCCGGCCCGAAGCCGCATCACGACTCAACTCGACTGGGTGGCAAGGCATTACCGGCACCGGATGTTGATCTTCGTGGTGTCCGACGAGCCCGACGCCGATGACCGGCTCGACGGGCTTCTCACCCGGCTCACCGGTCGGCACGACGTGATGTGGGCGATGGTGGCGGACGCGGCGGCCGTCGGATCGGTCGACGACCACGACGGCGATGACGCCTACGACGTCGCCGACGGCGGGTTCGTGCAGGGCGCCGGCCTGGGGGATCGGGTAGTCGAGGCCTATCGCCGCGCCGAAGTCGCACGGCGCGAACACCTCTCGGAGTTCATGACCGCGCACGGGGTACCCCACGCGATCGTCAGGGGAAGTTCGTCCATTCGCAACGCGCTGATGGCGATGACGGGGACCTACGCGCGTGCCGGCTGACCTCCTTCAACACGTCATCGGCCCCACGCCGTACTCGGCATGGTGGTCGTGGCTGGCCGTCGGCCTGACCGCAACCCTCGTCGTCTGGTACGTCGGCGTCTTCTACCTCACCTCTCCTGGCAGACGCTTACGGGATCTACCCCTGGTCGGGCAGGCCCGCGAGCACGCCATCCGGCGACGCTCGGCACGGGTGATCCGCGAGATCGGCGTTCGCTACCTGGCGGGTGATCTCGACGCCGCCTCGGCTGGGGCGGCCATCAACCGCGAGGTGCGCCAGTTCCTCCACCGGGCGACCGGAGCTCCCGCGGAGTACATGCTGATGAACGACGTTTCCAATAGTGAGATCCGCTCGGCTGCACCGGTATTGGAAGAGCTGATCGACATTCGATTCAACGGTTCGTCTGAGGTGGACGTCGCCAGGCTCACCAGGGACGCCGAGGAGCTCATTCTGTCGTGGACCTGATCTGGATGATCGCAGCGATTGCCGGGTGCCTCGCGCTCGCGGTCTGCATCGCGCTGGTGCTGTTGGCGCCGATGACCGCCGAACGCCGACGGCTGCGCCCCATCGCCAACGCGCACCGACTCACCGCACTGCCCGAGTACGTGCGTGCGATGCGAGCCAGGACGAGGACGGCCGTGATCACCATCGCATTGCTCGTCGTGATGTTCGCATGCTCCATCGTCGTCGCGGCACGTCCAACCGGATTGCCCACCGCAGCACGACAATCCGAGGACGGAGCTCCCGAGGACGTCATGCTGTGCATTGGCGGCCCCCTCGACGAGCAGGCCGTTGGCGCGACGCTGAGCTACTTCGCCGACCGCGTGGACGACTTCCGCACCGAGCGGATCGGGCTGACCTCGCCCAACCGCCGGGTCGTGCCATTGACGCGCGACTACCAGTACGCGAAGTCGGCGTTCACGACCTACGCCCGTCCAGACGCTCAGCTCGACGGTGAGTTCAGCCCCGCGGTGTCCTACGTGGACTACGCGGAGAGTGTCGACGATCTACTGGCTCTGTGCCTCACGGGGTTCCCCTCCTTCGACCAGCAAGCGCCGCAACGTCGTTCGCTGATCTACGTCGGTCCGGGTGGCATCCGCGCGCCCGACGACGCGCGGCCCTCGCTATTCACGGCCGACGCCGTCAAGGAATTGGTGGTCGCCGCCGACGTCCAGGTCAACGCATTGGTCACCGATTCGAACTCCGCAGCGCTGTCCACCCTGGCCGCAGACACCGGCGGGCAGTCGTTCGCCGCCGATGCAGGAATCGCCACCCATCTCGACGAGATCCGCGACCGCCCACCCGCGGCCCGGCCCGGCGGCGACGACACCGCGCGCCGCGAATCGCTCGAATCCCCCGACCTCTTCGTCGCGGTCGCCCTTCTCGCCGCGCTGGCGCTGGCCGCATGGCCGGTGGTGCGACGCCGATGACCCTCGAGCCCGTTCTGCCACTACTGGTGCTGCTCGGCGTCGCGGCCGCGATCGTCCTCGCGCGTGTAGTCGCCCTGCGTCAACTGGCGCCGGCGCGCACGCGAGGCGCGCTGTGGCGATGGGGTGGCCTGACCCTTGCGGCGCTGCTGCTGGTGGTCTGTGCCGCTCGGCCGGTGATCGGACCCGGGGAGCAAGGCGTTCCGCGCGTCGCCGACGGCGAGGCGCCCAACGTGTTCCTGCTCGTCGACCGCTCGCCCGACATGGGTGTGACCGACCAGCCCGACGCGGTGTCCAGGATGGACCGCGCACGCGAAGACGTCGGCGCCCTCATCGACGCGTACCCGGGCGCCAGGGTCGCCGTCGTCTCCTTCGCGGCACGTCCGACACTCGAGTGGCCGCTGTCGGCGGACACCTGGAGCCTGCGGCCACTGGCGTCGACCTTCGAGCCCCTGTCCGCGGTACCCGTCGAACAGACCAATGCCGGCGCAGCGGGAAACACGTTGCGCTATCAACTCTTCGCGGCCAGACAGCAGTATCCCCGCGCGAAGAACCTCGTCTACTACCTCGGCGCAGGCGCCCCAGGGTCGCAGACACCTCAGCGCGAGTTCAACCTGCCCGACGGAGCGGTCGACGGCGGCGCCGTGCTGGGTTACGGTCCCCGCGGCGGGCCCGCGCTGCGCATCGTCGCCGACGAGATCGGCGTTCCGTACGTCTCGCGCGGCGACGGGGATCCGCTCGCGTCGGCGCTGCCCGTCGTCACCACCGGCGCCAGGGCCGACGCCCCAGCGCCCGCCAGGTCGGCACAGATCGAGTTGTATTGGGCGCCCGCGATTCTCGCGGCGATGTTGATCCTGGTCGAGCTGTACCTGGTGCTGCGCGAGTTCCGCAGGACGCGGCTGGTCGGTAAGGCGGTGAACACATGACACGCCTACGCAGGCGCCTCCTGTGGTTCTCGGCTCCCGTGGCCCTCGTCATGGTGGTCGTGCTGATCAAGACGTGGTCGGTCGTGCTCGCCGGGGGTTCGGTCGCGGCGGACTACGCGGCGCGGGACGCGTCGGCGCTGCGCGGCGACGTCGACGTCCTGAAGGTCTTCAACGTCATCGAGCCCGCGAAGGCCTACGTCGCAGCGGGCAACCTCGCAGTCCTCGACGACCGCCTTGCCGATGCCGATGGGCAGTTCACAGAGGCGCTGGCGCGCACCGACCCCGACAAGTCCTGTCCCGTGCGGGTCAACCTCGAATTGGTCAGGGAGACGTTGGGCGACCGGGCGGCAGCGGACTTCGACGCTCAGTCGGCGGTCGGCTGGTATCGGGGTGCGCTCGACGCCGTCGAGAACGCACCGAGGGGATGCTTCGAGGGCAGCACCGATTCCGACGAGCAACGACGCGGCGTCCTCGACGGCGCCGCGGCCCGACTGGCGGCGAAGATCGAAGCAGCCGCGGCCGTACCGCCGCCCCCGCCCCCTCCTCCCCCGCCACAGGCAGTCGCTGCACCGCCCCCCGCCCCGGCGGGTTCGGCGACCACCGACGCCGACCCGGACCCGCGACTGCGGCTCAATCCTGGGACCGGTGACCCCATGGACCGGCTGCAGCAGATCCTGAGGGACGCGGCGGCCGCAGGCTAGGAGCGCGCCGTCGCGGCCTCGCAACTAGCCTGGACCAGTGGCATCGGTACTGACGGTGAATGGAACGCCGACCAAGGCAGGCGGCGCAGCGCCGAAGACCGGCATCGACAAACGGCCGATCGACGGAGCGGTGTCGGTGCGGGCACCCGGCCCCATGCGCGGTGGCCTCGGCAGCGGCATCGTCGGCGACGTGATCGGCAACAGGAAGCTGCACGGCGGCGACGACCAGGCGGTCTATGCCTACGCCCGCGAGGATCTGGACGTCTGGCAGACCGAACTCGGCCGCGACCTCGCCAACGGCCTCTTCGGCGAGAACATCACGACCACGGGCATCGACGTGACGGGTGCCGTGATCGGCGAGCGGTGGCGGATCGGCGCCGATGGCGTGCTGCTCGAGGTGACCAGGCCACGGACACCGTGCAAGACCTTCGCCAAGCACCTCGGCATCGACGGGTGGATCAAGACGTTCACGCACGGTGGCACCCCCGGCGCGTACCTACGGGTGATCGAGCCAGGGTCGGTGCGTGGCGGGGATGCCGTGGAGGTCGTCGAGCGTCCGGCGCACGGCGTCACCATCGGCTTCGTCTACCGCGCGCTGCTGCTGCAACCCGAGCTGCTTCCGGAGATCCTTCAGGCCGATGCCCTGCCCGACGACATCAAGCAACGGGCGCGCCGCCGCGCCGACGCCTAGCGTCCCAACGGCACCCCCCAAATGGGGAAGGAGGGACACCCAATGGGTGCCCCTCCTTCGTGCCGTAGCCGGATCAGCGGCCGTTGCCCACCACCGGAGCCGGCGGTGCAACCACTGGCCGCTGGATGTCATTCACCCATTGGTGGTGGTCGATGCCGCTCGAAATCTCGACGGCTGATGGCGTGACAACGGTGGCCTCCGCCGGCGCTGCCAACCCCAGGAGGGCTGCGGCGAATCCGGTTGCGGCGATGGTGGCAAACCCAAAGTTCTTCATGTTTCCAAAGCTCTTCATCTCGAAGCCTTCTTCCTTCGTCCTCTCGTGAGTGTTCGATCGTCTCGGTATCGATCGATCTCTCACCGGGAGCTTTTCTTCCTTGCTCCGTCGTAGGGATGAAACCCACAGCTCAAGGGTTTAATTCCGGTGGCAGTAATTCATCGACGGCTGGCAGGAATCGCCGCCCCTGGCGGCCTTGGGGGCAGCCGACGGATCGGGCTTGGCGTCGTCCAGCCCGGCTGCGGAGGCGACCGTCCCGATGCCACGGAACGCATTGGAGCGCAGGGGCTTTCCGAGTCTCTGCTCGGTCGGACCGGTGCCCAGCCTTGCCGCGGGGCCGAGGTGCGCCCCATCATGGGCCGATGAGCACACGTGTCGGCGTCATCTTCCGTCCAGATTTTCAGCCGGCCGGTCTGCGCGGCGTCGCGACCGCGGCTGACGGCGCGGGAATCGACGAACTATGGCTGTGGGAGGACTGCTTCCAGCAGGGCGGCGTCGCGCAGGCGGCAGTCGCACTGGCGTCGACCGAACGGCTCGTCGTCGGCATCGGATTGATTCCCGCCCCACTACGCAACGTGGCCGCTGCGGCGATGGAATTCGCCACCTTGGAGGCGATGTTTCCCGGCCGGGTCCGGATTGCCGTCGGGCATGGGGTCCAGAGCTGGATGCGTCAGGCCGGCGCGGCCGTGGCGTCACCGATGACACTGCTGCGGGAGTACGTGACGGCCCTCCGGCAACTGCTCGGCGGGCAGACCGTCACCGTGGCCGGGCGCTACGTCGCGCTGTCGGACGTGCGGCTGGAGTTCCCGCCCGCCACGCCGACCCCGGTGCTGATCGGTGGTACCGGACCGAAGACACTTCGGCTGGCCGGCGAGATCGCCGACGGCGTGGTGCTGGACAGCAGGTACTCGGTCACGTCGATACGGGACGCGCTGTCGCACGTCGCCGCGGGCCGGTCCGACGCCCCGTCGTTCAGCACCACCCTGTTCCTGTCGTGCGTGCCAGGACCGGACGCAGCCGCCAGGCTGGCGAAGGAAGCGCTGCGACATGGCCTGAGCGCCGACGACGACTTCGGTGCCGGTGGGTCGCCCGAGGAGATCGCGACGGGAATCCGGGCGTACCTCGAGGCTGGCGTCGACACGGTCGCACTGCAACCCGACGGCGCGCTCGACGAGATGGCCGAATTCATCGCGGCGGCGGGCGCGGCTGCCGCGGCGCTCCGGCCGCTGTGACCCCTCCCGCGCCGGGAGTGGCTCGGAACACACCGCGATCGGTCCACCCGGCGGAATGAATGCACAGGCCCTCTCGTTTGAACACATAGACCGCGACGAAGAGAACTTCGGGACGGCAGAACGTCCGGATCGCGACATCAAGGCCGCGGCTCCGAACACGTTCGAGATGAAGGGATGAGCATCATGATGAACAACACGAAGAAGTTCGGGTTCGCCGCAGTCGTCGCCAGCGGACTGGCCGCAGCCGTCGTCGGCTTCGCAGGCCCCGCCAACGCGGACGTCGACCACCAGCTGTTCCTGAACGACATTCAGCAGACCGTCAGCGTGCCTCACGTAGACACCACGGTTCACCAGAGCCGCTAACGACGAGACTCGAAAGGGGCACCCGCACAGCGGGTGCCCCTTTCTTCGTGTGTGGGTCTTCTACGTGTGCGGGTCTTCTACGTGTGCGGGTCTTCTACTGGTGGGTGATTGAGCCTCATGGGGTGATGGCGTCGATGGCGCGGTGAATGCGCTGCTCGCTGACCGGGCGCGCCGTCCCCAACTGCTGAGCCCACAGGCTGACCCGGAATTCCTCGATGAGCCAGGCGATGTCGCGCACGTCGTCGGCCGCCGCGCGCGCCGGTGACAACGCGGAAACCAGGTCGTCGTACTCGTCCCGCAACGCGTGTACCCGCAGCATTCGTTCACGATCGGCGTTGATTCCCTGTGGAAGTCGGTCGAGACGCCGGGCGATCGCGGTGACGTAGCGAGCGAGGTCCATCAGGTGGGTGGCACCGGTCGCAGTCACGAAGCCCTCAGGCAGCAGGACGTCGAGCTGAGCCCGGATGTCGGCGATCGCCTCGGCGTGCGCGGGCGGCGGCTTCGCGGGCAGTGCGACCTGAACGTCGTGCAGAGCGGCCAGCACGCGTTGGACCCTGGCGAGGACGTCCCGCATCGTTGCCAACAATCCCGAGGCGACCCGCTCTCGCAGGGCGGCGAACTCGGCGCGGCTCCACGCGGGGGTGGGAGCCAACGCCACGACGGCGGCGTCGGCGCAGTCGTCGAGCAGGGCGGCGAGCGAACCGTCGGGGTTGGCCCCCAACGTCAGGCGGGTGCGGGTGTCCAATTGTCGCTCAAGGGCCTTCGCCGGTGACGGCACCACAAGACGCAACAGTCGGCGTGTCCCGGGACCCATCGCGAAGGCCTGCTCGACGGGCGTCGCGAACACCCGGAGGTCCACGGTGGCACCGTTGTCGACGAAGGCCGGGTAACCGCGCACGGTCCGACCGGCGCCCGCGCTCTCGACCACGCGCGGCAGCTCCTCCACGTCGTCGGGCCACGACCGTAAACCACTGCGTTGCAGCTCGTCTCCGAAGGCTCCCGCGACGGCCGCCCGTACCGGCGCGGCGAGCCGCTCCTGCAGCGCGGGCAGATCCTTGCCGCGGGCCAATTCGGTTCCGTCGTCGGACTCCACGGCGAACGTCATCGTCAGGTGGGCTGGCAGCTTGGCCAGGTCGAACGCGTCGATCGGGACCAGAATCCCGGAGCGACGCTGCAGCTCGCGCTGCAGCGCCTCCAGCAGCGATCCAGACCCCGGATCCAACGACGTCAACAGGGCGCGGGCGGTGTCTGGCGCAGGAACGAAGTTGCGGCGCAGTTCCTTTGGTAGCGACCGGATCAGCTCGGTCACCAGCTCCTCGCGCAGAGCCGGCACATGCCAGGCGAATTCGTCGCCACCCAGCCGGGCGAGCACCTCGACGGGCACGTGCACGGTGACGCCGTCGTCGTCCCTGCCCGGCTCGAAGCGGTAGGTCAGCGGTAGCGAGACGTCGGCGGCCTGCCAGGCGTCCGGTTGAGCTCCGTCCTCGTCGTTGCGAAGGAGGTCGTCACGCGTGAACGTCAGGAGGTCGGGGGTGCGGTGCCGTTGCTTCTTCCACCAGCCGTCGAAGTGCCTCGCCGACACCACTTCCGGTGGGACCCGCGCATCGTAGAAGGCGTAGATCTCCTCGTCGCCGACGAGCAGGTCGCGGCGCCGGGCCCGCTCCTCCAATTCGGCGAGTTCCTCTCGGAGACGGGCATTGTCACGGAAGAAGTGGTGGCGGGTCTGCCAGTCACCCTCGACGAGGGCATGCCGGATGAACAGGTCCCTGGCGACGTCGGGCGCGATCTGGGCGTACCCGACGCGCCTGCGCACCACCAGCGGCAGCCCGTAGAGGGTCACCCGCTCGTAGGCCATCACCGCGCCGCGCTTGGCATCCCAGTGCGGTTCGCTGTAGGTGCGCTGCACGAGATCCCCTGCGACGCGCTCGACGACCTCCGGTTCGATCCGCGCCGCGATCCGGCCGAACAGCCGGCTGGTCTCGACGAGATCGGCGACCACCACCCAGCGCGGCGGGCGCTTGCTCAGCACCGACCCCGGCGCGATGACGAACTTCGAGTTTCGCGCCCCTTGAAACTCGCGAGACTCCCGCTCCCCGTCGCGAAGGCCGACGTGTGACAGCAGGCCCGCCAGCAGTGCCGCGTGCACCCGCGCCGGATCGGCGGGCTCGTGGTCGTCGGACTCGCGGATGCCCAGGTCGCGGGCGATGCTTCGCAGCTGGCCGGTCAGGTCCTGCCACTCCCTGATCCGCAGGTAGTGCAGGAACTCGGCGCGGCACATCCGGCGAAACGCACTACCGGACAGCGTTTTCCGTTGTTCACCGAGATACCGCCACAGGTTGAGGTAGGAGCTGAAGTCGGAGTGCTCGTCGGCGAACCTGGCGTGCTTCTGACGCGCGGCCTCCTCCCGGTCCGTCGGCCGCTCCCGCGGATCGGGTATCGACAGCGCCGCGGCCAGCACCAGCACCTCGCGCACGCAGCCCTCGGCTTCGGCCGCCAGGATCATCCGGCCGATGCGGGGATCCAGCGGCAGCCTCGCCAACCGTCGGCCGAGGTCGGTGATGGCACCACCCGCATCGAAGGCGCCGAGTTCGCGCAACAATTGGCCGCCGTCGCGGATGCTGCGGGCATCCGGCGGATCCAGGAACGGGAAGGCGTCGATGTCCCCGAGCCCAAGGGCGGCCATCTGCAGGATGACGGCCGCGAGATTGGTGCGCAAGATCTCCGGATCGGTGTAGCGCGGCCTGGACTCGAAGTCCTGCTCCGAGTACAGCCGGATGCACACGCCTGGCGCGGTGCGGCCGGAGCGGCCGGCACGCTGGGCGGCCGACGCCTGTGAGATGGGCTCGATCGGCAGGCGTTGCACCTTGGTCCTGCGGCTGTACCGCGAGATGCGCGCGGTACCGGGGTCGACGACGTAGCGCACGCCTGGCACGGTCAGCGACGTCTCGGCTACGTTGGTGGCCAACACGATTCGTCGAACCGAGCGGCTCGGCTGGAAGACCTTCTGCTGCTCGGCGGTCGGCAGCCGCGCATACAGTGGCAGCACTTCGGTGCGCTGGTCCAATGCGTCGCGCAACGCTTCTGCGGTATCCCGGATCTCGCGCTCCCCCGACAGGAACACCAGGACGTCGCCGCGTGGCTCGGCCTCCAGTTCGCGAACGGCGTCGACGATCGCCTCGGTCTGGTCCCTGACCTCGGTGCGGACGGCCGCCCGAATGATCTCGTGGTCGGGATCGTCGGGGTCCTCGTCGTCATCGGACGGGGTGGGCAGTTCCAGTGGGCGATACCGGATTTCGACGGGATAGGTCCGCCCCGACACCTCCACGATGGGAGCGGGACCCGCTGGTCCAGCGAAGTGCAAGGCAAACCGCTCTGGCTCGATCGTCGCCGACGTCACGATGACCTTCAGGTCGGGTCGCCGCGGCAGCAGCTCCCGCAGATACCCAAGCAGGAAGTCGATGTTGAGGCTGCGTTCGTGGGCCTCGTCGAGGATCAGCGTGTCGTAGCGCAGCAGGCGGCGGTCGCGTTGGATCTCGGCGAGCAGGATCCCGTCGGTCATCAGCTTCACCAGTGTGCGGTCGCTCGCTCTGTCGGTGAAGCGGACCGTGTAGCCGATCGCGTCGCCGAGTTCGACGTCGAGCTCGTCGGCGATGCGCTGGGCGACGGTGCGCGCCGCCAGCCTGCGCGGTTGGGTGTGGCCGATGGTGCCGCGGATGCCGCGGCCCAGCTCGAGGCAGATCTTGGGTAGCTGGGTGGTCTTGCCCGACCCCGTCTCGCCCGCCACGATCACCACCTGGTGCTCGCTGATCGCCTTGGCGATGTCGCCGCGCAGCTCGCTGACCGGAAGGTCCGGGTAGGTGATGGTCGGCACGGCGGCCATCCGGGTGGCGACCAGCGCCTCGGCCGCGGTGAACTGCTCGGCCAGCTTGCCGAGCGCAGAGGGGCCGTTGCCGCGGAGATCTCGCAGCCTGCGTCGTAGCCGGTCGGCGTCGCGGAGCGTCAGACCGTCGAGGCGGGCGCGGAGCTCGCGCAGCTCGTCGCGGGACGGTTCGGACACTCGGGTCAGGATAGGCGGCCTGGGCTGCCACACTGGATCGGGCCCGGCACCCCCGCTGGCCCCGACCAGGAGGATTCCCTTTTCATGACCGTCACCGTCGGCGTCGGACCGGTCAGCTTCGACGACGTGGTCGCCGTCGCCCGACACGACACGCAGGTGGTGCTCTCCGATGCCGCCGCCGCCGAGATCGACGCCAGCCGCCGCACGATCGAGGCCCTGGCCAGCGACCCGACGCCCGTCTACGGCGTGTCGACCGGATTCGGCGCGCTCGCCACCCGCCACATTCCCGCCGACCGGCGCACGCAGTTGCAGCGCAGCCTCATCAGGTCCCACGCCGCGGGCGCGGGTCCCGAGGTGGAGCGCGAGGTGGTGCGCGCCATGATGCTTCTACGCCTCTCGACGCTGGCGAGCGGGCGCACCGGCGTCCGACGCAGCACCGCGCAGGCGTACGCGGGTCTGCTGTCGGCGGGGCTGACCCCGATGGTGCACGAGTACGGCAGTCTTGGCTGCTCGGGAGATCTCGCACCACTGGCGCACGTGGCACTGGCGGTCATGGGCGAGGGCTACGTACGGACCAGGACCGGCGAGCTGGTGCCCTCGGCCCGCGCGATGGCCGAACACGGGATCACCCCCGTCACGCTCGCCGAGAAGGAGGGGCTGGCCCTCATCAACGGCACCGACGGAATGCTCGGTCAGTTGGTGCTCGCCCTCACCGATCTCGACGATCTGCTGCGCCTCGCCGACGTCGCCGCCGCGATGAGCGTCGAGGGGCAGCTCGGCACCGACCGCGTTTTCGCCGACGACCTGCAGCGGCTCCGCCCCCACCCCGGCCAGGCCGTCGCCGCGGCGAACATGACTCGGCTGCTGGCCGGCTCGGGCATCGTCGCCAGTCACCAGACGCCGGACTGCACCCGGGTTCAGGACGCCTACTCGTTGCGCTGCGCACCACAGGTGGCAGGCGCGGCCCGCGACACCGCCGCGCACGCGCACACCGTCGCCGAACGCGAGTTGGCAAGCGTCATCGACAATCCCGTCGTCACGATGGACGGCCGCGTCGAGTCCAACGGCAACTTCCACGGCGCGCCCGTCGCCTACGTGCTGGACTTCCTCGCCATCGTCGTCGCCGATCTGGCCAGCATCAGCGAGCGGCGCACCGACCGGTTCCTCGACGTCAACCGCAGCCACGGACTCAACCCGTTCCTCGCCGACGACCCCGGCGTCGACAGCGGTCACATGATCGCCCAGTACACCCAGGCCGGAATCGTCTCCGAGCTCAAGCGGCTGGCCACCCCGGCAAGCGCGGACTCCATCCCGTCGTCGGCGATGCAAGAGGACCACGTGTCGATGGGATGGTCGGCGGCCCGCAAGCTGCGTCGTGCCATCGACGGGCTCACCACCGTCCTGGCCATCGAGGTGCTCACCGCGGCCCGCGGCATCGACATGCGTCGCCCGCTGACCCCGTCACCGGCCACCGGCGCAGTGATCGCGGAGCTGCGAACCAGGGTCGAGGGACCCGGCCCCGACCGGTTCCTGGCTCCGGAGATCGCGGCCGTCGTCACGCTGGCTCGCTCGGGTGCGCTGGTGCGGGCGGCCGAGGGTGCGGTCGGCCCGCTGCCCTGACGCTCAGCGACGCCAGAAGTCGTATTCGTCGCGCCCCGGTCGGAACCCGGCAGCCTCGACGATGTCGACGGCCACGTCGAACTTGTCTCCCACCCGCAGCGGAACGTGGGCGTCGCTGCCGAAGGAGACCGCGCCACCCCCTTCCTCGTACCACCAGCGCATCAGCGTCGCCGACGCGAGCGGGCTTGCGGTGTTGAGCTCCAGCGGGCGATCCGTACCGGCGAGCGCGCGGAAGACGGTGCGGTACTCCTCCTCGAAGTCGGCCTCGCGGTAGTCGCCCTCCCGCCGGGTCGGCCAGTAGCGCCGCGGGTAGTCGCAGTGTGCGAGAACCTGGAAGACGTCGGAGTTCTCGACGAGCCGAAGGAGCTCGGCGAAGTACCGCCGCACCACCACGTCGGCAGGCAGGAAGTTGAAGACGTGATTCGCATAGAC
>NZ_JBEVLO010000155.1:0-20560 GCF_040509115.1 Mycobacterium sp. | reverse complement strand
CTATGCGCTGTTCGCCACGGCGGTGGTATTCGGCATCGCCACCATCTCCAATGACAACCTGCAAGACCTCAAGACCGGCCAGCTGGTCGGTGCCACGCCGTGGAAACAGCAGGTCGCGCTGGTCATCGGTGTCATCTTCGGCGGGCTGGTGATCGCCCCGGTGCTCGACCTGCTGAACAAGGCCTTCGGCTTCGCGGGCGCACCCGGTGCCGGCCCGAACGCGCTGGCGGCACCGCAGGCAGCGCTGATCTCATCGCTGGCCAAAGGCGTCTTCGGCGGCGACCTGAATTGGAAACTGCTTGGTCTCGGTGTCGCCATCGGCGCGGTGGTCATCCTGATCGACGAGTCGCTGCGGCGCACCACGAAGTTCGCCCTGCCACCGCTGGCGGTCGGCATGGGCATGTATCTGCCGATGTCGCTGACGCTCGTCATTCCCATCGGCGCGCTACTGGGCCGGTCGTATGACAAGTGGGCCGACCGCACCGGCGGCGATCAGGTGCTGGAGGTCGAGCAGAAGAAGCGCCTCGGCGTCCTGATGGCGACCGGCCTGATCGTCGGCGAGAGCCTGTTCGGGGTGGTGTTCGCAGGCATCGTGGCGGCCTCCGGCAGCGACAGCCCGCTCGCGGTGGTGGGCGAGAGCTTTGCGAGCTGGGCTGAGATCCTCGGCGTCGTGCTGTTCGTGGCGGTGATCGCCGGGCTGTACAAGTGGACAAGGCGCACGGCGACCACCGACTAGGTGATCAGCGATCCCGCTTGCGTAGCCGCGAAAGACCAAGCGCGCCAACGGCTCCCGCGGCAGCAGCGGCGAGGGCCTGCGGAACGCCCAGGCCGGGGCGGGTCAGCACCCGGGTGTTGATCACCGCGGGTGCGGGCGGCGAGACGGTGTTCTCACGCACGTTGTCCTTGGCCGTCGCCGCCCACGCGGTGGCGAACAGCACCAGCCGCGCGGTGATGTAGGCAAACACCATCAGGCCCAGCACCGGACCAAAGGTGGCGCCGGCCGGACCGGTGACCACCGACTGCAGGTAGACCGAGGCCACCAGCTTGAAGACCTCGAACCCGATGGCGGCGATCAGCCCGGCCCGCAGGCTGCTGCGGAAGCTGACCGATTCGCGGGGCAGCCGGGCGATCATCCAGGTGAACAGCAACCAGGACACCACCAGCCCCATCACCCGAGACGCCACCCCGAGAACGACGCTGAGCACCGGCGACTCCCCGATGCCGAACCAGTGCAGCACGTTCTGCATCACCGAGGTATTGCCCAGCGCGGAGAGCGCGACAGTCAACGCGATCGCCACGAAAGCGGAGAGCAACGCCAGCAGATCCGACAGCTTGGTCTTGACGAAACCAGGCGGCTTGCCGCGGAAATCGCCCCACATCTGGCTGAGCGCCTCGCGGAGATTGGCCATCCAGCCCAACCCGGCCCAGGCGGCCGTCGCCAGACCGATGATGCCGACCGAAGTGCGGGAGTCGATGGCCGAGTCCATCAGCTGGATCAGCTGGGTGCCCAGATCACCGCTGATCGATTCCCTGATCCGCGCTTCGACCTGGTTCAGCAAGTCCGGCCTGCTGGCCAGCACGAAACCGCCGGCGGCGAAGCCGACCATCAGCAGGGGGAACAGCGCGAAGATGGTGAAGTAGGTGACCCCGGCGGCGTAGAAATCGCCTTTGCTCGCGGTGTACTGCTCCTGGGCACGCATCACATGGTCGAACCACGGCATCTTCGCCCGAAACCGGTCCAGCACACCTGGCTTGTCGCCGGGCTCGGCCGGTTCGGTCATGCTGCCTCCCGGCGCTCACAGCAGTTGCGGAAGAAACCCTAACCGGTCATATACCCGCTTCATCGTTTTTGCAGACGCATCTCTGGCCCGGCGCGCCCCTGCGGCCAGCACCGCTTCCAGTTCAGCCGGATCGGCCAGGAACTCGTCGACCCGCGTCTTGATGGGCGTGACGAACTCGACGACAGCGTCCGCGGTGTCCTTTTTCAGGTCGCCGTACCCACGACCGGCGTATCCCTCGACGAGCGCGTCGAGGGCGGTGCCGGTGACGGCGGACTGGATGGTCAGCAGGTTCGACACCCCCGGCTTGGCTTCGGTGTCGAACCGGATCTCCCGGTCGCTGTCGGTGACGGCCGAGCGGATCTTCTTGGCGGTCTTGGCCGGATCGTCGAGCAGGCTGATCAGGCCGGTGTCGGTGGCCGCGGATTTGCTCATCTTCGCGGTCGGATCCTGCAGGTCGTAGATCTTGGCGGTCGCCTTGGGAATCATCACCTCCGGAACGACGAAGGTGTCCGGGAAACGTGCGTTGAACCGCTGTGCGACGTCGCGGGCCAATTCGAGGTGCTGACGCTGATCCTCACCGACCGGCACCAGGTGCGTGTCATAGAGCAACACGTCCGCGGCCTGCAGTACCGGATAGGTGAACAGGCCCACGGTGGTGGAATCGCTGCCCTGTTTGGAAGATTTGTCCTTGAACTGCGTCATCCGCGACGCCTGCCCGTAACCAGTGAAACAACCCAACACCCAAGCCAATTCGGCATGAGCCGGGACGTGGCTCTGGACGAACACCGTGGCGCGCGCCGGATCGATGCCCAGTGCGAGGTACTGCGCGGCGGTGACCAGCGTGCGCTTGCGCAGCAGTGCCGGATCCTGCGGAAGGGTGATCGCATGCAGATCGACGACGCAGAAGTACGCGTCGAAGGCGTCCTGCAGCCCGATCCACTGACTCACCGCACCAAGGGCGTTGCCGAGGTGGAGGGAATCGGACGTGGGTTGGACGCCGGAGAAGACGACGCGCTGACTGTTCTCGGAGCTCATGATGACGTCGATCTTTCCACTGCCGTCCTCAGCCCCCTCCACGGGTCAGTCTCTGCAGCACGTCGAGGAAGACCCGCCGCTCGTCGACCGCCAGCTCACCGAGCCAGCGCTCCTCGCCCGCCTGGATGTCGGCCTGCGCGGCGGCTTTGACGGCGCGACCGGATGCCGTGATCGCCAACAAGCGCACTCGACGGTCGTCCGGATCGGGTCGACGCTCGATGTGGCCGTCGGCCTGGAGGTCGTCGAGGGTGCGGATGATGCGGGTCTTGTCGGCGCCGATCGCGTCGGCCAACGCGGCCTGGGTGCGCATGGATGACCGGTCCAGGGCCGAGAGCACGACGTAGCCCCACATCGTGAGGCCGTGGGCGTCGAGGACCGGCTGCTCGGCAGCGATCATGTCGCGCAGCAGCGGGGCGATCATCGCGGCGAGGTCGGGGCGACGAGGAGTCTTCGGCACCGGCCCATGGTAGGTGTTGCCATATCGTATGCTAATGCTTATCGTAGGCGAATGCATACTAATTCACCCGACTTCCTCCCCCTTCATCGCCTCGCCGTGCTCGCCTCGATCGACGTGGTCGACGCCGTCCAACCCGGCGACCTGAACCGGCCGACGCCCTGCGCCGGGTGGAGACTCGTCGACCTGCTGGCCCACATGACGGTTCAGCATCGCGGATTCGCCGCGGCCGCAAGGGGTTCCGGAGCCGATCCGGCCATCTGGCGCGCCGAGACCGTCGTCGACGTCGTCACCGCCGACCCTGGCGCGGCCTATGCCGCCGCCGCCCACGACGTACTCGCCGCGTTCGCGACGGACGGCACGTCCGGTGTCGCGTTCGCACTCCCGGACTTCGGACCCGACGTCACCGTGCCGGGCGAGATGGCGATGGGATTCCACTTCGTCGACTACGCCGTCCACGGCTGGGACGTCGCCGCCGCACTCGGTGTGCCCTTCGAGCTACCCGCCGAGGTCGTTGCCGCCGTCCTCCCCCTGGCGCTGGCCGTGCCGGACGGCGACTTTCGGGAAGCCGACGGAGCACCGTTCGCCAGGGCCATCGAAGGTGGCAACGCGGACGACTTCGACCGCCTCCTGCGGCACCTCGGCAGGAGACCGGCGTGGAATCAGGCGTACTCGACGGTGACCGGGGCGTGATCCGACCACCGCAACGCGTAGGCGTCGGCCCGCTCCACCCGGGCCGAGACGACGCGCTCGGCCAGGTCACGCGTCGCCAGCTGGTAGTCGATCCGCCACCCTGCGTCGTTGTCGAAGGCCTTGCCGCGCCACGACCACCAGCTGTACGGGCCCGCGACGTCGGGATGCATCACCCTGACCACGTCCACCCACCCGGAGGCCAGCAGGTCCGTCAGCCACTGCCGCTCGGCGGGTAGGAAACCCGCCTTCTTCTGGTTTGCCTTCCACGCCTTGATGTCCGACGTCGTGTGGCCGATGTTCCAGTCACCGCACACCACCGCCTCGCGGCGCGTGCTACGCAGGACTTCCATGCGCGCGGCGACGGCCACCATGAACCGCTCCTTCTCCCGCTGCCGCTCGGTATCGGCCTCGCCGGTCGGAAAGTACACGCTGGCGACGGTCGCGTCTGCCGTGTCGACCTCCAGATAGCGGCCGTGGGCCGCGAACTCGTCGGCCTCTGGACCCACCAGGGCGCGGGTGATCGGGTAGCGGCTGAGCACAGCAACACCGTTGCGGCCCTTGAGATGTGGATCGGCTGACGCGAGATGCCAACCGTCGGCCATGGCGGGCGCCAATGCCTCAGCCAACTGATCGTCGTCCGCGCGGGTCTCCTGAAGACAGATGACGTCGGCGCGGGTCAGCTTGAGCCACGGCAGCATGCCGAGGTTCTCCGGCGATCGCTCCTTGACCGCTGCGCGGATGCCGTTGACGTTGATGGTGCTGACCGTCAGAGAAGACACAGCGCCAGACCCTAGTACAGCGGCGAACTTCCCCATTCTTGCGGTACCGCCGGTATCACCTTAGGGTCGCGGCATGCCAGAACGCGCGCCCATCCACGTCGGGTCCAGCGGTGAACCGATCGTCATGCTGCACCCCTTCCTGTGCTCGCAGAACGTGTGGCGCACCGTCGCAGACCAACTCGCCGAGACCGAACGCTTCGAGGTGTTCGCGCCGACGATGATCGGCCATCACGGCGGCCCCCGCGCGACGTCGTGGTTCATGGACACCACGGCACTCGTCGACGACGTCGAACGGCGAATGGACGCGCTCGGATGGGAGACCGCCCACGTCGTCGGCAACTCGCTCGGCGGGTGGGTGGCCTTCGAGTTGGAGCGTCGCGGGCGTGCCCGCACGCTCACCGCGATCGCTCCCGCGGGTGGCTGGTCGCAGCACTCGGTGACGAAGTACGAGACGGTGCTCAAGTTCCTGCTTGGCGGCCCGGCGCTGTTGGCCGCGCGGCTGCTCGGCCCACGGATCGTCGACCTGCCCTTCGTGCGACGGGTGGCGACGTTGCCCGTCAGCGGCCCCGCCGACGGGCCGAGCCACCCCGACCTCGTCGCGCTGGTCGACGACGCCACGCACTGCACGGCCTACGTTCAGCTACTGGTGAAGACACTGCGCCTGCCCGGCCTGCTGGAGCTCGCCGACGTCGCCACCCCCACGCAGTTGGTGCTGTGCGAGAAGGACAGGGTCTTCCCGACCCCGCGGGGCAACAAGTACTTCCTCGACCACCTGCCCCCGAACACGGAGGTGATTCGCCTCGAAGGCCTCGGCCACATCCCCATGCTCGAGGCGCCCGGCCGGGTTACCGAACTGATCGCCGACTTCATCGACGCGCACACCGAGCCGCAACGGCAGGCCCCGCCCGCGGGCTGAGCAAGCGATGGGCCGCGTCGGGCCCCGAGACGGCGTCAGCCCTTGATGCCCTCCAGCGCGGTGTTGAACGTCTTGCTCGGCCGCATCACGGTCGTGATCTTCTCCGGATCCGGGTAGTAATAGCCGCCGATGTCGACGGAGTCGCCCTGCACCTCGTTGAGTTCGGCCACGATGGCGTCCTCGTTCTCGGCGAGGTTCTTGGCCAGCGGCGCGAAGTGCTCGGCAAGCCCCTCGTCCTCGGTCTGCGCGGCGAGCTCCAACGCCCAGTACATGGCGAGGTAGAACTGGCTGCCACGATTGTCGAGCTCTCCGGTCTTGCGCGACGGATTCTTGTTGTTCTCCAACAACTTTCCTGTCGCCGCATCCAGCGTCTTGGCCAGGATCTTGGCCCGCTCGTTCTTCTCCTTGGTGCCCAAGTCCTCGAAGCTGACCGCCAGGGCCAGGAATTCGCCAAGCGAATCCCACCGCAGATGGTTCTCCTCGACCAACTGGCTGACGTGCTTGGGGGCCGAGCCGCCCGCACCCGTCTCGTACAGGCCGCCGCCAGCCATCAGCGGCACGATGGACAGCATCTTCGCACTGGTGCCCAGCTCGAGGATCGGGAAGAGGTCGGTCAGGTAGTCGCGCAGGATGTTGCCGGTCGCGGCGATCGTGTCCTGCCCGCGCATCGCGCGCTCGATCGTGTGCCGCATGGCCCGTTCCTGGCTCATGATCGAGATGTCGAGGCCCTCGGTGTCGTGATCCTTGAGGTAGGTGTTCACCTTCGTGCGCAGTTCGTTCTCGTGCGGGCGCTCCTGGTCCAACCAAAACACCACCGGCATGCCGGACTCCCGCGTTCGGGTGACGGCGAGCTTGACCCAGTCCCGAATCGGAGCGTCCTTGACGACCGGCATGCGCCAGATGTCGCCCTCTTCGACGTTCTGAGTCAGGAGCACCTCGCCGGAGTCGACGTCGACGATGTTGGCGACACCGTCCTCGGGAATCTCGAAGGTCTTGTCGTGGCTGCCGTACTCCTCGGCCTTCTGCGCCATCAGGCCGACGTTGGGGACGGTGCCCATGGTCGTGGGATCGAACTGCCCGTGGGTCTTGCAGAAGTTCACGATTTCCTGGTAGATCCGGGAGAACGTGGACTCCGGGTTGACCGCTTTGGTGTCCTTGGTACGTCCGTCGGCGCCGTACATCTTGCCGCCGAGGCGGATCATCGCGGGCATGGAGGCGTCCACGATCACGTCGCTGGGGGAATGGAAGTTCGAGATGCCCTTGGCCGAGTCCACCATGGCCAGCTCGGGCCGATGCTCATGGCAGGCGTGCAGGTCGCGAATGATCTCTTCGTGCTGCGTGGCGGAAAGGGTCTCGATCTTGGCGTACAGATCGGACAGGCCGTTGTTGACGTTGACGCCGAGTTCGTCGAACAGCGCCTGATGCTTGGCGAACGCGTCCTTGTAGAAGACCTTGACCGCGTGGCCGAAGACGATCGGGTGGCTGACCTTCATCATCGTCGCCTTGACGTGCAGCGAGAACATGACGCCGGTCTCATACGCGTCCTGCATCTCTGCCTCGAAGAAGTCGCAGAGCGCCTTCTTGCTCATGAACATGCTGTCGATGACGTCGCCGTCGTCGAGCTTGACCTCGGGCTTGAGGACGATGGTCTTGCCGGCTTCCCCTGATCGTGGGGTGGTCTCCAGGACCATCTTGACCGTGCGCGCCTTGTCCAGCGTCAGCGACTTCTCACCGTGGTAGAAGTCGCCGTGCCTCATCGTCGCCACGTGGGTGCGCGACGCCTGGCTCCACTTGCCCATGCTGTGGGGGTGCTTGCGGGCGTACTCCTTGACCGCCTTGGGCGCCCGTCGATCCGAATTGCCTTCGCGCAGAACGGGGTTGACCGCGCTGCCCAGGCACTTTCCGTACCGTTCCTTGATCTGCTTCTCTTCGTCGGTCTTCGCGTCACCGGGGTAGTCCGGAAGGTCGTAGCCCTTGGCCTTGAGCTCCTTGATGGCGGCCAGCAGCTGGGGCACCGAGGCGCTGATGTTCGGCAGCTTGATGATGTTGGTGTCCGGCAATTGGGTGAGCTCACCGAGTGCGGCCAGGTTGTCAGGCACGCGCTGCTCTTCGGTCAGGTAATCGGAGAACTCGGCGAGGATGCGCGCCGCCACGGAGATGTCGCTGGTCTTGACGTCGATGCCGGCAGCGCCGGCGAAGGCGCTGACCACCGGTAGAAAGGCGTAGGTCGCAAGCAGCGGGGCCTCGTCGGTCAGCGTGTAGATGATGGTCGGCTGTTCGGTCACTTATCAATCTCCCGGCGTCACGGTCTTCAGAGTTCAGTGGCAATTATCGCGTCGAATACGAACCTACGCGTAGCGGGTGTTCCCGAGGTGGCTTGGGTTCGGTCAGGCCCCGTCGACGATCCCGAACTCGCGAGCCCGTCGCACCGCGTCGCGCCGGTTACCGACCTGCAGCTTGGCCAGAATCGCCGAGACGTGATGGTCCACCGTCTTGGCGGACAGGTAGAGCCGCGTAGCGAGTTCGGCGTTGGTCAGGCCGCCGTCCATTAGCCGCAGCACCTCGACTTGGCGCGCCGTCAATCCGGCCGGGTTTGCCAGAGTGCTACCACGCCGCCGGGCGGGCACCCGCACGGCTCCGCTCGATCGCAGGTCACGGCGCACCTTGGCCGCGACGGCGCAGGCGCCCAAACGGTCAAGGCAGTCGACAGCACGCCGGATGCAATCGCCGTCACCCGAGTCGACGAGCGCCATTGCCGCCTCGTAAGGGGTTGCAAGACGGTCGAACTCGGCTGCCGCCTCCACACATCTGCCGTCCAGCAGTAGCCGGTAGGGCGCGGCCACACCGCGCAGGCCCGCGCACTCGGCGCCGGGATCGAGGCGGGCCAACCACATCGCGAGCTCGCCGCGAGCCCATTCCAGCCCGTCGATCGGGGCGTGTTCGAGGAGTTGCCAGCACTCCCCAATTCGCTCATCGCCGTCACCGGACAGCCAGGCCCGTTCGGTGAGCGCCGCGGCGGCGGGCAGCAGCCGGAGCGGCTCCCCGAATCGGCCCGCGAGCCGCCAGGCCGCGTCGATGTCTTCCCCACCACTGCCGTCGCGGCGTAGCGAGACAAGGGCACGAACCAGAAGCGGCCAGGTCCGCGCCAGCGGGGCGCTCGGACTGCGCAGCACCGCGTCGGCGTCGACGACGGCACGGTCCCAGTCGCCGGTGAGCAGCTCAAGGCGGCCGCGCGAGCCCAGCTGCCAGGCGTGACAGATCGGCAGGTCCCGCTCGATGGTGAGCGAAAGGCTGACGTCGAGAAGATCGGCGGCCGGACCGAGCCGCCGCTGCTCGACGTCCAGGTACGTGAGGTTGCTGTATCCGCTCGAGTAAATCTCGTCGAAGTGTTCGGGCGCCGCCTCGATGATCGACAGGATGGCGTCGCGGCCCACGCCGTCGCCTGCCAGCACGGCGCAGTAGCCCTCGATGAGCCCGACCCGCACCACCAACGTCGGATCGTCTGCCAGGTCGGCGATCTCGCAGGCCCGCGCCACCAGCGCCGAGGCCCGCCCGACATCGGTGGCCTGGACCGCGAGGAAGGCCTGCATCGCGTACGCGTGACCCAGCACAGCCAGGTCGGAGGGACTCCTGGAGGCGAGGTGGCCGTCGAGCGCGGCGATGGCCTGCGCGACGTGGTGCTCGGCCGTCGGACGGTTGGCGTTGTACCACTCGTACACCGACAGCGCGTGGTGATTGGCGCTGACCGCGGCAGTCAGCCCGGCCTGTTCGTGCAGGTGCAGCGCACGCCGGCAGGCCGCGATCGCATCGTCCAGCCGATCGGTGAGGTAGTACTCCTGGGCGAGCATTTCGAGCAGCTGCGCCTCGTCCACCGCCGCATACGGGCCGCCACGTGCCAATGCGGTCTCGAAGAACTGGGTCGCTTGGGTATGGGCGCCTGCGCGCACCGCGGCCCGGCCCGCACCGGTCGCCGCGCGCCGGATCCGGTCGCGATCCCCTGCGCCGAGTGCGTGGTGGGTGAGCACGGCCGGATCGGCTGGCGCGGCGGCTTCGAGCGCGTCGATCATCCGGCTGTGCAGCGCCGCCTCCGCACCCGGCGGAATGACGCTGGCGAGCGCGAGCCTGCACAAGTCGTGCCGGAACGCGACACCGCGTGATCCGCGGCTGATCAACTTGCCCTCGTCAAGGGCCCGTAGCGCAGGCAGCGTGACCCCGAGGTGGGTCAGCAGGTGATCCGGAATGGCCTCGGGGGCGCACACCAGCAGATGCAGGAGGTCCCATTCCGCGGTACCGAGGCCCACCGTCCTGGCCAAGATCGCGTCCCGAACGCTCGTCGGAAGTTCGTCGCCGGGATGGTCGAGCATCTCGACGACGAAGAAGGCATTGCCGCCCGTGATTCGTCGGAGGCGGTCGGGATCAACGGGCCGATCACCGATCAGATCGGCGATCGCGTCAAGACCCAGGGGTCGCAGCGAGAGCGAGGACGCGTGCGCCGAGCGGGCCACGTCGCCCAACAACGAACGCATCGGATGTCGGGTACCGATCTCGTCGTCGCGAACGATGCCAACCACCAATGAGCTCGTCCGCCGAATCCTGCGCAGGACGAAGCGGAGCAGATCTACCGTCGCCTGATCGGCCCAGTGCAGGTCGTCGATCACCAGCACCGACGGGGTCGCCTCCAGTTCGTCGAAGACCGCGGCGAAGATCTCGTGCGGTTGATCACCCTCGCGAAGCAGCCTGGCCGTGTGCGGCTGCCACTGCCCGATCAAGTCGTGAAGCGGACCCAACGGCCGCGGCGTCGACAACGGATCGCAGGCACCCCAGAGAACGCGCGGTGCCTCCGGTGAGCGTTCCACGCCCATTTCGACGCCCATTTCGACGCCCATCTCGACGAACATTTCGACGAACGACGTCTTGCCTGCGCCGGACTCGCCACTGACCACCACCAGGCCGCCTCGTCCGGCCCGCGCCTCCTGCATCCTGAGGGCGAATTCGTCGTGTTCGTGCTCGCGCCCGGTGAGCAACACGCTCCGACTTTACCGCGATCAACCTGCGCCGACGCCGATATAACGGGGCAGATTGGGAGGTGCGGGCGGTGAACATGGGGAAGATCTCCCGATGTGGGCGGGCCGGCGAGCGGCGAGTCTCGAAGTGCCCACCGGAGAGCGGTCGGGCACCTACGAGACAGGAGAATCAGCGATGAAGCGATTCATGATCGAACGCGAGATCCCCGGCGCGAGTGAGCTCACCGAGGCGCAATTGGCGGAGATCTCGAAGAAGTCCAACGCCGTGGCCGCCTCGCTGGGGGTGCCCTACCGATGGATTACCAGCTACGTGGCCGGAGACAAGATCTATTGCGTCCACGAGGCCGAGGACGAGGGGGCGATCCGGGAGCACGCCCGCCGCGGCGGCTTTCCCGCGAACACGGTGTCCGTCATCGCCAACGAGTTCGGCTCTCACACCGCCGAGTTGGCCGGTCGCTGACCGTGCCGGCCGCCCGCAGGCCGGGGCATCGCCCACCCACTGGCACCCACACCTTCGCGAAATATCTCCCGGGTCGCTTCACTCCCACCCCCAGGAATGAGATACGCTTCGCCTCGGTCATGAGTGCCAGCGCTAAGCCCCGGCTTGCTGGCCGGCAACCCTCCAACCGCGGTGGGGTGCCCTGGGTGATGACCAGGTTGAGTAGCCAACTGGTTTCTTGCATGACAGTTGGCCACACGGCAAGCGCGGGTCCGCAATGGCGGGCCCCCAGAGTAGACAGGGAAACCTGATGCGGAGGCCCACGTTGTGCAGTTGCAGCTGAACCATCCACGTTCTTGACCCGTGCCCTTCAGGGCACCCCCATCCCATTTCCAGGAGACATCCGCCATGACCGAAGAGATCGATCCGACCGCCACGTGGGCGTTCGAGACCAAGCAGGTGCACGCCGGCCAGACCCCCGACATCGCCACCAACGCGCGCGCACTGCCGATCTACCAGACCACGTCGTACACGTTCAACAACACCGAGCACGCCGCCGCCCTCTTCGGTCTCGCCGAGCCCGGCAACATCTACACCCGCATCATGAACCCCACCCAGGACGTGGTCGAGCAGCGGATCGCGACGCTCGAAGGTGGCGTCGCCGCGCTGTTCCTGGCCTCGGGCCAGGCCGCCGAGACGTTCGCGATCCTCAACCTGGCCAACGCCGGTGACCACATCGTGTCGAGCCCGCGGCTGTACGGCGGCACCTACAACCTCTTCCACTACACGCTGCCCAAGCTCGGCATCGAGACCACGTTCGTCGACGACCCCGACGACCTGAACTCCTGGCGGGCGGCCGTGCGGCCGAACACCAAGGCGTTCTTCGCCGAGACCATCTCCAATCCGCAGATCGACGTGCTCGACATCCCCGGCGTGTCCTCGGTGGCCCACGAGAACGGCGTGCCGCTGATCGTGGACAACACCATCGCGACGCCGTACCTCATCCAGCCGATCGCACACGGCGCCGACATCGTCGTCCACTCCGCCACCAAGTACCTCGGCGGACACGGCACGACGATCGCAGGCGTGATCGTCGACGGCGGCAACTTCGACTGGACGCAGGGCCGTCACCCAGGATTCACCACCCCCGATCCGAGCTACCACGGCGTCGTCTTCGCCGAGCTCGGGCCGCCCGCCTTCGCGCTCAAGGCCCGAGTGCAGTTGTTGCGCGACCTCGGCTCGGCGGCCTCGCCCTTCAACGCCTTCCTCGTCGCGCAGGGTCTGGAGACGCTGAGCCTGCGCCTCGAGCGGCACGTCGCGAACGCCCAGCGCGTCGCCGAATTCCTCAGCGCCCACGACGGCGTGACGTCGGTCAACTACGCGGGCCTGCCCACGTCACCGTGGTATGAGATCGGAAAGAAGCTGGCGCCCAAGGGAACCGGCGCCGTCCTTGCGTTCGAGCTGGCGGGGGGCATCGAGGCGGGCAAGGCGTTCGTCAATGCGCTGACGTTGCACAGCCACGTCGCGAACATCGGCGACGTGCGATCGCTGGTGATCCATCCGGCGTCCACGACTCACGCCCAGCTGTCCCCGGAGGAGCAGGCCGCCACCGGTGTGACGCCCGGCCTGGTGCGGCTCGCCGTCGGCATCGAGGGGATCGACGACATCCTCGCCGACCTCGAACAGGGCTTCGTCGCGGCCAAGGCGTTCTCCGGAGTGCCGCAGACCGCGGCATCGGTGTGAAAGCAAAAGAGTGACGATCATCGAAGCACCTGACGCACTTGCCACCCTCCCCGTCGAGGGTGAGGTCGGCATCCTCGACATCGGCTCGTTGACGCTGGAATCGGGCGAGGTGCTCGACGACGTGCGCATCGCGGTGCAGCGCTGGGGTGAACTCTCACCGGAGCGCGACAACGTCGTTGTCGTCCTGCACGCGCTGACCGGCGATTCGCACGTCACCGGTCCCGCCGGTCCAGACCACCCGACGCCAGGCTGGTGGGACGGTGTCGCAGGATCCGGCGCACCCATCGACACCGACCGCTGGTGCGCGCTCGCCACCAATGTGCTGGGCGGCTGCCGCGGCTCGACGGGCCCCAGTTCGCCTGCGCCGGACGGTAAGCCGTGGGGCTCACGCTTCCCGGCAATCACCGTGCGCGATCAGGTGAACGCGGATCTCGCCGCCCTCTCGGCGCTCGGCGTCACCCGGGTCGCCGCGGTCGTCGGTGGCTCGATGGGCGGAGCCCGCGCCCTGGAATGGATCGTCGGCCACCCCGACACCGTCCGGGCCGCACTGGTTCTGGCCGTGGGGGCGCGCGCCACCGCCGACCAGATCGGGACGCAGAGCACCCAGGTGTCGGCCATCAAGGCAGATCCGAACTGGCAGAACGGCGACTATCACGAGAGCGGACGGTCTCCGGATGCAGGCATCGAGATCGCGCGGCGCTTCGCGCACCTGACGTACCGCGGCGAGGCCGAGTTGGACGATCGGTTTGCCAATGATGCTCAGGGCGACGAGGATCCGATCAACGGTGGCCGTTACGCAGTGCAGAGCTACCTGGAACACCAGGGCGCCAAGTTGGCCCGGCGGTTCGACGCGGGCACCTACGTCGCGTTGACCGATGCGCTGAGCAGTCACGACGTCGGCCGTGGCCGCGGGGGTGTGGCCGCGGCGCTGAGCAGGGTCACGGCACCGGTGATCGTCGGCGGTATCACCTCTGACCGGCTGTACCCGTTGCGATTGCAGCAGCAGTTGGCCGATCTCCTCCCGACGTGCACCGGGTTGAACGTCGTCGAGTCGGCGTACGGTCACGACGGATTCCTCGTCGAGACCGAGGCAGTCTACGAATTGATCAGGCAGACACTGGAGTTCGCGTCCAAGTGAGCGTAGAAGAATCGCGGCAGCGATCCCTGTCGTTCGGCGAGGAGGCCGCCGCCTACGAGCGGGGCCGGCCGTCCTACCCCCCGGAGGCGATCAACTGGCTGCTGCCCTCCGGCGCGCGCGACGTCCTCGACCTCGGCGCGGGTACCGGCAAGTTGACCGTTCGCCTGGTCGAGCGCGGACTCCAGGTCACGGCCGTCGACCCCATCGCCGAGATGCTCGAAGTGCTCAGGGGCTCGTTGCCCGACGTTCCGGCGCTGCTGGGCACCGCGGAGGAGATACCGCTTCCCGACGACAGCGTCGACTCCGTACTGGTGGCCCAGGCTTGGCACTGGTTCGACCCCGAGCGGGCAGTCCGCGAGATAGCGAGGGTGTTGCGGCCGGGCGGTCGCATCGGCCTCGTGTGGAACGTGCGCGACGAACGGCTGGGCTGGGTGAAGGACCTCGGGCGCATCATCGGCCACGACGACGACCCGGAGAACAGGCGCGACGTGACGCTGCCAGCGCCGTTCACCGACGTGGAACGCCGCCAGTTCGAATGGACGAGTTACCTTACGCCGCAAGCACTCATCGACCTAGTGGCGTCGCGAAGCTACTGCATCACCTCACCTACGGCGGTTCGCGCCAAGACGCTGGACCGGGTGCGGCAACTCCTGGCAACGCATCCGGCGCTGGCCAACGCCAGTGGACTGGCACTGCCCTACGTCACGGTGGGCATCCGGGCCACGTTGGCCTAGCACCGAACCATCGCTCAAGCGCCGCAGCCAGTCCTGGCGCCTGTGCCGAATCGGCCGCCCAGGCCACGTAACCGTCCGGGCGCAGAAGCAACCCTGCCAGCGGCGAGCCCGCCACCCCCGCCGTGACCAGGTCGACGCGGTCGGCCCACTGCGCGGCCGCCGCAGCGAACGTGCCTCCGGACGCATCGACGAGTACCGGCCGCGCGTCGTGAAGCAGGTCGGCGAGGCGGCGTCCGTCGTGCAGTGCGAGGTCGGGGAACAACAGTCCCGACAGCGGATGCGCGTCACCGACGTCGTAGCGGACGTCGGATCCGGCCAGCAGCTGGGCCAAGTATCGACGCACCTCTGGCAACGTCACCAACTCGCCGAAAAGTGTTCGTAGCGCGTCGACTTCAGGTCCCGGTGCCATCAGTGCCGTCTGCGACAACGACTGCATCATCACCCGCTCCCCCACCGGACGACGCTCCGAGTCGTAGGTGTCCAGCAGATCGTCGGGGGCCCAGCCGTTGACGTGGGCGGCCAGTTTCCAGCCGAGATTCACCGCGTCCTGCAGGCCGAGGTTGAGACCAGGCCCGCCCATCGCGGAGTGCACGTGCGCGGCGTCGCCGAGCAGAAGGACGTTGCCTTCGCGGTAGGTACTCGCCTGCCTGCTGTTTTGTCCGTCGATGCGACGGAGCGCGTGCGGCCCCGGTCCGGTCGGCGCCTCGATCGGCAGGTCCACCCCGAGCACCCGCTGCGCGCTGTCTCGCATCTCCGCGAGCGTCATCGGCGTCTCGTCGAGTCCGGGCGTGCGCCCGAACTCGATCGTTCCGAGCAGGAGGCGGTCGGGCTGGAACTGCGCGGCGACCAGACCACCGCCGGCGAGCCTGGTGTGCCCGAAGGGAAGTCGACCGAAGCCGGGAATCAAATACCCGCCGTCGTCGGAGCGCAGCTCGTCGGGCAGCCGAACGTGTGCCAGGCGCGCCACCGTGTCCGACGTGGATCCCGGAAACTCGATGCCGACGGCCTTCCGCACCGGGCTGCGGCCACCGTCGGCGCCGACGAGGTAGGTCGCGGCGAGGTCGTAACCCCCCTCTGGTGAGGTCACTTCGGCGGTGACGCCGCCCGGTGACGGTACGAGCCCGACGAGTTCGTGACCCCACCGAACGTCGACCCCCAGGTCGTGCGCGCGCTTCTCCAGCAGGCGCACCAGGCGGGGTTGTTGCAGAAGCAGGGCATGCATGGGGTTGTCCTCGACGCCGAGGAAGTCGACGGGCAGCGCGGAGAACCGCCATTCGTGCACCGGCTGCGGCGGACCCTCCGGCCCGCCGAACGCGTGATAGAGACCCCGCATGTCGAGTTGGCGGATGACCTGTCCGACAAGCCCGTTGGCCTTTGGTTCGTCGCTGGGACCCGGCTGCTTGTCGAGCACGATCGACCGCACGCCGGCGAGCGCGAGCTCGCATGCCAGCATCAGTCCGTTCGGGCCCGCTCCCGAGATGACGACGGTGGCCTCCCCCGTCGCTTCGCTGACGTCAGCCACGATTGCTCCTCTTCGTTCGTTTCGGTGGTTCGGGCAGACCGGCCGCCACCGCCGCCATGCCCTCGCGCAACAGAGTGGTGATGGCCACCGGTGGGTCGGCCGCCGCGTAGGTGTCCATCGCCGCATCTCCCACGGCTCGCAACACGGCCGTCACCAGTCGCGGATACATGTCGCGGGTGGGATCCGTGCCGCTGCGTTCGGCAATCGCCTCAACCCATTCGTCGAACAGGTCTCGGGACATGGCATTGCGGATGTCGGCACTCATCAACAACTTTCGGATCTCCACCAGTTCCGCTCTTGACGGCGCGCGGTCTTCTTCGCTGGCGGCCTCACCGAAGTCGGCCTCCAGCGGGTCGAGCACGGCCTCGGTGATGGAGGTCCACAACGGCTCGTCGGCGGGACGCTCGCGCAGGGCGGCGATGCTGCGGCGCAGTCGTTCGGTCTGACGGTAGGCCAGCGCCTCGTACTTACCGGTGAAGTAGTTGTTGAAGGTGCGCAGCGACACCCCCGCCAGGTTGGCGATCGCCTCCCGTGTCACGTCGTCGAGACCACGCTCGAACGCCAGCGCCAAGGCCGCGTCGCTCAACGCCCTACGGGTGTCGGCTTTCTTGCGCTCGCGAAGTCCCGGCGATTCCCGTCCTGCCATGCCGCCACCGTACGCCCAAACTTGCACGGCATGCAAAATTGCCTGGTGGGCAACTTTGGATCGCTAACTGGTGCCCAGCGGATCGATCGTCCACGCGATGTACAGCATGGCCGCGCTGACCGTGGCAGTCGTGGCGAAGTCGACGGTCCGCGAGCGCACCACCAGCAGTCCCGCACGTTCCTCGGTCAGCGTCAGGCGCATGGCCGCCGCCACCCCGACCCCGATCGCCAACACCAGCGCGCCGCGGCGCCAGTAACCCGCGACCACCAGGGCGAACGCCGCGACCAGGAATAGACCAACGGTCAGTATCGGCCACTGCCCGGCGAACACCTTGTGGACGAATCCCCTTGGTGTCACTGCAATTTCGCCTCGTCGAGCTCGACGACGTTGGTAAGCAGGAAGGCTCTCGTCAGGGGCCCGACCCCACCCGGGTTCGGCGACACGTGACCGGCAACGTCCCACACGCCAGGGTGCACGTCGCCCACCAGCTTGCCCTCGGCGTCGCGGCTGACTCCCACGTCGACGACGGCGGCACCCGGCTTCACCATCTCCGGGGTCACCATGTGCGCAACGCCGACGGCAGCGATGACGATGTCGGCCTGCCGTGTCAGTGCGGGTAGATCGCGAGTTCCCGTGTGGCACAACGTCACCGTGGCATTCTCCGATCGCCGCGTCAGCAGCAGCCCCATCGGCCGCCCCACCGTGACCCCCCGCCCGATCACCACGACGTGCGCCCCGGCGATCGGTACCTCGAACCGGCGCAGCAGGTGCACGATCCCCCTCGGCGTGCACGGCAGCGGAGCCGCCTCGTTCAATACCAGGCGCCCGAGATTCATCGGATGCAGACCGTCGGCGTCCTTGGCCGGGTCGATGCGCTCCAGCGCCGCGTTCTCGTCGAGATGCCTGGGCAGCGGCAGCTGCACGATGTAGCCGGTGCACTCGGGGTTGGCGTTGAGCTCGTCGATCGTCGCGTCGAGGTCGGCCTGGCTGATGTCGGCGGGCAGGTCGCGCCGAATCGAGTTGATGCCGACCTTCGCGCAGTCGGCATGCTTGCCCCGCACGTAGGCCTGCGATCCGGGATCGTCGCCAACCAGGACCGTGCCAAGCCCCGGCGTGCGGCCGGCGGCGGTCAATGCCTCCACTCGCTTCTTGAGGTCGACGAAGATCTCGTCGCGCGTGGCCTTGCCGTCCAGAGTGATCGCTCCCACGCGATCATTGTGTCAGGCTCACCCCCATGAACACTCAGCCCAATGTGTTCACCGACGTGTTTGGCGAGGCCAAGCTCGGTCCGGTGACGTTGCGCAACCGCATCATCAAGGCGGCGACGTTCGAGGCGTCCACCCCCGATGCCCTCGTCACCGACGACCTCATCACCTATCACCGCCTGCCCGCCGCCGGCGGCATCGGGATGACGACCGTCGCCTACTGCGCGGTGACCCCCGGCGGACGCACCGACGGCTGGCAGCTGTGGATGCGGCCCGAGGCGGTGCCTGGGCTGCGTCGGCTGACCGACGCAATCCACGCCGAGGGTGCCGCCATCAGTGCCCAGATCGGGCACGCAGGTCCGGTCGCCAATGCCAAGACCAACAAGGCCCCCGCATACGCGCCGGTGCGCTTCTTCAACCCACTGTCGATGCGGTTCGCCAAGAAGGCCACCCGCGCCGACATCGACGACATCACCGCCGCCCACGCCAACGCCGCCCGGCTAGCCATCGAATCCGGCTTCGACGCCGTGGAGATCCATCTGGGCCACAACTATCTGGCCAGTTCGTTCCTCAGCCCGCTGATCAACCGTCGCACCGACGAGTTCGGCGGCTCGCTGGTCAATCGCGCCAAGGTCGCCCGCGGTCTGGTCCGGGCCGTCCGCGAGGCCGTCGGCGACCGCATCGCCGTGACCGCCAAGCTCAACATGTCCGACGGCGTGCGGGGTGGCATCGCGCTCGAGGAATCCATCCAGACCGCGAAGTGGCTGGAGGACGACGGCGGACTGGACGCCCTCGAGCTGACCGCGGGGAGCTCACTGCTCAACCCGCTATACCTGTTCCGCGGCGACGCCCCCATCAAGGAGTTCGCCAACGCCTTCAAGCCGCCGCTGCGGTGGGGCATCAGGATGAGCGGCAAGAAGTTCCTCCGCGAGTACCCCTACCGCGAGGCCTATCTGATGGACCAGGCGAAGCAGTTTCGCGCGGAGCTCTCCATGCCGCTGATCCTGTTGGGCGGCATCACCAATCGCGAGACGATGGATCTGGCGATGGCCGAGGGATTCGACTTCGTGGCGATGGGTCGCGCGGTGCTCGCCGAACCCGATCTGGTCAACCGCATCAGGGACGAGGACCCCGGGCACGCGGTGCGTTCACTGTGCACCCACTGCAACAAGTGCATGGCCACGATCTACAGCCAGACGCACTGCGTGGTGACGGGCTCGCCGGGCTAGCCGCCACCCACCTCGGCGGGCAACGGCGGCGGAAGGGGTGTCGTCGACGTGGGAGTCGTGGCGGTGGGCGTCGGTGGTGCCGACGTCGTCGGGGTGGCCCCAGAGGTCGTGGGAGTGGCCCCAGAGGTCGTGGGGGTGGACGACGAAGCCTGGCCGTGGAATTCGACCATCGGCTCCTCGCGGATCACCGTGCCGCCGGAGCTGATGGTCAACGCGCTCGACGTCACGGTGTACGTGATCCCGTCGTTCTCGGCGACGTATCCCCCGCCACTGGCCGGTTCGGCGACGAGGATGAGGCGCGCACCGTCGCGCACCCGAACTCCGCGGTACTGGTACTGGGAACTCTCGGTGCAAATCGCCACTCGCGAGCTCGCGGTCCGGCCGAACGCCACGGCCGTCGCAGGTGCTTCGCACCGCGCCGTCGAATCGATGAAGCCACGTTGGTCGGTGCGATCGCTGGGCTCGGCAGCGGCGATCGGAAGCACGCTCACGGGGACTGCGAGACACACCACGACCCCCAGGACCCCGAGGACCCCGAGGACCCCGAGGACCCCGGGCACCCCGAGCCTTCCCCTATGCCAGCCCATGCCCCGTGCCTCCCATCCGCGTCAACTTCGTGCGTTCCATTGTCATTAGCCCCATCGTCATCAGCCCCATCGTTGCACTCCGAACACGGTGAACGCGGGAAGCGGGCGGCCGGTCGGGCGATCAAAATCCTCGGCCACCCACTAGACCTGCGCGCCCCGTCGGGATGGTCCGCAGCTCCGCTGAACGGCAAACCGCGCTGCGGCGGCCCCTGCGCGATCACCGACGCGGCACGCTGGGGCTTTGCCCGGCTGAGGTGGGGCTCGCCTGGACCGGCGCCACAGTCCGCGGCGATACCGATAGAGTCGTCTCCGATGACGCGACCAGCCTCACCCGCGCTGACCGTTAGGTACGACGGGTCTCCTCGCACCTTCTCGCCGGGCAACGACGTGGTCGTCGGCCGCGATCTTCGCGCCGACGTACGCGTCGCCCACCCGTTGATCTCGCGGGCGCACCTGATTCTGCGCTTCGATCAGGGGCGCTGGATCGCGATCGACAACAGCAGTCTCAACGGTCTGTACGTCAATGGCCACCGCGTGCCGATGGTCGAGGTGTCAGACGGCCTCGGCATCAACATCGGTAACCCAGACGGACCGCGCCTGACGTTCGAGGTGGGCCGCCACCAAGGCTCGGCGGG